>NZ_CP026100.1:5336134-5659202 GCF_003722335.1 Caulobacter flavus
GGCGTAAGAACCTCCCCCCTCTGGGGGAGGCGGCCGAAGGCCGGTGGGGGGCCGTTTTCCGCTTCCGAGGGCTCGGCCGTTTCCCGAACCGCTCCTCCCTCCGATCGCTACGCGATCGCCTCCCCCACAGGGGGAGGTTCCTATTGCCCTCAATGAAAGTCCCGGCTGCGCAGCAGGCGGCCGGACACCTTCTGGCGCACCCTTGGGGCCGGCGCGCCCGGCTCGTCGCGCAGGGTCGACAGCTGCGCCGACAGGTCGGTGAAGCCCTCGGCGACGATGTGGATCACGCCCTCGGCGGCCTGCACCCGGCCGTGCACCACCAGGAACGAGGCGGTCATCACCACGTTGCGATCAGCCTCGAAACGGTCCTTCCAGACCACGGCGTTGGCCACGCCTGTCTCGTCCTCGAGGGTGACGAACACCACGCCCTTGGCCGTGCCCGGCCGCTGGCGGATCAGCACCAGCCCGCCGACCGACACCTTCTGGCCGTTGCGGAATTTCGGCAGCTGGTCGGCGGCGACCGCGCCCATCTCCGCCAGCATCGGCCGGTAGAAGCCGCACGGGTGGGCCTTCAGGGACAGGCTGGTGGTGCGATAGTCCTCGGCCACCTCCTGCGGCGCGGCCATGGCCGGCAGGGCCACCTTGTCTTCGAACAGCGGCAGGCCGGCCAGCAGCGGGGCCTGGGCCGGCGCCTTGTGCTCGCCCTTCAGGCCCTTGACCGCCCACAGCGCGTCGCGGCGCGACAGGCCCGTCGAGGCGAAGGCGTCGGCCTCGGCTAGCAGTTCCAGCGCCCGCTGCGGCACGCCGCCCTGGGCGAACTCGGCCGGCGTGCGGGCGCCCTCGTCGCGGGCCTTCATCAGGGCTTTGACGTCGGCTTCCTTCAGCCCCTTGATCTGGCGCAGCCCCAGGCGGACCGCATGCCAGCGGGGACGGGTCTTCTCGCAGGAGACCTTGCGGGGATCTCGTCGCTCCGCACCCGCTGGCGCGGGAGAGGAGCGGCTCTCCAAAGTACAGTCCCAATCGCTGGCCATCACGTCGGGCGGCCGCACCTCGACCCCGTGCTCGCGGGCGTCGCGGACCAGCTGCGACGGCTGGTAGAAGCCCATCGGCTGGGAATTGATCAGGGCCGCGCAGAACACGTCCGGCCAGGCCCATTTGATCCAGGCCGAGACGTAGACGAGCTTGGCGAAGCTGGCCGCGTGGCTTTCCGGAAAGCCATAGTGGCCAAAGCCCTCGATCTGCTTGAAGCAGCGCTCGGCGAAGTCGCGCTGATAGCCGCGCGCCACCATGCCCTCGACGAACTTCACCCGGTACTCGGCCGGCGTGCCCAGGTTGCGGAAGGTGGCCATGGCCTTGCGCAGGCCGTCGGCCTCGTCGGGCGTGAACTTGGCCGCCTCGATGGCCAGGCTCATGGCCTGCTCCTGGAACAGCGGCACGCCGTAGGTGTTGCCGAGGATCTCCTTCAGCTCGTCCTTGGGCCCGTGCTCGGGCGACGGATGCGGCCAGTCGACCGGCTCGATCCCGTTCCGGCGTTTCAGGTAGGGATGCACCATGTCGCCCTGGATCGGCCCCGGCCGCACGATCGCCACCTCGATGACCAGGTCGTAGAACCGGCGCGGCCGCAGGCGCGGCAGCATCGACATCTGCGCCCGGCTCTCCACCTGGAAGACCCCGATGCTGTCGGCCACGCACAGCATGTCGTAGACGCCCGCCACCTCGGCCGGCACGTCGGCCAGGTCGACGATGGTCTCGCCGTGATCGGCGCGCAGCATGCCGAAGGCCCGCTGGATCGCCGTCAGCATGCCCAGGGCCAGCACGTCGACCTTCATCAGGCCCAGGCTGTCGATGTCGTCCTTGTCCCATTCGATGAAGGTGCGGTCCTTCATCGCCGCGTTGCCGATCGGCACGGTCTCGTCCAGGCGGCGCTTGGTCAGCACGAAGCCGCCCACGTGCTGCGACAGGTGGCGGGGAAAGCCCATCAGTTCGGTGGCCAGGGCCACGGCGCGGGCGATCTCGGGCGCCTTGGGGTCGAGGCCCGCGTTCTTCAGGTGCTCCTCGGGCAGGCCGTCGCCCCAGCTGCCCCAGACCGTGCCGGCCAGCAGGCTGGTGACGTCCTCGGTCAGCCCCAGGGCCTTGCCGACGTCGCGGATGGCGCTGCGCGGGCGATAGTGGATCACGGTGCCGCAGATCGCCGCGTATTCCCGGCCGTAGCGCTCGTAGACGTACTGCATCACCTCCTCGCGGTGCTCATGCTCGAAATCGACGTCGATGTCGGGCGGCTCGCCGCGGTTCTCGGAAATGAAGCGGGTGAACAGCAGCCGGTGCCTGGTGGGATCGATGGCGGTGACGCCCAGGCAGTAGCAGACCGAGGAATTGGCCGCCGAGCCGCGCCCCTGGCACAGGATGCCCTGTCCCCGCGCCCAGCCGACGATGTCGTGCACGGTGATGAAGTAGTTGGGGTAGTCCATCTTGGCGATCAGCCGCAGCTCTTCCTTCAGCTGCGCCGCCACCTTGTCGGGCACGCCGTCGGGATAGCGCCAGGCCGCGCCCTGCCAGGTCAGGTCGGTCAGGTGCTCCATCGAGGTCTTGCCGGGCGGCACCGGCTCGTCGGGATAGTCCTCGTGCAGGTCGCCGAGGTCGAAGCCGATGCGCGCGACGATCTCGACGGTGCGGGCGATGGCCCTGGGCCAGCGCTCGAACAGGCGCGCCATCTCGGCCGGGGCCTTGATGTGGCGCTCGGCGTTGGCCTCCAGCCGGAAGCCGGCCTCCTGGATCGTGCAGTGCTCGCGCACGCAGGTGATGACGTCCTGCAGGGGCCGCCGCTCGGGGCCGTGATAGAGCACGTCGTTGGTGGCGACCATCGGGGCGCCGGCCGCCTCGCCCAGGGCGTCCAGCCGCGCCAGCCGCTTGAGGTCCTGGGCGGCGTAGGCGCGGGCCGCGGCCAGCCAGACCCGGCCCTTCAGGGCGGCGGCGATGCGGAAGAGGTCGGCCTCGAAGGCCGCGTCCAGCTTGTCGGGCGGCACGACCAGCACGAGCTGGCCCTCGGCGTGCGCGGCGAAATCGGCCCACGACAGGACGCACTCGCCCTTGCCCGCCCGCCGCTGGCCGATGGTCAGCAAGCGCGTCAGCCGTGCGAAGGCCTCGCGGTCGGCCGGGTAGCACAGCAGGCTGGGCGTGCCGTCGGCGAAGTCGAGGCGGCAGCCGGCCAGGGCGCGGACCTTGAGCGTCTTGGCGGCCGTCCAGGCGCGCACGACGCCCGCCAGGCTGTTGCGGTCGACCACCCCCACGGCGGAGAGGCCATAGGCCTCGGCGGTCAGCATCAGCTCCTCGGCGCGGGAAGCGCCGCGCAGGAACGAGAAGTTGGTGGTGGCCTGGAGTTCGGCATAGGCGGTCATGGGATGCAGTCCCCCGCACCTCCCCGAGAAACGGGGGAGGTGACGCGCTGCGGATACGCAGCGTGACGGAGGGGGCGACAGCCGGCACGGCGCCCAGCCTCGCCCCCTCCACCAGCTTCGCTGGTCCCCCTCCCCCGCAAGCGGGGGAGGAGAAGGAAGGGCCGCCCAGCGGGCTTCTCCCCCCGTGGGTGAGGTGTCCGCGAAGCGGACGGAGGGGGGAGCAGTTGATGAACGCCCGCCGCAGCGGAAGCTGAAAACGCCCCCCCTCCGGCCCTCTGGGCCACCTCCCCCAAAGGGGGAGGATCTTTCGCGCCAAGATGTTCCCCCTCTGGCGAAGCCGACTGAGGGGGCCGTCAACCAAACAGGCCATGCAGCCACCATTTCGGCGAAGCATCGTCGCCATAGAGCCCTTGTCGATAGATCCAGAACCGGCCGCCGGCCTCGTCCTCCACCCGGTAGTAGTCGCGGATCCTGCCCGGCCCCGTGTCGTCGAAGTCGCCGCGCCACCATTCCTGGCCGATGCGCTCGGGCCCCTCGGCGGCGCGCACGCGGTGATGGCGATTGCGCCAGGTGAAGCGCAGCGGCGGGTCGTCGGGCAGCTTGGCCAGCACCTCGATCGGCTCGGGCCTCTTGAGCAGGCGGGTCGGACGCGGCAGATCGGGGTTCCACGGCCGGGCGGCCGCCGGCGAGGCCAGGGGCGCGGCGCGGGCCACCGCCCGCTCGGGCACGTGGCTCTCCACCGGGTCGGGCCGCCACACGCGGCCTTCGCCCAGGCGATTGACCAGCCGGTCGACCAGGGGCGCCAGGGCCTCGGCCGCGTCGAGCTCGGCGTCGATCCGGCTCTGTCCCTGAGCCAGGGCCTCGACCGCATAGGCATGGACGGTGATCACGTCGATCCCGAACCCCGGATCGACGACGTCGAGCTTGGGCGCGACCAGCTTGGCCAGGCGTCTCGCGTCGCGTCCGGGCCGCGCCAGGCCGACCGGCACGGGAAAGGCCTTGCCGTCCAGGCGGTGGAACACGACCTCGAAGCGCCTGGCCCCGCGCCCTTCGCCCTCCAGCCGCTTGCAGATCAAGGCCAGCACGTCGGCCGCGACCCGGGCCAGGTCGTCGGGCGCGCTGATCGGCTCGAAGAAGGCCAGGCGCTCGAACCACGGACTGGCCGGACGCCGGAAGGCCAGGGCCTCGCCCGCCGCGCCCAAGGCCTGGTCCAGCCGCTGGGTGAAGGCCAGGCCGAAGCGCTTGGCCATCTGGGCGCGCGGCAGGGCGTAGAGCTGGCCCACGCGATGCAGCCCCAGGCGCGGCAGCTGGGCCTGGGCGGCCTCGTCCAGGCGCAGGGCCGCCACCGGCAGGCGGGCCAGGGCCTCGCGCTGGCCGCCGGGCGCGACCACCGCCCCGCCTTGGCCGAAGCGGGCCAGGGCCCAGGCCGCGCCGGCGGTGTCGGCGACCGCGCCGCGCGCCGGCACGCCCCAGCGCTCCAGCCGCTGCAGCAGGTCGGCCAGCATCGCGTCTTCCCCGCCCCACAGGTGGTCGGCGCCGGTGATGTCGAGCAACAGGCCGTCGTCGCCGTCCACCGCCACGGCCGGCGAGAACCGCACGCACCAGTCGCAAAGGCTTTCCAGCGCCCGTCGGTCCGCATCCGGATCGTGGTCGGCGGTGACGAGGTGCGGGACCAGCGCCAGGGCGTCGGCGGCCTTCTGGCCGGCGGACAGACCCAGGCGCCGGGCCGCCGCGTCGACGGCGGCCAGGCGGCGGGTCCCGCGTTCGGAGACGAGGAGGGCGAAGGGGGGATCCTCCGACGGAGAAGCCCCCCTCCGGCCCTCCGGGCTGCCTCCCCCGACACTCGAGACCCTCCCCCTGAAGGGGGAGGTGTCGCCGGAGGCGACGGAGGGGGAAGTCACCTTCTTCCCTGCCCCAACTTCCCCCTCCGACCGCTTCGCGGCCACCTCCCCCTTCAGGGGGAGGGTCTGGGCGCTCTCACCCAACTCTGCGAAGGCGTTCGGGTGGTGTCTGCGCCAGGTCGTGATCGGCCAGTTCGGACACCACACGGAAAGGATGCGGGCCATGGTCGGCCTCCGAATGTTCCAGGATCCACGCCCCCGGGCGTCCGCCCCGGCAGCGTTCCAGCGCCACGCGCCAGGCGGGCGGGCCGAGCCCTAGCCCGCCACCCAAGCTGTCAGGCGGAGGCGCGCGGCCCGGCGCGGGCCCCACCCGCCAGCGGCTGAAGGCGGCCGAACCCGTCGCGCCCCTGGCCGGTCCGCCATAGGGCCTGCGGTGCAGCACGATCCCGAAGCCTCCCGCCCGCTCGCAGGCCAGCTGCAGCCGGCGGCCGGCCACCAGGTCGGGAGCCTCGGCCTCGCCGATGGCGACCGACACGCCGGGCGTGGCCAGGGCGTCCTCCAGCACGCTCAGCCCCTCGGCCTCGTCGCGGACCCGCACCATCACCAGCCGCTCGACCGGAAAGCCCAGGTTGACGAGGCCGGGCGCGTAGAGGTCCGAACGCCGCAGCACCCAGACCACCGCGCCTTTCGAGATCCGGGGCCTGGCGAGAAGCGCCGCGAAGGCCGCCGTCGACGCCCCGCTCTCGCCCTCCAGCCCCTCGCCGACCACCTCGTGCCAGCCGGCCCTGGGCAGACCCCCGCCGGGCAGGCGGTCGTCGATGCGCGGATCGCCGAACGGCAGGACCGGAGTCGGAGTCCGAGTCCCCGCCTCGATGGCGGCGATCCGACCTCTGAGGGCCTCGATACGCGCCTCGCGCGAGCCAGGCATGGCGACCTCCGTTCCCATTTTGTTCTGATCCTGATGGGGGCCGGAGTCAAGGTCGCGGGATGCGGCGGGGTGTCGCCTGCCACCACTCCTTAACTCCCGTCATTCCCGCTCTTGTGGCGGGAATGACGGGAGTTGGGGAATGCTAAACCCGCTCCACCCGCCGTCCCGCCAGGGCGCTGACCAGGGCCTCGGGGGCGGCCGGCTTGTGCAGCACCGGGCCGTCGTCGAGCCCGGGCTCCTGGTAGCCGGTCAGGTAGACGAACGGGATGGCCCGCTCGGCCAGGGCCCTGGCCACGGGCGTGACCATGCGGCCGCCGAGGTTCACGTCGAGCACGGCGCGATCGATCAGGCTGCTCTCGATCAGTTCCAGCGCCTCCTCGACGTCGCCGGCCGGGCCGACCACCTGGGCGCCGGCCAGGGCCAGCACGCGGGCCAGCTCCATCGCAACCAGGGCCTCGTCCTCGACCACCAGCACCCGCTGGTCCTGCAGGCCGCCGTCCGGCGCGGCGCTGGTCACGGCGGCCGAACGCTCGCCGCCGCCGGCGTGAGGCAGCGCGCCGCGCGAGAGTTCGATCCGGCAATGCAGGCCCTGCGCCCGCCAGTCGTGCGAGACCCGCGCGCCCAGCTGCTTGCCGGCGTTCTGGATGAGGGTCGAGCCGAATCCGCGCCGGGCCGGGGCCGCCGTCGGCGGGCCGCCGCTTTCATGCCAGTCCAGGATCAGGCGACCCGCGTCCCAGGCCCAGCGCACCTCCAGTATCCCGCCCGGCGCCGACAGGGCGCCGTACTTGCTGGCGTTGGTGGCCAGCTCGTGCACCACCAGGCCCAGCGACTGGGCCGCCTCGGCGCGGATCAGCACCGGCGGACCGTCGAGCACCACCCGGCTCTCGTGCTCGACGCTGTAGGCCTCCAGTTCCTGCTCCAGCAGCGCGCGCAGCACCGCGCCGGTCCAGCGGGTGGTCGACAGCAGGCTGTGCGAGCGGGCCAGCGAGCCGATGCGGCCGCTGAGCGCGGTGACGTACTGTCGCTTGTCGACGAAGGGCGTCAGCTGGACCAGCGACTGCACCACCGCCAGCACGTTCTTGGCCCGGTGGTCGACCTCGCGGATCAGCAGGCGCTCGGTCTCCTCGGCCTGGCGCAGGGCGGCGTCGGCCCGGGCCCGGCCGCTGGCGGCCCAGATCAGCTCGGCCACGTCGCCGACGAAGGCGACCTCGTCGACGCCCCAGGTGCGCGGCCGCTCCTGGCAGATGAACAGGTACGAGACCAGCCGCCCGGCCTTGACCAGCGGCACGGCCACGAACGCCCGGATGTCGAGCGCGACATAGGCCTCCAGGCTGTGGCGGGTGCGCGTGTCTTCGCGGATGTCGTCGATGACCACCTGGACGCCGGCCCGCAGGTCGTCGCTCATCGCCGGGCCGAAGTCGTCGAGCACGAACAGCGGCCCGACCAGGGGCTGCACGCCCTGCCCGCCCCATTCGCCGACGATCTGGGTGGAGACGCCGGCCAGGTCGACCTCGGCATAACCGGCCCGCTGGGCGCCCAGCTGTCCGGCCAGCACGGCGCAGGCCTTGTCGGCGATGGCGGCGACCTCGCTCTCCTCGCGCAGCTGCCGGCCCAGATCGAGCATCAGGGCCCGCCGCCGCTCGCGCACCAGCAGGCGCGCCAGCTCGGCCTCGGCCCGCTTGCGCGCCGAGATGTCGGTGACCAGCACGTAATAGCCGAGCACGGCGCCGTCGGGAGCCACGTCGGGCACGTACTTGGCCTCGACATGGCGCAGGCCGGCGGCCTGGTAGGGCACCTCGCCCTCGAAGGTTAGGTTCTGGCCTTCCAGCGCGCCGTCGACATGGTCACGCACCCGCTCGTAGGCGTCCGCGCCCATCACATCGAGCAGCGACCGGCCCTCGATGTCCTCGCGGCGGACGCCGAACCAGGTCTCGTAGGCGCGATTGACGAAGCGGTAGCGGCGGTCGGCGTCGACATAGCCGATCAGGATCGGCACGGCGTCGGCCATCGTGGCCGAGAAGGTGTCCCGTCGACCGGCGTGGGAGGGCGAAGGGGCGTCGTCGGTCATGGATTACGGCGCTCGTTTCGCGAAGGAGAGGCAGGCTTGCACGACCACCTCCGCAGGTGGAGTGAGACAAACGGTCGCGCCCCGGGCGCCTCTAGTCCTCGCGGCGGAAGGTAACCACCAGCACGTCGCGCCGCGCGTCCTCGCCCGCTCGCAGCGGCCGGATCGCGGTCACCCCGTGCAGAACCCGATGGTCGTCGAGGAACACCGCGTCCCCCGGCTCCGTCAGCGTGAAAGAGCCCAGGGCGCGGCCGTCCGGGGCGAAGATGTCGGTGACCCCGCTGGCCACGTTGCAGCGCTCGACCAGCATGACGATCACCCAGTCGACGCCGTCGCGGTGCGCGCCTTCCGGCGTGGGCAGCCCGGCCTCGCCGTCGTGGGCCTCGATGCGGAACTGATGCAGCTCGACATGCCAGGCGGCGGGCGGATCGGCGGTCAGCGGCTGAAAGAGATCCAGGCCCGCCTTCAGCAGGCCTTGGGTGACCGGATGCTCGGCGATCGCCTGCGTCACCGGCTCGAACCAGCGCTGCACGCCGCCGTTCAGGGCGTTGTAGTCGCGGCTCTGGTAGTGCGGCTGGTGCGGCTTGCGCGCGAGCGTCCCGTCGGCCAGGGCCGCGAAGGCGGCGAAACGGCGGCGGCGATAGCGACCGCCGTCGGCCATGAAGCCGTCGACGCCCAGGTCGTTCCAGCTGTCGGCGAAGAGGTCCCAGTCCGGCAGCCCGCCCAGCAGCTGGCGCGTCTCGCCCGCCGGCACGATGGCGAAGCCCTGTGCCTCGACGCCTTTCGAGATCCCGCTCACGCCGGCGCTCCCGGCCGGAAGAACAAGCCGAGCTTCAGCGAGCGGGCGATGCGCTCGGCCTTCTCGCCGACGATCGCCGCGCGCGGGGCGTCGAACAGCTCCACGCAGGTGGCGTGGAAGAGATTGAGCCAGGGCGTGAACATCCATTCCTGGAAGCCGTCGATCCGCTGGTGCACCGCCATCGGCGAGCCCTTGTAGCGGCCCGAGCCCTGCAGCACGGTCGCCCAGAAGTCCTTCAGCGTGGCCATGTGATGCGGCCAGGCCTCCTCGGCGATCTGGCCGTTGAACACCGGCCCGATGCGTGGATGCCGGCGGACCTTGGCGTAGAAGGTCTCGACCAGGGCGTCGATCTCGGCGTCGGTGAAGGCGGGGTCTTTGGGGGCGGGCTCGGACATGCGCCCTAGATGGTCCCAAGCGAAGCGCCAGCCAAGCTAGGGATCATCACTTAGGGTTTCGCTTTTCTCGCGCCCCCAACCGTCATCCCGGCCAGACGCCCGCGAAGCGCGCGGTAGAGCCGGGACCCAGGGGCCGCCGCAGGGCTTTGGCTACCGCCGAGCGGATGGCATCGAGCGCGGCGCCCGGTCCCCTGGGTCCCGGATCGGCCTGCGGCCGTCCGGGATGACGGTGCAGATGGAGCCGAGGAAGCTACGCCTTGCCCGTCACGCCCTGCTGAGGGGCGTTGCCCTGCAAGGACCAGTCGCCGGTCCGGGTCTCGGTCCCGCGATCCAGGCGCAGGTTGTTCTGCACGTTGTCGACGCCGCTGACGCTCTCGGCCAGCAGCTCGGCGCGGCGCTTGTCGTCGCGGGCGTGGACCGTGCCGCTCAGCGTCACCTCGCCGTCCTTGACCGCCACCTCGATGGCCGAGGCGTCCAGCCAGCCGTCGTCGGTCAGCCGGTCGCTGACGTCCTCGCGGATGCGCTCGTCGGAGCGGCGATAGCCCTTGGGACCCCGGCCGCGATGGTCGGCGCGCAAGGCCGCGTCGTGCTCGCGGCGACGCTGGGCGTCATGGTCGCCCATCCAGGCCGAGACCTCGTCGCGGGCGCGGTCGAACCAGCCGCGATCCTCGTCGTGGCGATCGCGCGGATGGCGGGCATAGGCCCAGTGCTCGCGGTCATGGCGGCCACGGCCCCTGCCCTCGGGATAGGGACCGTCGGTGTAGTAGTTGCGCTCCCGGCCGCGGTCGAAATAGGCCCGGTCGCCGTAGTCAGGGGCGTCGCCGCGATAGCCGCCTCCGCCGTAGTCGGCCGTGGAGCCGCCGAAGTCGAAGCCGCCCACCTGGCCGTAGTCGCCCGGCGCGCGATAGCCCCGGCCCGACGCGTAGTCGGAACCCGAGCGGATGGTCCCATAGCCGATGTCGCCGCCCTGGCTGACCGCCCGGCGCAGTTCGGCCCGGCCGGAGGACCCCCCTCCCGAAGAGCGATGACGCGGCTCGCCGTAGCTGCGCTGTTCGCGGGCGGCGTAGCGGTCGCGCCAGTCGCCGCCTTCGTAGCGGTCCTGGCGGCGCCCATCGGCGCGCGAGGCGTCGTAGCCGTAGCCGCGCTCCTCGTCGAAATCTCGGTCGCGGTCGATCTCGAAGCGGCCTTCACGGTCGTTCCAGCGGGACTCGGGCATCGGTGTTCTCCGTGGCGTCTGTGATCCGTGGACGCGTCGAGGCGTCCTGGCCCTGACAACGGAGCGGCCGAAAGGCCCGTTCCTAATGCGACGCTTCTTTGCGCTACGGCCCAGCCAGCTGTGGACGAACTCGGGATAGGTGGGCGGCCGCCTGTAGATTGTCGCAAGCGCGGGCGTGCCTTCGCGCGCGGGTAAGCCTATGTTGACGACCTACCGCCATGCGCTTCGACGACCGCTTCCTTGAAGAATTGAAGTCCCGCCTTCGCCCCTCCGACGTGGTCGGAAAGACGGTGAAGCTGCGGCGGCAGGGTCGCGAGTACGCGGGGCTGTCGCCCTTCACCAAGGAGAAGAGCCCGTCGTTCTTCGTCAACGACGACAAGGGCTTCTATCACTGCTTCTCCAGCGGCAAGCACGGCGACATCATCAGCTTCCTGCAGGAGACCGAGCGCCTCACCTTCTCCGAGGCGGTCGAGCGGCTGGCCGCCGAGGCCGGCATGTCTCTGCCCGAGCCCGACGCCCGCGCCGCCCAGGACGACCGCAAGCGCGCGGGACTGGGCGACTGGATGGAGCTGGCCGCCGCCTGGTTCGAGGCCGAGCTGCGCCGGCCCGTGGGCAAGGACGCCCGCGCCTATCTCGATCGCCGCGCCCTGCCCGAGGACCAGTGGAGCCGTTTCCGCATCGGCTTCGCGCCGAACGGCCGCATGGCGCTGAAGGACTATCTGGTCGCCAAGGGCGCCAAGCCCGGCGACCTGGTGGAGGCGGGCCTGCTGATCGCGCCCGAGGACGGCGGCGCGCCCTATGACCGCTTCCGCGACCGGATCATCTTTCCGATCACCGACACGCGGGGCAAGGTCGTCTCGTTCGGCGGCCGGGCCATGGATCCCAACGCCCGCGCCAAGTACCTGAACGGCCCCGAGACCAGCCTCTTCCACAAGAGCCGCGTGCTCTACGGCCTCTACGACGCCCGCAAGATCCTGCACGCGGCCCAGGCCGCCGCGCCCAATGAACAGACGCCGATGCTGGTCGTGGAAGGCTACATGGACGTCGTGGCCTGCCAGCGGGCGGGCCTAGCGGCCGTGGCGGCCATGGGCACGGCCCTGACCGAGGAGCAGATGGAGGCGCTGTGGCGCCTGCATCCCGAGCCCACCCTGTGCTTCGACGGCGACAAGGCCGGCCAGCGCGCCGCCAGCCGCGCCATCGACCGCGCCCTGCCGCTGCTCAAGCCCGGCCGCTCGTTCCGGTTCTCGATCGTCAGCGGCGGCAAGGACCCCGACGACGTGCTGCGCGAGCAGGGTCCCGCGGCGCTGAAGGCCCAGGTCACCCAGACCACGCCCTTCGTCGAGGCGCTGTTCGTGCGCGAGCGCGACCTGGAGCCGCTGGACACCCCCGAACGCAAGGCCGGCCTCAAGCAGCGCCTGCGCGCGGCGGCCGGAACCATCGCCGACAAGGACCTGGCGGCCGCCTACAAGGACGACCTCTACGCCCGGCTCGATCTCCTCTTCCCCAAGCCGGCCTATGGCGGCGGGCAAGGCGGCGGCCAGGGCGGAGACCGCCCCTACACCCCGCGCGGCGGCGGCGGTGGCGGCGGCTGGAAAGGCCGCGAGCGCGGTCCGCCCGATCCCGGCATCCGCGGCGTCGCTCGCGAGCAGATCGGCCGCCGGCTCAACCCCTTCCACGCGGCCGTGGCCATCGCCGCCGTCGACCACCCGGCCTGGGCGCGTCCCTATGACGAGGCCCTGGAGCGGATCGGCTTCGGCGAAGCGCGCCTCAAGCGCCTGGCCCACGAGATCTTCGAGGCGCTGATCGACGACATCGGCGAGGACACGCCGTTCCGCGACATCCTGGTCCGCAAGGGCTGGGGCGAGGAGCTGGCCGAACTCGACCGCCTGGCGCTGACCCTCAAGCCGCCGTTCCTCGACCCGAAGATGGACCGCGAGCGCGCCCGCGCCCTGTGGGCCGCCTGCTACGAGGCCATCGTCGAGGTCGGCGACGCCCAACGCGCCCTGCTGGCCATGCGCGAGGAGGCGGTCACCGCCGCCAGCCTGACCGCCACCCGCGACCTGCGCGACCGCATCGCCATCCTCGAACGCCAGATCAGCAACCTGGAATTCTGGCAGCCGGCGCACTAAGGCGCTCAGGCCCCTTTCCTCGTCACGAGGGGAAAAGATCCTCCCCCTCTGGGGGAGGTGTCGCCAAAGGCGACGGAGGGGGGCCGTTCTCAGCTTCCAAGGCGCTGGCCGATCCCGCACCAACTCCCCCCACCGATCGCTACGCGATCACCTCCCCCACAGGGGGAGGTTCCTGGCTCCCGCACCCCACCCGCAAAATCCCCGCGAAAGCGGGGACCCAGGCTTTTTCCGCCATCCACCATCATAGCACCCGCGCCTCTGGCCCCTCCGAGACAAATGATGCGGCGGAGCGGCAGGTGAAGCCGAAACGCTAAAACAAATCACGGTCTCCGGGTTCCGCCCGGCCGCTCCGCGCCTCCCCATCAGCTTTCGTGGATTTCCACGGGAATGCGAAGGCCCGTGCCTGCGCCCCTTTCCCTCGGCCGCAGCCTCTCCTACAGACATCGCCCAGCCGGAAGCCGCCCATGACCGCCTATTCCACAGACGATGTCGCCCGCCTCGCCGAGCGCCTGCTCGACCGCAGCCTGCCCAAGGCCGAGTGGACCCACGCCGCCCACCTGACGGCCACCCTGCGCCTCGTCCGCACCCGCGACCAAGGCCTCGAACGCGACCTGCCGGGGATCATCCGCGCCTACAACGAGGCCGTCGGCGGCGTGAACGACGACAAGAGCGGCTATCACGAGACCATCACCCAGGCCTATCTGGCCGCCATCCGCGCTTTCGCCGCCGCCCTGCCGGCCGGAACCGACGACGGCGCGGCCGCCGCCCGCCTGCTGGCCACGCCGCTTGGCGACAAGGCCTGGCCGCTGGCCTTCTGGTCGCGCGAGCGGCTGTTCAGCGCCGAGGCCCGCCGCGGCTGGGTCGATCCCGACCTCGCGCCGCTGGAGCACGCGCCGCCCGAGGCCTCGCGATGACGCTGATCGTCGGCCTGGTCCTGCTGGCGGCCAACCTGTTCTGCTTCCTGCTGTTCGCCCACGACAAGGCCGCCGCCGTGCATGGCGAGCGGCGGGTGCCCGAGCGGCTGCTGCTGCTGTCGGCGGCGATGTGCGCCGCGCCCGGCGCGCTGCTGGCCCAGCGCTGGCTGCGCCACAAGACCCGCAAGCAGCCGTTCGGCGCCTGGCTGACCCTGATCGTCTTCGCCCAGGCCTGCGCCCTCGCCGGCCTCGTCGTGCTGGCCTTCCAGCCGGAGTGATCCCTGGTGCAGCGAAATTCGGCGCCATCCTTGACCCGCATCGCCTATCAAGCGCCATGACCGCCCTTCCGACCCAGCGCCTGCTGACCCTGCTTCGCGGCAAGACGCCCATCCGCCCGCTCGACGCGCTGAAGGGCGGCGGCGGCGCGCTGCTGGGGCTGCTGTTCGCGGGGCTGCTGGGACGCTTCGCGGTCGGCGGCGGCGACTGGCTGCATCCGCTGCTGGTCGCGCCGATCGGGGCCTCGGCGGTGCTGGTCTTCGCCGTGCCGGCCAGCCCCCTGGCCCAGCCGCGCGGCGTGATCGGCGGCAACGTCGTCTCGGCCTTCATCGGCATCACCGTGGCCATGCTGCTGCCGCACCAGCCGCTGATCGCCGCGCCCCTGGCCGTGGGCCTGGCCATCGCCGCCATGATCCTGCTGGGCTGCCTGCATCCGCCCGGCGGCGCGGTGGCCCTGATCACCGTCATCGGCGGCCCGGCCGTGACCAAGGCCGGCTATCTCTTCGCGCTCAATCCGGTGGCCGTGGACTCGGTGCTGCTGGTGCTAGCGGGCATGGCCTACAACCGCCTGGTCGGCCGCTCCTATCCGCACAGGGCCCCTGCCCCGCCGCCCAGCCCGCACGGCACGGCCGATCCCCTGCCCGCCTCGCGCATCGGCTACGACGCCGGCGACCTGGACAAGGCCCTGGCCCGCTACGGCGAACTGCTCGACGTCAGCCGCGAAGACCTCGACGTGCTGTTCCGCGAGGTCGAGATCCAGGCCCACCAGCGCCTGCATTCGCAGATCCGCTGCGGCGAGGTGATGTCGCGCGACGTCATCCGCCTGGACCGCACCCAGTCGGCCGAAAGCGCCCTGGCCTTCCTGCAGCGGCACGACCTGCGCGCCGCCCCCGTGGTCGACGAGGAAGGCCGGGTCATCGGCATGGCCCGCCGCGCCGAACTGCAGGCCAACCGCCGCCGCACCGTCGAAGCGGCGCTGGACCCGTTCGTGCACCGGGTGCGCGAAGGCACGCCGATCGCCGCCCTGCTGCCGATCCTGTCCAGCGGCCAGACCCACGAGGCCATGGTCGTCGACGGCGACCGCAAGCTTGTGGGCGTCATCACCCAGACCGACCTGATCGCCGTGCTCTACCGCGCGCACATCGTCGAGAGCGTGCTGTAGCCAGATCCCTCCCTTACCTGTCAGCCCGTCCATTCCCGCCACTAGGGCGGGAATGACGGGAGGTCAGGGGGTCTAAGCCGCCACCCGACGTCGACTGGCCGCCTGGCCCAGCGTGAAGCGCCCGACCAGGGCCTCCAGCCGCGCGCCCTGGCCCGCCAGGGCCTGGTCGGCGACGCGGGCCTGGTCGACCATGGCCAGGTTCTCCTGGGTGAAGCGCTCCATCTCGGCGACCTCGGCGTTGACCGCCGACAGGCCTTGGGCCTGCTCGCGCACAGACGCGGCGATGCGGGTGGCGGCCGCGTCGATGCCGGCCATCTGGCTGGCTACGCCGTGCAGGGCCGAGCCGGTGCGCTCGACCAGGCCGACGCCGGCCTCGACGCGCTGGGCCGAGGCGCCGATCAGGGCCTTGATCTCCTTGGCCGAGCCGGCCGAGCGCTGGGCCAGGGCCCGCACCTCCTGGGCGACCACGGCGAAGCCGCGACCGGCGTCGCCGGCCCGGGCGGCCTCGACCCCGGCGTTCAGCGCCAGAAGATTGGTCTGGAAGGCGATCTCGTCGATCAGCCCGACGATGTCGCCGATCTGGCGGGCCGAGGCGTCGATCTCGCCCATGGTGGCGGCGGCCTGGCTGACCACCGCTCCGCCCTGGTCGGCCTCGGCGCGGGCCGAAGCCACCAGGCGCCGCGTCTCGTCGGCCCCGCCGGCGGCCTCGCCCACGGCCTCCGTGATCTCGTTCAGCGAGCCGGCGGCCCGCTCGATGCCGGCGGCCTGGCGTTCGGTGCGGCTGGCCAGCTCGCCCGAGGCCCGGCTGAGCGCGGTGGTGGCCTCGCCTATGGCGGCGCTGGCCTCGGCGATCTCGCCGATGGCCTGCTCCAGGCTCTCGACGGCGGTGTTGAAGTCACGGCGCAGGGGTTCGTAGACCTCGGCGAACGGGCCCTCGATGCGACGGCCAAGATCGCCTTCGGCCACGGCGGCCAGGGCATCGCCGACCTCGCGCACCACTTCGGTCTGCTCGTCGATCGACAGCGTCAGGGCGGCGGCGCGATCGCGGTCGGCGTCGGCGGCGCGGCGCAGGCCTTCCTGCTCCTCGCGCATGGCCTGGGCGCGGGCCAGCTCCAGCCGCAGCTTGTCGAGGGCGCGGGCGATGGCGCCGATCTCGTCGGCGCGGCCGGCTTCGGCCACCGGCCGGTCGTAGCGATGCTCGGCCAGTTCTCCCACCGCCCCGCGCAGCGCAAGCAGCGGCTGGGCGATGACCTTGCGCGAGGCCAGGGCCAGCACGCCCAGAGCGCAGAGCAGCAGCACCAGGCCGCCGACCGCCAGGCCCAAAGCCAGCTTCCGGGCGGGCGCCAGCAGGGCCTCGTCGGTGACGTCGACCACCATGGCCCAGGTCGCGCCGGAGGCCAGGCGCACCGGCGCCACAAGGCGTTCGGCCGACTTGTCGCCGATCTTCACGCCGGTGACCGTGGCCGCCTCGCCGCCGGCGATCACGGCCTTGATCGTGTCGAGGCCCGGATCGGCGTAGGCCTTCATCCGCAGATCGGCCTGCGGGTGCGACACCCAGAGGCCGCCGGGCGAGACCAGCATGGCCCGGCCGTCGTCGAAGGGCTTCAGCGCGTTCAGCCGGCCGGCGATGTCGTCCAGAGCCAGGTCCGCGCCCATCACGCCCACGGTCTTGCCGCCGACCACCACCGGATAGGTGATCGAGGTCATCAGCAGCATTCGGGTCTCGCCGCCGTCGGTGATGTTGTCGCGATAGGGCTCCAGGATCGCCGGGCGGCCGCTGCCGAAGCTGGTGGTGAAGAAGTCCTCGGTGAACTCGGCGTCCTCGCCCTGCTCCATGCTCAGAGCACCGCCGTTGCGCACCCAGTAGCCGATGAACCTGCCCTGCGGGGTCGAGCCCAGGTCGGCGCGGCCGGCGAAGGCGGCGTCGTCGCCCAGGGCGTCGGGCGCGAACATCAGCCAGGCGCCCAGCTGCGTGCGCGAGGCGTTCGAGACGGGCTTCAGCTGGGCCAGATAGACCGAGCGATCGCGCTGCCCCGCGGCGTAGGTGGCCGCGAACAGTCCGGCCGACGAGCGGACCACCGCGTCGGCGTCGTCGAGGTCGTTCTTGATCTCCTGCGCGGCCTGGGCCGTGACGCTGGCGGCGTAGCGCTGGGCCAGGCTCTTGACCGCCTTGCCGCTCTGCCAGGAAATCAGCAGCGAGCCGGCGATCAGCAGCGCCCCCAGCGCCGCCCCGCCGGCGGCCATCATCTTGCCGGCCAGCGGCAGCCGGCCGAACGCACCACGCACACTCATCTCATCCCCCGACTCGACTTGGACGCGAACAAGACGCGGGAAACCTTGCCGAACGCTGAATGGCCAGCCATCGTCCACCCCCGTAGTCAGAAGGCGGAGAGCCCGGAATGATCGTCGTCCATCACCTCAACAATTCGCGCAGCCAGCGCGTGCTCTGGCTGCTGGAGGAGCTGGGCGTTCCCTACGAGGTCAGGCGCTACGAGCGCGACGCCAAGACCATGCTGGCCCCGCCGGAGCTGCTGGCGATCCACCCGCTGGGCAAGTCGCCGGTGATCACCGACGGCGACAAGACAATCGCCGAGACCGGCGCCATCGTCGAATACATCCTCGACGCCTACGGGAACGGCCGCCTGATCCCGCCGGCCGGCACGCCCGAGCGCCTTCGCTTCACCTACTGGCTGCACTACGCCGAGGGATCGGCCATGACCCCGCTGCTGCTGAAGCTGGTGTTCACCGCCCTGCCCGCCCGCGCGCCCGGCCTGCTGAAGGGCCTGGTCAAGACCATCGCCGCCAAGGCCCAGTCCGGCTTCGTCGATCCTCAGCTGAAGAGCCACATCGACTACTGGAACGCCGAGCTGGCCAAGTCCGAATGGTTCGCCGGTTCGGCCTTCACCGCCGCCGACGTGATGATGAGCTTTCCCCTGGAGGCGGCCGTATCGCGCGCCGGGGCGGGCTCGCGCCCCAGGGTCAAGGCCTTCCTCGAGCGCATCCACGCACGTCCGGCCTATCGCGCCGCCCTCGAACGCGGCGGCGAGTACGCCTACGCCGACTGACGAACGGGCTTGCAACTTTCGGCCGAGCGCAAAGCTGCGACATGGCGACGCTCGGCCGCGCTCTTAAGACTTCTCACACCACGGCAGCGCAAAACCTCTCCCTCGAAGCCGCCAGTCCATGGCTCAGCTTGCCCGGAGATCGAGTTTGTCCCTGTCGCGTGTTCGAACCTGGCGTGATCTGCTTCACGCCCTGGGTCGGACACTGGCCGCAACCTCCGCGATTATTTTGACTTTACTGGCCGTGACGTTGTCCAGCGCCTCGCCGCGCGACCCCGGCCGGGTCGCCGCGGTGTTCCCGCCCTGGTGGACCCCGGCCCGCGCGGCCGGCGCGGCCACCTCGGCCGGAGACATCTCCGGCGCCGGCGCCGTCCCCTTCATCCTGATCCTGCGCGGCGACCCGGCCACGCTCGGCGCGCGCCTGCGCGCCGCCGGCGCCCTCGTCCTGCTCGACCCCGACGCCGCCGGCGTCTGCGCCAAGACCGTCCTGGAGCCCCGTCCATGAGCACGAAGCCCTCGAATCTCGACGCGCAGCGCCGCTCCGGCGGCCGCCTGATCCTGCTGCTGACCGCGCTGATGGCCCCGATCGTCGTCGCCGCCCGCTTCATGGTCGGCGAGCCGGTGCTGGGCATGGCCGTCGCCTCGGCCATGGTCACGGCGCTGGCCGCCGGCGCCGTCCTGCACCGCGGCGAGACCGCCACGGGCCGCATCCTGTCGGGCGTGGCGCTGATGGCCCAGGTCTCGCTGCTCGTCGCCGCCCTCGGCGGACACGGCTGGCAGATCGACATGCACATGGCCTATTTCGCGGCCCTGGCCCTGCTGGTCGTCTACTGCGACTGGACCGTCATCGCCGCCGCGGCCGCCACGGTCGCGGTGCACCACCTGACGCTCAGCTACCTGCTGCCCTCGGCCGTGTTCCCCGGCTCGGCGAGCCTGGGCCGCGTGCTCGTCCACGCCGTGATTCTGATCGTCGAGGCCGGCGCCCTGATCGCCGCCACCTTCAGCATCCACCGCGTCATCGGTCTGGCCGAGCGCGCCCGCGCCAAGGCCGAAGCGGCGATGCAGGAAGCCCGCGAGGCCGACGCCGCCGCCGACCACGCCCGCCGCTCGGAAGAAGAAGGCCGTATCGCCCACGCCGCCGTGCAGGCCGCCGCCGAGCGCCAGCGCGCCGACATGGTCGACGCCCTCGCCCAGAGCCTCTCGCGCCTGGCCAAGGGCGACCTCTCGGTGCGTCTGGTCGAGCAGTTCTCGGAATCCTACGAACAGCTGCGCGCCGACTTCAACCAGGCGGCCGGCAAGCTGGCCGGGGCCCTGGCGATCATCGACGAGCGCGCCTCGGGCGTGCGCCACGGGTCGGACCAGATCGCCGACGCCGCCGCCAACCTGTCGCGCCGCACCGAGCAGCAGGCCGCCAACCTGGCCGAGACCGCCAGCGCCATGGACGAGATCACCGCCACGGTCGGCCAGACCGCCGACGGCGCCCGCAAGGCCGCCGCCGTCGTCGCCCGCGCCCGCGACGACGCCCGCCGCTCGGGCGAGGTGGTCGGCGAGGCCGTCGACGCCATGGGCGCCATCGAGACCTCGGCCACCCAGATCTCGCGGATCATCGGGGTGATCGACGAGATCGCCTTCCAGACCAACCTCCTGGCCCTCAACGCCGGCGTCGAGGCCGCCCGGGCCGGTGACGCAGGCAAGGGCTTCGCCGTGGTCGCCTCCGAGGTGCGGGCGCTGGCCCAGCGCTCGGCCGAGGCCGCCAAGGAGATCAAGCAGCTGATCACCACCTCGACCCGCCAGGTCGGCGAAGGCGTCGAGCTGGTCGGCCGCACCGGCGAGGCGCTGGAGCGCATCGTCCTGCAGATCGCCGAGATCGACGGGCTGGTCTCCGAGATCGCCGCCAGCGCCCAGCACCAGGCCCAGGGCCTGACCCAGGTCAACACGGCGGTGAATCAGATGGACCAGGTGCTGCAGCAGAACGCGGGCCTGGTCGAGGAAACCGCCGCCGCCACCCACGCCCTCAACGACGACGCCGGCGAGCTCGCCCGGCTGGTCGGTCAGTTCCAGCTGCCCGGTGATCGCCTGGCGGGGGCTTCGACGCGCGGCGCGCGCCGGGCCTGAGGACGTATCGCCGCCGTCAGCTTGGCCACGCAACCGTCGCGGTGCGTGAGACTTGCTTATCCGAAACGCGGCGCCTATCCTCTCAGCCCCCGGTCGCGCTCGCCAGCGACTGGAAGTCTTCCTCCCCTTAGGGCGAACCGAGCTAAAATCCACAATGGAAAAAGTGCCGATGACCGTCGTGGGTTATCAGACCCTCGACGAAGAACTGAAGCGTTTGAAGACGATCGAACGGCCCGCCGTGATCGCCGCGATCGCCGAGGCGCGTTCGCACGGCGACCTCTCGGAGAACGCCGAGTATCACGCCGCCAAGGAACGCCAGGGCTGGATCGAAGGCCAGATCGCCGAGATCGAGGACAAGATCGCCCGCGCGCAGGTCATCGACGTGTCGAAGCTTTCCGGTTCGCAAGTGAAGTTCGGCGCCACCGTCAGCGTGGTCGACGAGGACACCGAAGAGGAAGCCCGCTACCAGATCGTGGGCGACCACGAGGCCGACGTGAAGTCGGGCCGCATCTCGCTGAGCTCGCCGCTGTCGCGCGCGATGATCGGCAAGGAAGTCGGCGAAGTGGTCGAGGTCAACACGCCCGGCGGCGTGAAGGCCTACGAAATCCTCAAGGTCGAGTGGGTCTAGGGTTCAGCCCTAACCCCGCCATAAAGTCCGGCCAATCGCCGCGGAGTCGCCTGTCGAGGGCGGTTCCGCGGCGTTCGCCGTTTTGAGGGCTGGAGCGATGAGCGCCAATCAGACGCCAGGTTCCGAACCGCTGACCATCTGGGCGGTCTCGGACGGACGCGCCGGCATCGAAGCCCAGGCCGTGGGTCTGGCCGAGGCCGTCGCGCGCAGGCGTCCCGCCCGGATCGTGGTCAAGCGCGTGAGCTGGAAGGGCCGCACCGGCCGCCTCCCCTGGTGGCTGGCCTGGCTGCCGCGCCGCTGGCTGACGCCCGAGAGCGAGATCACCGCGCCCTGGCCCGACCTTTGGGTCGCCGCCGGCCGCGCCACCCTGCCCCTGTCGATCCGGCTGAAAAAGTGGTCGGGCGGCAAGACCTACGTCGTGCAGATCCAGGACCCGCGCGTTCCGGCCCACATGTTCGACCTGGTCATCCCGCCCAAGCACGACCGGCTGACCGGCGACAACGTCGTGCCGATCACCGGCTCGCCCCATCGCGTGTCTCAGGCCCGCCTCGACGCCGAGTACGAGAAGTTCAAGGACGCCATCGAGGCCCTGCCCCGCCCCCGAGTCGCGGTGCTGCTGGGCGGCAAGTCCAAGGCCTTCGACCTGCCGGTGGAGCGCGCCGCGCAGATGGCGCACGAGATCCAGCTGCCGCTGGAGCAGGAAGGCGGCAGCCTGCTGATGACCTTCTCGCGCCGTACGCCCGAGCCGGCCCGCGCGCTGCTGGCGGCGCGCCTGCGCGATCTGCCCGGCATCATCTGGGACGGCGAAGGCCCCAATCCCTACTTCGCCTTCCTGGCCGCGGCCGACTACATCCTCGTCACCGAGGACTCGACCAACATGGCCACGGAAGCCGCGTCGACCGGCAAGCCGGTGTTCATCCTCAAGATGGATGGCCAGAGCGTGAAGTTCCGCCTGTTCCACGAGGAGCTGGAGCGCCAGGGCGCGGCCCGCCCCTATGGCGGCGCCTTCCACGGCTGGACCTACGAACCGGTCGACGAGACCGGCCGCGCCGCCGCCGAAGTGCTGGCGCGGATGGACGCCCGCAACGCCAAGACCTAGCCTAGCGCGATGATCCTCGCCGTCCTGCAAGCCCGCATGAGCTCGACCCGCCTGCCGGGCAAGGTGCTGATGCCGATCGTCCGCGCGCCGATGATCATCCGCCAGATCGAACGCGTCGCCCGCTCGCGCCGCATCGACAGGCTGGTGGTGGCCACCAGCACCGATCCCCTGGACGACGCCATCGAGGCGGCCGTGCGCCGGGACGGAATCGCGGTGCATCGTGGTCCGCTGAACAACGTGCTCGAACGCTTCGTCGGCGCGCTGGACGCCCACCCCGCCGACCACGTGGTGCGCCTGACGGCCGACTGCCCGCTGGCCGATCCCACGGTGATCGACGCGACCATCGACCTGCATCTGGCCTCCGGCGCCGACTACACCAGCAACAGCCCGGACGGCGCGGCCTATCCCAAGGGGCTCGACGTCGAGGTGATCACCGCCGCCGGTCTGCGCCGCGCCGCCGCGCAGGCCGACAGCCCCGAGGCCCGCGAACACGTCACCTGGGACGTCTGGAACCATCCCGACCGCTGGAAGATCTCGTGGCTGTCCGACGCCCCCGGCGAAGGGGAAGTGCGCTGGACCGTCGATCGCCCGGACGACTACGCCTTCGTCGCGACGGTCTACGACGCGCTCTATCCGGCCGACCGAGCCTTCACCTCGGACGACGTGCGCGCCTTCGTGCGCGGCCGCGAGGACCTGCTGAACTACGGCGGCGATCGGCGCGCCTAGGCCAGGGTGCGACAATCGCGCCGCATTCCTTAAGGACAGGGTTAACAAAGTATTCGGCAAAGCGGGCCCAGGCTGCACGCGCGACCGCTCCACCGGTTCGCGCCAGCTTTGAGGGGCCTCCGGTTCGGGGGCGGACGGACATGCGCGCCCTGCCGGACATCCGGGGTCTGAAGTACCCCGACGAGTTCATCGCCCGCCACTTCTTCAAGCGCGGCCTGCACCAGCGCGCCGGCAAGGTGGTCGAGCTGGGCGGCGGTACGGGCAACAACCTGTCGCTGTACGCCGCCTATGGCTGGACCCTGACCAATGTCGACTATTCGGCCGCTGCGCTGGAAGACGCCCGCTGGAACCTCGGCGAGGCCGCGACCCTGATCCAGGCCGACCTGTCGCTGGGCCTGCCCGACGGGATCGACGGGCCGATCGACGTCCTGCTGATCCCGAACCTCCTCTGCTACCTGACCAACGCCCAGGCCCACCGGGTGCTGACCGCCGTGCGCGAGAAGCTGGCCCCGAACGCCGAAGTCTTCGTCCGCACCCGCCTGGTCGACGACTACCGCTACGGCCGGGGCGTCGCCGAGGAGCCCGACGGCTTCCGCCTGGCCACGCCCGAGACCGGCGAAGAGGGCCTGTTCAACCTGTTCTACACCGAGGCAAGCCTGGTGAACCGCCTGCGCGACGAGCTGGGTCTTGCGCAGCCCGACGTGTTCCGCGTCAGCTTCGACAACCTGCAGGCTGGCGTCCGCGTGCCGCGCAACAGCGACCTGGTGGTCTGGGGCGCCGCCTCGTGAGCGGCCGCATCCGCATCGTCGGCGGCGGCCTGACCGGGATCATGGCCGCCTTCGAGGCGCACCGCCTGGGCTGGCGCGACATCGAGCTGCACGAGCGTTTCGACGCCCTGGGCGGCGTGGCCCGGCCCAAGGTCGTGAACGGCGCGGAGATGCGCGACGGCTGCGTCTATTTCGGCCCGGAAGGCGACGCCCTGGTCGAGCGCCTGAAGAGCCACGGCGCTGTCTTCGAGACCTTCGACAACCGCTTCGGCTCGCTCAGCCTGGACGGCGCGGGCAAGCGCGTCTTCACCTGGGACTTCGGCGGTCCCGCCGTCGACTGCGCCAGCCTGCGGATCGCCCGGCCGGCTGGCGACAGCCTGGCCGACCGCATCGCCGCCTATCCTTCGCCGATCGCCGAGACCCTGGCCGAGTACTGCCGCTGGCACCTGGGCGCCGATCTGGCCGCCTTGCACGGCGACGCGGCCATTCCGCTGGCCGTCAATCGCGTCTACCCCGCCGGCGCCGAGACTCCGGCGCTGATCGCCCTGAAGGCTTCCAATCCGTGGGCGGACGAGCTTTACGGCGTGCCCCGCGGCCTGTCGGGCCGCACGGCCAACGTCACCGCCAGCCTGCCGGCCGGCGGCTTCACGGCCCTGTTCGGGACCTGCCGCCGGTCGCTGCAGGACCTGGGCGTGCAGATCCGGTTCGAAAGCCTGATCTCGCCCCGCCAGGTGATGGCCGAGCACGCCGAGGGCGACACGGTGGTCTGGGCCGCCAATCCCACGCCGCTGTTCAAGCCCCTGGGCCTTTCGACCCCGTCGCTGGTGAAGAAGAGCTTCTTCACCTACGTCTTCGAAGCCGACTTCGACGGCCCCTGCCCGGTCTACGTCCAGAACTTCACGGCCAAGGGCGACTGCTTCCGCGCCTATCTGTACGAGAGCGGCGGCAAGACCCTGGTGGTGGCCGAGTGCGTGCGCGAGGCCGACCTTCGCGCCCTGCCCGGCGAGATCCGCGGCCTGCTGTCGGGCTTCGGCTCGCTGAAGACCGGCGCCCTGCTTTCCTCCGGCGCCCAGCCGCGCTGGATCTACCATTCGCGCGACGCCATCGCCGGCCTGGGCGCGCTGCGCCGGAAGCTGGCCGAGCGCTTCGGCGCGTCGTTCGTCTGCGGCGCCTGGGAGCCCTACGGCAAGAGCGCCAAACTGGCCGAGGTCGACGCCGCCCTGGCCCAGGCCCGGAACGCGCCCGCCGCCGGCGGCATGGCCCTAACCGGATGAGCCAGGCCTCGCCCCCGAGAACGGCGGCGATCATGCAGCCGACCTATCTGCCGTATCTCGGCTATTTCCAGCTGATGGCGGCCAGCGACGTCTTCGTCTTCCTGGACGACGTCCAGTTCGCCCGCCGCTCCTGGCAGTCGCGCAACCGGATCCTCACCGCCCAGGGCGAGCTGATGCTGACGGTTCCGGTCAGGAAGCACGACCGCGACACGCCGATCCACGCCATCCGCATCGACGACGGCCAGCCCTGGCGCGACAAGCACCTGGCCGCCATGCGCCATGCCTACGGCAAGCGGCCGTTCTTCGTCGAGGGCTTCGCCTTCGTGTCCGAACAGCTGGCCCGCGAGCCCGACGGCGCCCTGGCCGACCTGACCTGCGGCATGGCCCAGACGGCGGCCGAGCGGATTGGCATCAATACGCAGTTCGTCCGCGCCTCGGGCCTCGCCGCGACCGGCGTGCGGTCCGAGCACCTGCTGGCCATCTGCCGCGCGGTGGAGGCGACCGAATACGTCTCGCCGACCGGATCGGCCGACTACATGGAAGAGGACGGGGTGTTCGCCGCCGCCGGCCTCCCCGTCCGCTTCAAGGCCTGCGCCCTGTCGGAGTATCCGCAGGGACGCCCCGAGTTCACGCCCTACATGGGCTTCGTCGACGCCCTGATGAACGTCGGCTGGGACGGCCTGAAGGCGCTGGTGGCCGCCTAGCCGCCAACCATGTCCCAGGCCAGCGGCTCGCCACGGGTCAGGGCGCGGGCGGCCGGGCGGCCCAGGACCTTGTCCAGATCGGCCGGCGGCAGGCCGTTGCCCGGGCGCACCGAGCGGACGTTGTCGCGGGTCAGGACCGCGCCGGCCGGCACGTCGGCGGTGACGTAGAGCGAGCGGCGGAACAGCAGGCTGCCCTGCTCGGCGCCCAGCACGTCGTAGTGCGCGCGGCCCAGCGACGCCCAGGCGTTCCTCGTGTCGTCGACCAGGGCCTTGAACTCGGCCGGCTCCAGGCTGAAGGCGGCGTCGGGGCCGCCGTCGGCGCGGGCCAGGGTGAAGTGCTTCTCGACTGCGCAGGCGCCGACCGACACGGCCGCAACCGAGGCGGCCGTGCCCGGCGTGTGGTCCGACAGGCCGATCGGGCAGCCGAAGCGGGCGGCCATGTCGGCCACCGTGCGGACGTTGGCGTCGGCGAAGGTGGCCGGATAGCTGGAGACGCAGTGCAGCAGCAGCACGCCCGGCGCGCCGGCTTCCAGGGCGGTGTTCCGGGCCGTCTCGATCTCGGCGAGGTTGGCCATGCCGGTCGAGATGATCAGCGGCTTTCCCTGCGCGGCCGCGTAGCGGATCAGCGGCAGGTCGACGGCCTCGAACGAGGCGATCTTGTAGGCGGGGGCGTCCAGCCCGGCCAGCAGGTCGACCGCCGTCTCGTCGAACGGGCTGGAGAAGATGGTCACGCCGCGCTTGCGGGCCCGCTCGAAGATCGCCGCGTGCCACTCGAACGGGGTGTGGGCCTCTTCGTACAGCTCGTACAGGCTGCGCCCGTCCCACAGACCGCCATGGATCTTGAACTCGGGCCGGTCGACGTCGAGCGTGATGGTGTCAGCGGTGTAGGTCTGGATCTTGATCGCGTCACAGCCAGTGTCGGCGGCGGCGTCGACCATCTCAAGGCAGCGGTCGAGGCTGCCGTTGTGGTTCCCCGACAGCTCGCAGATCACGTAGGGCGGATGGTCCGCGCCGATCTTGCGGCCGGCGATTTCGATTTCGGGCGAAGCGGTCATGGGCGGAAACTCATGCGGTTTGTCCCCTATTAACCCTGAAATCGTGGACGAGGCGTCAATCGCCGCCGCCACCCCCGCCGTCGCCCCCGCAGCTTCCGCCATCCGAGGACGAGCCGCAGTCCGACGAGGAGGACGAAGACGAGGTGTCGGAATAGTGGGTCGAGCCGCTGTCGCCGCCGTCGCCCCTCTTGCCGCCCGCCTTGGCCTCGGAGGGCTTGGCCACCTGCAGCGCCGTGCCCAGACCCCCGCCGATGGCGATGCCCACCCCGATGCCGATCGCCAGGTTGTCGAGCGCCAGGCCCAGCGCGACTCCGATCGCCGTCCCGACGCCGATCCCGATGTTCAATCCGCCCTTCATGGGTTCCCCTGTAAGCTCAACGGCCGATCTCGACGACGGCCGCGTCTCCTTCGAGAGCCTGGCGAAGATCGTCCAGAGCTCCCTCCATGCGCGCCAGCAACACATCGCGACGCATGTTGCCGAACCTGACCCAAAGCACTCGCGCTCTAGGCGTTCGATGTCGCGACCATTCGACGAAATCGCGGTCCTTGGTGACGAGTACATAGCCTTCGCGCACCGCCAGGTCCCAGATTTCGCCGTCGGACGCCGCCAAGAGCCCCAGCTCGCCAAGATGCGTCGCCGCCAGCCCACGATCCCGCAGCCATTCGGCCAGGATAGGCGGCAGCTGGGCGTCGACCAGCAGCTTCAAGCGGCGACGACGGCGGTGTCGGCGACGGCGGCGGCGGCGTAGGCCAGCGCCGCGCGAACGTCGTCGGCTTCGAGATAGCGATACTCCTGGAGCACCTCGGCGGTCGTCATGCCGGCCGCCAGCATTTCCAGAATATCCTGCACCCGCACGCGCAGACCGCGGATGCAGGGACGACCTCCGGCCTTGCCGGGTTCGATCGTGATGCGTTCCAGCAACGGGTTCATGGCGTGCAATGTAGCGCAGGAGCGGAATCGCGCCTAGATATCCGCCATGTCCACCACCGCTCCCCGCCAGACGCGCTGCCTGATCATCGGTTCGGGCCCCGCCGGCTACACCGCCGCCATCTACGCCGCCCGCGCGCTGCTCAAGCCCGTGCTCATCGCCGGCATCCAGCCGGGCGGCCAGCTGACCATCACGACCGACGTCGAGAACTATCCGGGCTTCGCCGACGTCATCCAGGGTCCCTGGCTGATGGACCAGATGCGCGCACAGGCCGAGCACGTGGGCACCGAGTTCGTCAGCGACATCGTGATGTCGGTCGATCTCAGCAAGCGCCCGTTCGTGGTCAAGACCGACAGCGGCCAGGACTGGATCGCCGAGACGATCATCATCGCCACCGGCGCCCAGGCCAAGTGGCTGGGCCTGGAGAGCGAAAGCAAGTTCCAGGGCTTTGGCGTCAGCGCCTGCGCCACCTGCGACGGCTTCTTCTACCGCAACAAGGACGTCGTGGTGGTCGGCGGCGGCAACACCGCCGTCGAGGAAGCCCTGTTCCTGACCAGCTTTGCCAGCAAGGTGACCCTGGTGCACCGCAAGGACGAGCTGCGGGCCGAAAAGATCCTGCAGGAGCGCCTGCTGGCCCACCCCAAGGTCGAGGTGGTCTGGGACAGCGTCATCGACGAGGTTCTTGGCGACAGCGATCCGGCCGGCGTCACCGGCGTGCGCCTTAAGAACGTCAAGACCGGCGCGACCACCGAGCTGAAGACCGACGGCGTGTTCATCGCCATCGGCCACGCGCCGTCGTCGGAGCTGTTCAAGGGCCAGCTGGAAACCGGCCCGGGCGGCTACCTGAAGGTCAAGCCGGGCACCGCCTCGACCGCGATCGAAGGCGTCTACGCCGCCGGCGACGTCACCGACGACGTCTACCGCCAGGCCGTCACCGCCGCCGGCATGGGCTGCATGGCCGCCCTGGAGGCGGTGCGGTTCCTGGCCGAGGAAGATCACAAGAAGGCCCACCACCCGATCAGCCACGCCGAGGCCAACGAGATCGGCGCCTGGTAGGCTTGGCTTGTTGAACCGACGAAGAAGCCGCTCCGGAAGGGGCGGCTTTTTTGTTGGCGCAGCCGCCCGGCGGCGGCCCCCCTCCGGCCCTTTCGGGCCACGGGAGCCAGGAACCTCCCCCTGTGGGGGAGGCGATCGCGTAGCGATCGGTGGGGGGAGTTGGTGCGGAATCGGCCGGCGTCTCGGAAGCTGAAAACGTCCCCCCTCCGGCCCTTCGGGCCACCTCCCCCAGAGGGGGAGGATCTTCAGGTTCGCTTTCCTGCCCCCTCAGAGGGCGAAAACCCTAGAGCGGGTTCAGCAGGGTCGGCGGGCGGGGTTTGGGCTTGGGCGGCGGCGGAGGCTCCGCGACCACCGGCGGCGGTGGCGCGGGCCTGGCGGCGGCTTCGGCCTGGACCTCGGGCAGGACTTCCAGGGCCTTGTTGATGCGGGCGATCTCTTCGGGGGTGGCGATGCGGCGGCCCGCGACGCTGCCCTCGACCTTGATCCGCTCGCCGCCGGGGGCCGCGGCGTCGGGGATGACCACCAGCTTGGCGTCCTTCAGGGCGGCGGTCGGCGCGGGGCCGCCCAGGGTCTGGGCCAGGCTCTGGGCCAGGACGGCCGGCGGTGCGGCCTCGAGCGTGCGCGGATCGGCGCCCATCAGCGTGTCGGCCGAGATCTTCGTCTCGCCGCCGGCGTAGCGGCCCTTGAAGGCCGCCAGCGTGCCCGACGGCCCCGTCCAGCGATAGAAGATGTGCGTGCCCACCTGGCGCAGCTTGACCAGGGTCGGCGCCCAGTACGGGGCCACGTAGTCGGCGTGGTAGTGGGTGGCCACGCCTACGTCCTTCATCACGAAACCCGACAGCGCCCGACGGGCCACGGCCTGGGCGCGGTCCCAGATCGTCGGGACGACGGTCTTCTCCAGCGAGCCGTCGCAGGTGAAGCTGAACTGGCAGCCGGTGCTGCGCAGCGAGCCCTCGTAGATCACCCCGCAGATCGACTTGGGATAGCCCGGGTGGCGCAGGCGGTTGAGCACGGTCTGGGCGACGGCCTGCTGGCCCTCGGGGGCCTCGAAGCCGGCCTCGAAATAGACCGCCTGGGTCAGGCAGTGCAGAGCCCGGGCCCGCTCCTCGCCCGAGGTCTTGAGCACGAAGGGCCGGGCCGCCTCGATCGGCAGGGGCGCGGGCGGCCGATAGGCGTTGATCAGCCGCGCGTCCTCGAAGCCGGGCGCGCCGTCGCCGAGCACCGGGATGGTGGCGATGTCGATCACCTCCCAGCCTTTCACCCGCCCCCAGTAGTCCTTGCGCGGACGCGGGTCGTGGCGGCGGGCCAGGGCCAGCATCGCCAGGTCCATGTCGGCGACGTAGCGCGCCAGGCCCGCGTCGGAGAGCGCGCCGGCCTGCCGCGCCACCCCGGCCGCGCGGCCGTGCTGGCGCGGCAGGTGGTAGGCGGTGGCGCACGCAGAAAGGCCGCCGACGGCGATCAGCGCCGCGGCGGCCTTCTTGCCCGGATGTCGCCTCATCGACGGCACGCGGGGCGGTCGGATTACTTGCTCAGGGTCGAGCGCAGCATCCAGGCGTGCTTTTCGTGGGCCGCCAAGCGCTGGGTGTAGAGGTCGACGGTGGCCTCGTCGCCCGCCTCGTCCGGAGCCTCGATGGCGCCGCGCAGGGTGGCGATGACCGTCTCGTTGTCGGCCAGGAGCTCCTTGATCATGGATTCCCAGTCCTTCTCGCCGTCGCCGTCCTTGATGCTGGAGAGGTTGCCGAAGGCGGCGTAGCCCTGCGGCGCCAGCTCGCCCAGGGCGCGAATGCGCTCGGCGATCAGGTCGAGAGCGGCCCACTCTTCGTTGTATTGGCCTTCCAGCAGGATATGCAGGGACTGGAAGTAGGGCCCGCGAACATTCCAGTGGTAGCCGTGCGTCTTGAGGTAGAGCGCATAGCTGTCGGCCAGGACCTTGTTCAGTCCCTGCGCGATGTCTGCGCGTTGCTTGGCCGAGATGCCGATGTTCGGAGCGGTCGCCATTCATGATCTCCCGTGTTGCGTGTCCTAGGTAAGCGTGTCCATGCTCTTGGCAAGCCTGCTCATGAGCGCGGAGCAAGAATGAACAAAAACGATCCGCTCGCCCCCACGCCGGCGCCGCGTCGCGCGGCGTCCGCCCTGCTAAGCGCATGGCTTATACCAGAGGTTCCTCCCCCCTTCTGGCGGGCGGCGCTGGCCGCGGTCGTGGCCACGCTGGCGGCGCTGGCCATGCGCTTCGCCCTGCTCGGACCCGACCAGACGCTGGGCGCGACCCAGGCCTTCTTCCCGGCCATGGTGCTGGTGACGCTGTACGCCGGCTGGCGTTGGGGCCTGGTGCCGGTCGCCAGCGGGGCCGCCCTGGGCTGGTGGCTGTGGGCCGGGCGCTACGCCGACACGCTGAGCGAGGCCCAGACGGCCTCGATGGTGCTGTACCTCGTCTCGGCGACGGCGACGACGGCCGTGGCCCACGGCCTGCGCGAGGCGGTCGTCGGCCTGGCCGAGGCGCGCCGACGCCAGCAGGACGCCGAGACGCGGCTGGACGTGACCCAGGCCGCCGCCGGCGTCGGCCCCTGGGAATGGGACGTGACCACCGGCGCCCTGCTTCTGTCTCCGGCGGCCCGGCGGAACCTGCGGCTGCCGCTGGAAGGCCCGCTGGCGTTCGAGCAGGTGGCCGCCGCCGTGCATCCCGAGGACCGCGGGAGGGTGCAGGCCGAGATCAAGCGGGCGATCAAGAGCGGCCCGCTCTACGAGGTGGAGTACCGGCTGGTCGACGGCCCGGACGGCGAGCGCTGGATCCATGGCCTGGGCCGGATCGAGCGCGACGCTTCGGGGCGGGCCGTCCGCGTGCTGGGCGTCAACTTCGAGGTCACCAAGCGCCGCCAGGCCGAGGAAGGCCTGCGCGAGAGCGAGGCCCGCTTCCGCGCCCTGGCCGACAGCGCCCCGGCGCTGATGTGGATCACCGGCCTGGGCGGCGCGCGCGAGTTCGTCAACGCCGCCTATGTGGACTTCGCCGGCGCGGACTACCGCGACGCCCTGACCCTGGACTGGCGCACCCGCATCCATCCCGAGGATCTGCCCGCCATCCTCAAGGCCCAGATCGCCGGCGAGGCCTCGCGCAGGCCGTTCAGCCTGGAGGCGCGCTATCGCCGGCCCGACGGGCGGTGGCGATGGCTCAAGTCGTTCTCGCAGCCGCGCTACGGCCCCGGCGGGAGCTTCGCGGGCTTCATCGGCATCGCCTTCGACGTCACCGACGCCAAGGACGCCGAAGCCAAGCTGACCGGCATGAACGAACAGCTGGCCGACAAGGTCGACGCCGCCGTGGCCGAGCGCGACCTGGCCCAGGCCGCGCTCAGCCAGGCCCAGAAGATGGAGGCCATCGGCCAGCTGACCGGCGGGGTGGCGCACGACTTCAACAACCTGCTGACGGTGGTCATCGGGGCCCTGGATGCGGTGCAGCGCCATCCGGACGACGAGCGCCGACGCGACAAGATGATCGACGCGGCGATGACGGCCGCCCGTCGCGGCGAGAAACTGACCCAGCACCTGCTGGCCTTCGCCCGCCGCCAGCCGCTCAATCCCGAAATCTGCCGCGTCGACCGCCTGATCGCCGAGAGCGAGGCCCTGCTGCGCCGCGCCGTGGGCGAGGTGCTGCCGCTGAAGCTCAGCCTGGGCTCTGGCACCCGCACGGCGCGGATCGACGCCGGCCAGTTCGAGGCGGCCCTGCTGAACCTGGTGGTCAACGCCCGAGACGCCAGCCCGCCGGGCGGAACGATCGTCGTGGAGTCAGGCCCCGAAACCCTCGACAAGCCGCGCGGCGAACTGAAGCCAGGGGCCTACCTGCGCGTCTCGGTGCGCGACGAGGGCAAGGGCATGGACGCCGACACCGTCGCCCGCGCCTTCGAGCCGTTCTTCACCACCAAGGCTTCGGGCAAGGGCACGGGCCTTGGCCTGTCGCAGGTCTACGGCTTCGTGCGCCAGAGCGGCGGCGAGGTCGAGATCGCCTCCAAGCCGGGCCAGGGCGCGACGGTGTCGATGCTGCTGCCGGCCAGCCACGAGGGCGCGATCCTGCAGGAGGCGCCGGTCGCGCCGCCCGCCCCGCGTCCGGGCGTCGAGGTGCTGCTGGCCGAGGACGACGTTGAGGTCGGCGACCTGGTCGAGGCCATGCTGATCGAGCTGGGCCACAACGTGCGGCGGGCCGGCGACGCCGACGAGGCGCTCAGCGTGGCCCGCGCCCATCCCGACCTTGGCCTGCTGGTCACCGACGTGATGATGCCGGGCGACAAGAGCGGCGTCGACCTGGCCGCCATCCTGTCGGCCGAGCGGCCCGAGCTGCCGATCCTGCTCAGTTCCGGCTACACCGGCCAGGAACTGGCGGAAGCCCGCGCCGCGCCATGGCCCCTCCTGCGCAAGCCCTATGCGCTGGACGCCCTGGTGCGGGCCATAGACCAGGCCTTCGAGACCCGCCGCCCGCATTGATCGGCCCTTGGACGTCCGGGAAGGCTTTTGCGCGTCTCGGCGGGATTTTTCGTCCGCATGCTTTGCATTCGGGGAACGAGCAGCTATATGTGGATAGCCCCTTATGCTCACTTTCAGCATAAGCCGCGACGCCGGACGGAGCCGCAACCTTTGCCCGGCGTTTTTTGAGGCCCAGGAAATGCTCACTTTGAGCATAAGAGAGGACGACATGGCCGACGGTTTCGCGCCCCTCGCCTTCACCGCCGACGTCGAGGCGGAAACCGCCGCCGTCTGGGACAAGGTCAAGCACCACGTCACCCCGATGGAATGGCGTCTGCACGCGCCGCTGATCTCGGAGATCAACCGGATCAAGCGCGAGAAGAACGCCGCCATTCTGGCCCACAACTACATGACGCCGGACATCTTCCACGGCGTGGGCGACTTCGTGGGCGACAGCCTGGCCCTGGCCAAGGAAGCCGCGAAGTCGGACGCCAAGATCATCGTCCAGGCCGGCGTGCACTTCATGGCCGAGACCAGCAAGGTCCTGAGCCCCGAAAAGAAGATTCTGATCCCCGACCTGAAGGCCGGCTGCAGCCTGGCTTCGTCGATCACGGGCGCCGACGTGCGGCTGATCAAGCAGCGCCATCCGGGCGTGCCGGTGGTCACCTACGTCAACACCACCGCCGACGTGAAGGCCGAGACCGACATCTGCTGCACCAGCGCCAACGCCGTGCAGGTGGTCGAGTGGGCCGCCAGGGAATGGGGGACCGACAAGGTCATCCTGATCCCCGACGAGTTCCTGGCCCGCAACGTCGCTCGCCAGACGGACGTCAAGATCATCGCCTGGGCCGGCCACTGCGAGGTGCACAAGCGCTTCACCGCCCAGGACATCGCCGACATGCGCGCGGCCTGGCCCGGCGCCGAGGTGCTGGCCCACCCCGAATGCCCGGCCGAGATTCTCGAGGCCTCGGACTTCGCCGGCTCGACCGCGGCGATGAACGACTACGTCGCCGCGCGCAAGCCCGCGCAGGTGGTGCTGATCACCGAATGCTCGATGGCCAGCAACGTCCAGGCCGAAAGCCCGGGAACCCAGTTCATCGGCCCCTGCAACATGTGCCCGCACATGAAGCGGATCACGCTGCAGAACATCTATGACGCCCTGGTGCACGAGCAGTACGAGGTCACGGTCGACGCCGATGTCCTGGATCGCGCCCGCCAGGCCGTGCAGCGAATGATCGACCTGCCCCCGCCCGCCGCGCCCGCCCGCTACGACCTCGTCAAGGCGCGCCACCACGTGGACGTGGAGCTGATTTAGAAGCCCTTCCCCCTCGATGGGGGAAGGGTTGGGATTGGGGGTGATGCGGACGATCCGCCTCTCCCTATTCCCTTCGTCTTCCTCGGATGGCTGAACCACCGCGTTCACCCCCATCCCCGGCCCTTCCCCCATCGAGGGGGAAGGGAGTGGAGTGCGAGATGATCGAACGCGTAGACTTCGACGGCCCCGTCATCCTCGGGGCGGGCCTCGCCGGCCTCAGCGCGGCGCTCGCGGCCAAGACGGCGCTGGTGCTGTCGCCGACGCCGCTGGCGACCGGCTGTTCCAGCGCCTGGGCGCAAGGGGGGCTCGCCGCCGCCCTCGCCGGCGACGACACCCCGTCGCTGCATGCCGCCGACACCATCGCCGCGGGCGCGGGCCTGTGCGACGGCGAGGCCGTGGCGCTGCTGACCCGCGAGGGTCCCGCCGCCGTCCGCGACCTGGCCGCCCTGGGCGCGCCGTTCGATCGCAAGCCTCCCCTGGAAGGACAGGTTGTCGGCGACTTCGTGCTCAGCCTGGAAGCCGCCCACTCCAAGGCCCGCGTCGCCCGCGTCGGCGGCGACGGGGCCGGGGCGGCGATCATGGCCGCCGTCGTGGCCGCGGTGCGTGCGACCCCGACCATCGAGGTCCGCGAAAACGCCCGCGCCCGCCGCCTGCTGCAGGACCAGACCGGCCGCGTGGTGGGCGTGCTGGCGGAGATCGCCGGCGACCTCGTCGAGGTTCGCGGCCGTGCGGTGATCCTGGCCACCGGCGGCGTCGGCGGCCTCTACGCCGTCACCACCACGCCCGCCCAGGTGCGCGGCGAGGGCCTGGGCCTGGCCGCCCTGGCCAGCGCCGAGATCGCCGACCCCGAGTTCGTGCAGTTCCACCCCACGGCCATCGACATCGGCAGGGACCCCGCCCCCCTGGCCACCGAGGCCCTGCGCGGCGAAGGCTCGATCCTGCGCAATACGGACGGCCGCGCCTTCATGGCCGACTACCACCCGGCCAAGGAGCTGGCGCCGCGCGACGTGGTGGCCCGCGCCATCCACGCCGAGCGCGCCGCCGGCCGCGGCGCCTTCCTCGACGCCACCACGGCGGTTGGCGCCCACTTCCCGCACGAGTTTCCGGCCGTGTTCGAGGCCTGCCAGAGCGCGGGCGTCGACCCGCGCCGCGAGATGATCCCCGTGACGCCCGCCGTGCACTACCACATGGGCGGGGTGGCCACCGACCTGGACGGCCGCGCCAGCCTGCCGGGTCTCTACGCCGCCGGCGAATGCGCCTCCACCGGCGTGCAGGGCGCCAATCGCCTGGCCTCCAACAGCCTGCTGGAAGCGGCCGTGTTCGGCGCCCGCGCCGGCCGCGCGGCCGCCACCGAGGTCGAGACCGGCGGCGAGCCGGTGTCGCTGGTCCCCTTGCCCGACCTGCCGGACGCCGCGTTCCAGGCCCTGCGCCGCGCCATGAGCCGCGACGCCGGCGTCATTCGCGACGCCGAGGGCCTTGGCCGCCTGCAGGACGAAGTGGCGACGCTGGAAGCCGCGCACGGTCCCTGCCCGCCCCTGGTCGCCGCCCGCCTGATCGTCGACGCCGCCCTGGCCCGCCAGGAAAGCCGGGGCGGTCACTATCGCGCCGACTTTCCCGAAAAGGCCGAGCCGATCCGCACCTTCGTCACCCTCGACGCCCTGCCCGCCGGTTTGCGCCACGCCGCCGAATAGTGGTACGTAAGGCGAACGGAGACGCGACCATGAGCACGACCTTCGGTCCATCTGGCAGCCCGTTCGACCGGTCGGCCGAAAGCATGGCCGAGCACGGCGTGACCGAGTTCCTACTGACCGTCGACGACCTGGAGACCATGGTCCGGGCCGGTGTCTTCGATCGCGACGATGCGACCCGCGTAGAACTCGAAGACGGGAGGCTGGTGCGGATGTCTTCGGAGTCGATGCCCCATGCGCGCGCCGCCGCGCGCCTGTCGCTGGCGCTCAATCTGGCCCTTGCCCGCCTGGACCTCACAGAGCGCTACGAAGTGCTCAACGGCGGAACCGTCCGCGTTTCGGAAACCTCCGCCTTCGACCCCGACGGCGCTGTGATCGCCCGCGACGCCGAAGCGTTCTTTCTCCGCCCCGACCAAGTCTTCCTGGTCATCGAGTCCTCGCTCGCCACCCTCAAGCGCGATCTGGGCTCCAAGAGCCGCTCCTACGCCGCCGCCGGGATCGCCGAATATTGGGTGATCGACGTCAAGCACGCCAATCTCCACGTCTTCCGTCGCCCGTTCGACGGCGATTGGACCGAACGCCTGACCCTTACCGCCGACGACAGCGTCTCGCCGCTGTTCGCCTCCGACGCCGACATTGCCTTGAAGAGCGTATCTTGACCGTCCTGCCCCGTATCGAGCCGCTGCCCGACCTTCTCGTCCGCCCCATCGTCGATCTGTCCCTGGCCGAGGATCTGGGCCGGGCCGGCGACATCACCGGCCTGGCCTGCATCGAGCCCGACGCCCGGCTTTCGGTGGTGTTCGCCAGCCGCCAGGACGGCCGGGTCGCGGGCCTGGCCTGCGCCCGCCTGGCGCTCGCCGCCCTCGACCCGACCGCCAGCTTCGAGGTCGTCACGCCCGACGGCGCGGACGCGGCGCCAGGCACCGTGCTGGCGCGCGCCGAGGGCAATGCGCGCGCCGTGCTGGCGGCCGAGCGCACTGGCCTCAACCTCCTGGGCCGGCTGTCGGGCATCGCCACCCTCACGCGGGCTTATGTGCGCCTGGTCGAGGGCACGGGGGCGACCGTCGTCGACACCCGCAAGACCACGCCGGGCCTGCGCGCCCTGGAAAAGTACGCCGTACGGTGCGGCGGCGGGGTCAATCACCGCTTCGGCCTCGACGACGCCATCCTGATCAAGGACAACCATGTCGCCGCATGCGGCGGCGTGGGGGAAGCCGTCCGCCGCGCCCGCGCCTTCGCCGGACATCTGGTCAAGGTCGAGGTCGAGGTCGACGGCCTGGACCAGCTGGAAGACGCGCTGAAGCACGGCCCCGACGTCGTCATGCTCGACAATTTCAGCCTCGACGACCTGAAGACCGCCGTCGCCCTGGCCAAGGGCCGGGCGGTGCTGGAGGCCTCGGGCGGGGTAAACCTGACCAGCGTACGCGCCATCGCCGAGACCGGGGTCGACGTGATCAGCGTCGGCGCCCTCACCCACTCGGCGCCGGTGCTCGACATCGGCCTGGACGCGGCCTGAACGACCGCGTCCGCCGGAGCGGCCCTAAGGCCTGGGGATCGCCTGGTTGAAGTTGAACACCCGGTCCGGGTCGGCCTTGGCCTTGACGGCCTTCAGCCGGTCCAGGTTGCCGCCGTAATAGGCCGTGGCGAAGTAGTCGGCCCTGGTCGGGTCGTTCGACAGCGAGGGGTCGGCGAAGTTCTGGTAGGCGCCGCCTCCGGCGCGCGGCCACATGGCGTTGTAGAAATCGTCCTGCCAGGCCCGGTTGGAGTCCAGCAGGATCTTGTTGTGGCTGTCGCCCTCGCTCCAGTAGAGGCCCACCACCATCAGCCAGCGACTGTCGCGGTGGACGAAGGCGGTGTCGGCGGGCTTGGGCGCGTTGATCGCCCCGCCGGTCTGGAAGAAGCGCAGGTCGCAGTAGCCGTTGACCCCGGGCCACTGGCGCAGGCGCCTGAAGCCCAGGGCCAGGTCCTCCAGCCCGAACTTCGGATTGTTCACGAAGCCCGAGCGCTCCTGGTAGAAGGTGGCGAAGCCGTCCTCGTGCAGGAAGTCCTGCGCCGCCCAGTAAGGCAGTTCGTTGACGCCCGCCCCGCCGGTCGGCTGGGCCGCGTCGAGCACCGGCTTGAGGATCTTCAGCAGCTCGTCGCGCGGGCCGTCGTACTGGCCCAGCACGCTGATCGGCACGTCGTAGCCGGCCTTGTACTGCAGCGGCGTGATCGCCCCGAACGACACCCGCGAGCCCAGCTTGCCGGGGGCGGCGTCCAGCGCCTCCATCAGCATGGCGCCCAGCGCCTCGACCGAGACCTTCGGGCGGATCTCGGGCGTGCGGCTCCAGCTGAGGTCGAACACGGTGACGACCTTGTTCTTCACGTCGAAGGTCTTGAGGGCGAACTCGGTGCTGACGCCGAAATTGCCGCCGCCGCCGCCCTGGCTGGCCCAGAACAGGTCGGCGTCCAGGCGATCGGGAGACTTGGCCAGGAGGCGGCGCTGGGAACCGTCGGCCAGCACGATCTTGCTCTCGACCAGCTGGTCGCAGGCCATGCCGTGGGCGCGCATGTTGAAGCCGATGCCGCCGCCCAGCAGGAAGCCGGCCGCGCCCACCGACGGGCATCGGCCGTGGGTCACGGCCCGGTCGTTGGCCCGCAGCAGGCGGTAGAGGTCGCGGTTGCGGGCGCCGGCCCCGAACCGGGCGACGCCGGTCGTCCTGTCGTAGACGGCGTGGTTGATCAGGCTGGTTTCGATCAGCAGGCCGTCGGTGACCGAATAGCCGGCGTAGGAGTGGCCGCCGCCGCGGATGATCGGCCGGATCTTGTTCTCGCGCGCCCAGCGGACGGCAAAGCCCACCTCGTCGGCCGAGGCGCAGCGGGCCACGCCCTGCGGCAGGGTGTGGGCGTAGCGCAGGTTGTTGGGCAGGGCGATCACCTGGTAGTCGGCGTCGCCCAGGCGCAGCACCCGGCCCGAAAGCACCTTGGCCAATTGCGCCCAGCGGGCGTCGGACGGGCCGCCCGGGGCGGGCGTCGGCGGCAGGGCGCCCAGGCGCGGCGACAGCGCCATGGCCGCCTGCGGCGCGAGGGCGGCGCTGGCCGCCAGAAAGCCGCCCGCGGCCAGGAAGTCTCGCCGGCTGGCGAAATAGCGCTTGGTCTGCATCGTCTCCCCCTTGTTGTCTCGAGATGGTTGGCCGCCGCTCAGAGGCAGTCGGCCGCCGCCTTGCGCAGGTCGGGCGCGCCCGCCGGACGTCCCGGATCCAGCATCAGCTTCTCTTCGCCCGACAGACCGGCGCGCGCCGCGTCGAAGCCGTCAGAGCGGCCGCGCGCGTGGTCCTCCAGCGCCGTCATCGCCGCCGGCGACAGCTGGGCCTGCAGGAGGTTGGAGGCGCAGGCGCAGCCCACCCGGTCGAGTTTCAGCCCGAACACCGCCAGCTTTCCGTCCAGGCAGGCCCTGGTCACCGCCTCGCGCTGGGCCGCCGGCGTGCCGGCCTCGACCCGGGCGCAGGCGCCCAGACCCAGCACCGCCAAAATCGTCAGAATCGTACGCATGCTCTTCCCCTACCCAGCCAGGGTGGCGATGCACGCATCGGTTTTATGTGAAAATTATAACGCGAAGCGGGTTTCTCCGCCCCTCGGGTGCCGTCGCGGAAAGTGTTTGCGAAACCACCATTGCCACCGGTGTCTTCCTGGCTCATCTAGGCGCTCGGGCGGGCCTCAAGACCCGCCGGACCATTATCGAGGCGCCTCCGTGACCACCGACACCGCCGCCGCCAGCCAGGCCCTGCGCCTCTCGGCCACCAGCTTCCCGGCCGCCCTACCCGGCGTGGCCCTGCCGGCCTACGACCGCGACAAGGTGGAGATCGGCGTGGTCCACTTCGGTCCCGGAGCTTTTCACCGCGCCCACCAGGCCTTCTATTTCGACCAGCTGCTGGCCAGCGATCCGCGCTGGGGGATCTGCGCCGTCTCGCTGAAGAGCCCTGGCGTGCGCGACGCCCTCTCGCCGCAGGACGGGCTCTACACCCTGGCCCAGCTGGATCATGAGACCAGCTTCCGGGTCATCGGCTCGATCATCGAAGTGCTGGTCGCGCCGGAAGACCCCGAGGCCGTGTTCGCCCGACTGGCCGCGCCGCAAACCCGCCTCGTCACCCTGACCGTCACCGAGAAGGGCTACACCCTGACCGGCGAGGGCAAGCTGGACACCGCCCACCCCGACATCGTCCACGACCTGGCCTCGCCCGGCCGTCCGGTCAGCGCGGTGGGCTACATCGTCGAGGGCCTGCGCCGACGCTTCGCTGCCGGCCTGCCGCCCTATGCCGTGGCGGCCTGCGACAACCTCGCCGACAACGGCTGGCGGCTGAAGGCGGCAACGGTGGCCTTTGCGGAAGCGCTCGATCCGGCCCTGGCCTCGTGGATCGAGCAGAACGCCGCCTTCCCGCGCACCATGGTCGACAGCATCACCCCCGCCACCGACGACGCCCTGCGCGCCCGCGTGCAGGCGGCCACTGGCCTCTTCGACGCCTGGCCGATCCAGCGCGAGGCCTTCACCCAGTGGGTGGTCGAGGACGTGCTGGGCGCCAACGCCCCCGATCTGGGCTCGGTCGGCGTGACGCTCACCGACGACGTGCGCGGTTTCGAGCGAGCCAAGCTGCGCCTGCTGAACGGGGTGCACTCGACCCTGGCCTATGCCGGCCTGCTGAAGGGCCACGAGACGGTGTTCGAGGCCGTGAACGACCCCGCCCTGGAGGCCCTGGCCCGCGACCTGATGGCGCAGGACATCATCCCGACCCTGACCGCGCCGCGCGGTCTGGACCTTGCCGCCTACGCCGAGGCCATCCTCGACCGTTTCCGCAATCCAGAGATCCGTCACCTGCTGAGCCAGATCGCCTGGGACGGCTCGCAGAAGCTGCCGTTCCGTATCCTCGGCACGGTGAAGGACACGCTGGAAGCCGGCCGTAGCGTCGAGCGCCTGGCCGTGCCGATCGCCGCCTGGTTCCACTTCCTCAAGACGCGCGCCGCCGAGGGCGCGGCCGTCACCGACCCTCTGGCCGACCGCCTGCTGGCCGTGGTCCAGGCCCTGCCGGGCGACGTGAAGGGCGACGTCGCGGCCTTCCTGGCGGTCGAGGCGGTGTTCCCGGCGGAACTGGCGGGCGACGCGCGGTTCGTGGCGGCGGTCGAGAAGGCCTACGGCGAACGCGTCTGACCCAGAGCCGTAAGACCCCCGCTTTCGCGGGGATCTTACGGGTCGTGACGACCTTACGGCTTCCAGTCCGGCAGATTGGCCAATTGGTCCTTGGTCAGCTTGGTGCGCACCAGATAGTCGTTAGGATCGCCCGGCTCGGGCGCGACCGAGACGTCGGCCAACGCCACCACGACCTTCTTGTCGGGACCGACACGGTCGATCTCGATGACCACGGCGGTCGGCTTGCCGGCGGCGTCCAGCAGCACGTGCTCCACCTCGCCGGCCTTCCTGTTGGCCGAGTCGATGACGTCGGCGTCCTCGATCTGACCGACGGTGAAGCTGCCCTTGGCGCTCAAGGCCTCGTCGCGGGCGATGGTCGACTGGGCGAAGGCCGCGCCGCCCGCCAGGGCGAAGGCGACGGCGGTCAGGGCGATCCGCTTCATGGCGTGTCTCCGTGTTGATGCCCCGAGCCAACGCTCCGTACACGGCGACGTTCCGCCTCTAGGCCCTTACGCCCTTGCCCAGCACCACGGGCGCGACGGTGCCCAGCAGGATCTTCAGGTCGAACAGGAACGAGGCCTTCGCCAGATACTCGGCGTCGAGCGCCACCTTCTCCGGAATGGCCAGTTCGTCGCGGCCGTTGATCTGGGCCCAACCGGTGACGCCGGGACGCAGCATGTGGACGCCGGCGGCGGTGCGGGCGGCGACGAGGTCGTCCTGATTGAACAGCGCCGGGCGAGGCCCCACCAGGCTCATGTGGCCGACCAGCACGCTCCACAGCTGAGGCAGCTCGTCGAGGCTGGTCTTGCGCAGGAACGGTCCGACCGGGGTCAGCCAGCGGTGCGGGTCGTCCAGCAGGTGGGTGGCGACCTCGGGGGTATCGATCCGCATGGTGCGGAACTTGGGCATCGAGAAGAGCCGGTTGCCCCGCCCCACACGCTGCGACCAGTAGACCGCCGGTCCCGGCGAGGTGGCGCGCACCAGCACCGCCACTACGGCCAGCGGCAGGGCCAGCACGGCGAGGCCCGCCGCCGACGCGGCGAAGTCGAAGGCGCGCTTCAGCACGAGATCAGGCCAGGTCGCTGGCCGCCGCGTCGAGCAGCAGATAGGCGCGGCCGGCTTCCGAGGCCAGCAGGGCCGCCACCAGGAAGCCCTCGCGGTCCTGCTGGGCGGCCTCGCCCACCATGCCGGCGTAGCGGCGCACGAAGCGCTCGGCGTTGGCCTTCAGGGTGGCGTCGGAGAACAGGCGACGCACCAGGCGGCGGATCGCGGCCGGGGCCAGCTTCTTGACCACCTCCCGGGCGCCTGTCTCGTCGTGGGTCTGGATGGCGGCGGCGATCTCGTCGATGCGGCCGCGCGGCAGCAGCGCCGACGGATCGATGCCCATGGCCAGGATCTCGCCGGCCAGCTTCTCGCCCAGGGCCGCGTCGCCCGGCGAGCTGGCCTGCATGTCGCCCAGCAGGTTCTTCCAGCTCCAGCCGCCCTCGTCCTGGACGGGTTCGGGCGGGGCCGGAGCCGCGCCACGGCCGCCGGCGGCGTCGAACATGGTGCGGAACTCGTCGTCGGTGGCCGTCGGGGTCAGCTTCAGGCGCTGGCGCGGCGGCGGCTCCAGCGGCGCGAAGTCGTCGCCGGGATAGGGCTGCGGCGGCGGGGTCTGGGCGCGCGGCGGCTGCGGCGCGGGCTGAACCGGCGGCGGCGGAGGCGCCTGGCGCTGCTGGGGCGGCGGAGCCGGTTGCGGCGCGGGCTGCGGGGCCGGTTGGGGCGCCGGTTGCGGCGGGCGCACCAGGGCCGAGGCCCCGCGGCTCTGCGGCGGCGCCGCGAAGCTGGGGGTCTGGGCGGCGGCCGCGTTCATCTGGGTGACCGCCTCGCTCAGCATCTCGTAGTTGCGGCGAACGCGGTCCTGGAAGGCCTGGTCGATGGCCGCCGTCTCCTCGGCGGTGCGGCGGGCGGCGGCGCGCAGGTCGTCGATGCCCTTCTCGATCTGGGCGCGGACCTCGGCGGCGCGGGCCAGGGCCTCGCCCGGCAGGGCGGCGCTGCTCTGGCCGGCCTCGACCAGCAGGCGCTCCATCTCGGCGATGGCGCTGCGGGCCGTCTCGACGCTTTCGGCCAGCTTCTGGGCGGTGCGGGCGCCGGCCTGCTCGACCACCTGGGCCGAGTTCTCGATCAGGTCGCGGGCTTCCTGCATGCGCGACTCGAACACGGCGTCGGCCTTCTGGCCGGCCGAGAAGGCGATCTCGTTCAGCTGGTCGACGCGGCCGCGCGCGGTCTCTACGCGCAGTTCGACGCCCTCGCCGGCCCGCTGGGCGGCGTCGGTGATGGCGTTCATGGCGCGGGTCAGCTCGCCCTCGAGGTCGGCGCGACGGTCGACGGCGGCGGCCTCCAGCCGCGCCAGCGCGCCTTGCGTTTCGGCGGCCAGGGCCTCGCGCTCGGCGCGGGCGGCCTCGGCCATCTCGCGCAGTTGATCACCGGAAGAGACGATCAGGCCTCGCAGCACCTCGGCGCCCATGGCGGCGATGTCGCCGAGCTCGGAGGCGCCGACGCGGGTGTAGGCCACGAACTCGGTCAGCTGGGCGGTGCGGGTCTCGGTCTCGGAGGAGAAGTCCTCCTGGTCGGCGCGCAGGGCCTGGGCGGCGGCCACCAGGGCGGCGCGCTGCGAGGCCAGGCTGCGCTCCACGCTGCCGATCTGGTCGCCGACACCCTGGCCGGCGGTCTCCAGACGGGCGATCTGGCGCGACAGGTCCTCGGCCCCGACGCGAGCCGCGTCGGACGCCTCGGCGGCGGCGGCGGCCAGGTCGGCGGCGCGGGCGGCGAGCGCCGCCTCGGCTTCGCGCAGTTGGGTCTCGGCGAGGTCCGAGGCCTCGGCGACCATGCGGGCCTGGCTGCCGATGGCGTCGACCACGGCCGTGGACTGGGTGTCGAGAGTGGCCGACAGCGCCTGCATGGCGGTGCGCTCGTGACCCAGGCCCTCGGCCAGCTGCTTGGCCATGCGGCTCGACGAATCGGCGGCCTCGACCAAGCGGGCGGTCTCTTCGGCCAGGGCCTGGCGCAGGGTGACGATGCGCTCGCGGGCGGCGTCGGCGGCGCTGGTCGCCGCGTCGATCTGGCCGCTGAGGGCGTCGACCACGCCCGTCGCGCCGGCGGCGGCCAGGGTGGCGGGGGTCAGCAGCTGGTCGGTCAGCCGGCGCGCGCGGCGCAGCTCGGCCGAGACGCCCATCGCCTGGCGCAGCATGTAGGCGGCCAGCAGGATGAAGGCGGCCGGCCCCGCGGCCAGGGCCGCGAACACCGCCATGGTCACCGGCAGCGGCAGGCTCGGGCCGTAGCCCAGGGCGAACATCACCGGCGCCACGGCCCACAGGGCGGCGACGCAGACGGCAAGGCTCCAGTAGACGCCGCCCGGCATCGGCTTGCGCTCGGCCGTCTCGGACAGCGCGTGGACCGGACGCTCGGCGGCGGGCGGACGCGCGGCCGGCTCGGACCTGGCCGGCGGTTCGGGATCGGGCCGCGGGGCCGGCGGCTGGGCGGCGGCCGGCGCGGTCAGGAAGGTGGGCAGCGGCGGCAGGTCGTCGGCGGCCGGCGCGCGCTCGGCCGTCCGCGTGCGGCGACGCGGCTCCGGCGGCGGGGCGAATTCGGGCATGGGTTCGGGCGGCGGCGGCGCTTCGGCGACGGGTTCCGGCTCGGGCTCGGGCGCCGGCGGGGCGGGTTCAGGCTCGGGCGGCGTGGAGCCTCGGAAGAACGAGCGGCGGGCGTAGGAGCGGTCCTCGCGCAGCACCGGCTCGGACGGATCGACGGCGGGCTCGGCCGGCGCGGCCGGATCGGGCTCGGGTTCAGGCGCGGGCTCGGGCGCGATCGCCGAGGTCAGCGGTTCGGGGGCCGGCTCCGGCTGCGGCTCGGGCGGCTGGTAGGACGGCGGACGCGCGCCGCGCGGCGGCGCGGCCAGGAAGCCCGCCTCCGGCAGGTCGGCGATGTCGAGGTCGTTGTCCGGCTCGCTGATCGGCGCGTCGGGATCGGGCTCGGCGGCGACGAAGGGCTCCGACTCGGGCAGGCCAGAAGCAGGCGCCGCATCGTCGCGGGGCGTCTCCACCGGCAGGGTGGAAAAGTCGAGCGGTCGGCGCTTCTTAGGCTTCATACGCAGCCACTGTCCCAAGGCGAACGACGAGGGGGCCTTTTACAGCGACACAGCGCGCAAGCCCCTTCTCCGCGCAGGCGAATAAACCTAGCCGCGAAAGGCGCCCGCGCATAGCCGGTTGACGCGGTTTTCCCCAAAGCGGGCCGAGTGTTGCGCGATTCTGGCGGGTGTCGCCCCGACGATCCCGGGGCGGACGGATCAGGCGCGGGCGAGGCGCGCGGCCTGCTCGGGGCAGACGATCTTGGGCGCGGTTTCGAGGCGCGCCGCCTCGCGCGGCGAACGCGCCACGGTGCGTTCGACCTTCGGTTTGATGATCTTTTCCTCGATCACCACGCCGAACTGGCACAGGGCCGTGGCCGAAAGCCACAGCACGATCGCCGCGAGGAGTTCTGACAAGAAGGACATCGGCTTACCCGTCGATCCGATAGCGCCGTTATGCCGCAATCCATGGCCATGCTCGAATGAACTTTTGGTCATGTTGCCGCAACGGCGCCCACACAAGCTGACAGCGCCCCTAGATTTCTGCGCCTTGCTCCAGAAGGCCCAGGGACCTAGGTCGCAGGCTCCCCCGGCACTTCGCTTCCCGCCGCCCGGCGGGGCGAGGTCTTTCTGTTTGCGGACGACCGTCTTGGCCCTTACCCAGCTTGCATCCCAGGCGCCCGCCGTCGCTTCCGAGCCGACCATGCCCGTGATCACGCCCGCTCGCCTCACCCACCTGCAGCGCCTGGAAGCCGAGAGCATCCACATCATGCGCGAGGTGGCAGCCGAGTGCGAAAACCCGGTCATGCTGTATTCGATCGGCAAGGACAGCGCGGTGATGCTGCACCTGGCCGCCAAGGCGTTCTATCCGTCCAAGCCGCCCTTCCCGCTGCTGCACGTCGACACCACCTGGAAGTTCAAGGCGATGTACGAGCTGCGCGACAAGATCGCCGAGCAGCTGGGCTTCGACCTGCTGGTCCACAAGAACCCCGAGGCCGAGGCGCGCGGCATCAACCCGTTCGACCACGGCAGCGCCCTGCACACTGACCTCTGGAAAACCGAGGGCCTCAAGCAGGCCCTGGCCAAGTACGGCTTCGACGCAGCCTTCGGCGGCGCCCGCCGCGACGAGGAGAAGAGCCGCGCCAAGGAACGGGTGTTCAGCTTCCGCTCGGCCGAGCAGCGCTGGGACCCCAAGAACCAGCGCCCCGAACTGTGGAAGCTCTACAACACCCGCAAGCACCCGGGCGAAAGCCTGCGCGTCTTCCCGATCTCCAACTGGACCGAGCTGGACGTCTGGCAATACATCCACCTGGAGAACATTCCGATCGTGCCGCTCTACTTCTCGGCCCCGCGGCCGGTGGTCGAGCGCGACGGCGCGCTGATCATGGTCGACGACGAGCGCTTCCGCCTTCGCCCCGGTGAAGAGCCGCAGATCAGGAGCGTGCGCTTCCGCACCCTGGGCTGCTACCCGCTGACCGGCGCCGTCGAGAGCACCGCCTCGACCCTGCCCGAGATCATCCAGGAGATGCTCCTGACCACCACCAGCGAGCGCCAGGGGCGGGTCATCGACCACGACCAGTCCGCCTCGATGGAGAAGAAGAAGCAGGAGGGCTACTTCTGATGGCTCACCAGTCCGCCCTCATCGCCGAAGACATCGAAGCCTATCTGGAGGCCCACCAGAACAAGTCGCTGCTGCGCTTCATCACCTGCGGCAGCGTCGACGACGGCAAGTCCACCCTGATCGGCCGTCTGCTCTACGACAGCAAGATGATCTTCGAGGACCAGATGGCCGCCCTCGAGGCCGACTCCAAGCGCGTGGGCACGCAAGGCGGGGCGATCGACTTCGCCCTGCTGGTCGACGGCCTGGCCGCCGAGCGCGAGCAGGGCATCACCATCGACGTCGCCTATCGGTTCTTCTCGACCGACAAGCGCAAGTTCATCGTCGCCGACACCCCCGGCCACGAGCAGTACACGCGCAACATGGTCACCGGCGCCTCGACCGCCGACGCAGCCGTGATCCTGATCGACGCGCGCAAGGGCGTGCTGACCCAGACGCGCCGCCACTCCTACCTCGTGTCCCTGCTTGGCATCCGCAACGTGGTGCTGGCGGTCAACAAGATGGACCTGATCGACTGGGACCAGACGGTGTTCGACGCCATCGTCGCCGACTACCGCGCCTTCGCCGACAAGATCGGCCTGTCGGTCTTCACCCCGATCCCGATCTCGGGCCTGGGCGGCGACAACATGGCCGTGAAGAGCGAGCACACGCCCTGGTACGACGGCCCGATCCTGATGGACTGGCTGGAGAGCGTCGAGGTCGAGGACGGCCTGCAGGCGCAACCGTTCCGCATGCCGGTGCAGTGGGTCAACCGCCCTAACCTCGACTTCCGCGGCTTCTCTGGCCAGGTGGCCTCGGGCATGGTCAAGCCGGGCGACCGGGTCAAGGTGCTGCCGTCGGGCCGCGAGAGCCGGGTGTCGCGCATCGTCACCCTGCCGGGCGACCTTGACCGCGCCGTCGCCGGCCAGTCGGTGACCATCACCCTCGCCGACGAGGTCGACGTCTCCCGAGGCGACGTGCTGGTCGCCGCCGACAGCCCCTCGGCCGTTGCCGGCCAGTTCGAGGCCACCCTCGTTTGGATGGACGACGAGCCCCTGCCCCCGGCCGCTCCTACCTGCTGAAGATCGGCGCGCGCCTCGTGGGCGCCAGCGTCACCGAGATCAAGCACCGGGTGAACGTCAACACGCTGGAGCACACGGCCGCCAAGCGGCTGGAGCTCAACGAGATCGCCCACGTCAACATCTCGCTCGACCAGGCGATCCCGTTCGAGGCCTATGCCGACAACCGGGATCTCGGCGGCTTCATCCTGATCGACCGGATCAGCAACCGCACCGTCGGCGCGGGCCTGCTGAACTTCGCGCTGCGCCGGGCCGACAATATCCACTGGCAGCACACCGACGTCTCCAAGGCCTCGCGCGCGGCGCTGAAGAGCCAGCGCGGCCGCGTGATCTGGCTCACCGGCCTGTCGGGCGCGGGCAAGTCGACCATCGCCAACCTGGTGGAAAAGCGCCTGCACGCCCTGGGCCGCCACACCTACCTGCTGGACGGCGACAATGTGCGCCACGGCCTCAACAAGGACCTCGGCTTCACCGAGGAGGACCGCGTCGAGAACATCCGCCGGGTCGCCGAAGTGGCCAAGCTGATGGTCGACGCCGGCCTGATCGTGCTGACCGCCTTCATCTCGCCGTTCCGGGCCGAGCGCCAGCTGGCGCGCGAGATCCTCAGCGAGGGCGAGTTCGTCGAGGTGTTCGTCGACACCCCCCTGGCCGTGGCCGAGAGCCGCGACGTCAAGGGCCTATACAAGAAGGCGCGCTCGGGCCAGCTGAAGAACTTCACCGGCATCGACAGCCCCTACGAGGCGCCCGAAGCGGCCGAACTGGTCATCGACACCACCAAGGTCGACCCCGTCGCCGCCGCCGAGCAGATCGTGGCCTGGCTGGAAGGCGACGAGATCTCGTACGAGATCTGAGGCGGAGGGAGCGCTGCCTCCCTCCGCCTCCCGTCATTCCCGCCCTTGTGGCGGGAACCTCTCTGTCGACCGCAAGGGCAGATGAGGCGGACTGCTCAGCAGTCCGCTGGCACTTCACCTGCGAGCGGAGCCAGGGGTTCCCGCCACAAGGGCGGGAATGACGGGAGCTATTGAAGGCTAAGCCCCCGCCTTCACCCGAGCGCTGCGGCCCAGCACCAGCGCGCCGCAAAGGCCCGCCGCCCCCAGCGCCGCCATCGCCCAATAGCCCTTCACGCTCAGGGCGTCGAACAGCGGGCCCGAGGCCAGGGTCGCCAGGCCCAGGGTGAAGCCCTGCGACACCGCCGAGTTCAGGGCCTGGGCGGCCGAGGCGCTCTTGGGCGGGGTCAGGCGCTCGATCAGCTGCAGCGAGGCCAGGAAACTCGCCGCGAAGGTGAAGGCGTGCAGGGCCTGCAGCGGGAACAGCGCCCACAGCGGCGGGGCGAAGGCGTAGGCGGTCCAGCGGATCACCGCCGCGCCCGCGCCCATGGCCAGCAGCCGCCCCGGGCCAACGCGGCGTCGCCAGGGCTCCAGGAACCACATGAAGCCCACCTCGGCGGCGACGCCCACGCCCCACAGCACGCCGATCATCGGCTCGGGGATCTCCTGCCGGCGCCAGAGGATGGTCGAGAAGCTGTAGTAGAAGCCGTGCGCGCCCTGGATCAGGCCGGCCGTGACCACCGCCAGCACGAACACCCTGTCGGTCAGCAGGCTGCCCAGCCCTTTCCAGCGGTCGCGTCTGGCCGGGGCCTCGCCCTCCTCGTGCACCCGCTCGGGCGGGATCAGGACGAAGGCCGCCGTCGCCGTCAGCAGGGCCGCGACGGTGATCCAAACGACGATGACCTCGGCGCCGAGGACGGTCAGCACCACGCCCATGGCGAGGTTGGCGGCGATGAACGCGCTGGAGCCCGACCCGCGCGGCAGGCCGTAGTTGAAGCCATCCAGCCGGGCCCGGCGCAGCGTGACCACGTCGATCAGCGGCGAGATGGTCGAGAACAGGGTCGCGCCCAGCAGCCAGCAGACCAGCAGCCCCCAGAACCCCGGCGCGACCAGCATGGCGAGGTAGGCGCAGGCCGCAGCGACCGCCAGCAGGATCATCGGCGAACGGCGCAGCGAAAAGCCGTCGGCCCAGACCGCCAGCGCCGCGCCTGTGAACGGCTTGAGCAGCAGCGGCGCGGCAAGCACCGCGCCGATCTCGGCCCCGGAAAGCCCCCTGGCCCGCAGGAAGGTGGCCACGTACGGCAGGCTCACCCCGATGACCAGATAGATGGCCACGTAGAACAGGCTGAGACGGGTTACGAGCGGCATGGCCGCTCCGTAGAGCGGTGTGCGGTGAAGGGGAAGGCGTTTCGCGCGAACCCCCCTCAGTCGCTTCGCGACAGCTCCCCCAGAGGGGGAGCATCTTGCTGACTAGATCCTCCCCCTCCGGGGGAGGTGGCCCGAAGGGCCGGAGGGCCTACTCCGCGCCGCCGAACCGCGCGGCCCACTCGGCGATCATGTCGTCGTCGATCTTCTTGAACAGCACTTCGGGCGCGCGCACGGCCTGGCCGGCCGGCACCGTCGAGAGCTCGGCGGCGACGTCGGCCGTCGGCCAGGCGGGCGGCCAGGCCTGGGCGAAGGCCTCGCCGATCTTCTCGGCGGCGAACGGGATGAACGGCGCGGAGATGCGGGCGTAGAGCGCGGCCAGGTTCAGGGCCGTGCGCACGATGACGGCGGCGCGGTCGCGGTCGGTCTTGATCGCCGTCCAGGGGGCGGCTTCCTGCAGGTACTCGTTGCCGACCACCCACAGGGCCCGCAGCGCCTGGGCGCTCTTGCGGATCTCGATGGCGTCCATCTGCTCGGAAAGGTCGGCCAGGCGCGCGGCGACGTCGGCGTAGAGCTTCTCCTCCAGCGGACCAGGCTCGCCGCCCTCGGGCACGAGGCCGTCGAACTTGCTCTCGTTGAACTTCAGGATGCGGTTGACGAAGTTGCCCAGCACGTCGGCCAGGTCGCGGTTCACGGCGCTGGCGAACTGCTCCCAGGTGAAGGCCGTGTCGCTGCCTTCCGGCGAGTTCGAGGTCAGGTACCAGCGCCACAGGTCCGGCGGCAGGATGTCGAGCGCCGCGTCCATGAACACGCCGCGCTTGTTGCTGGTCGAGAACTTGCCGCCGTACCAGTTCAGCCAGTTGAAGGCCTTGAGCATGTCGACGCTCTTCCACGGCTCTTCCGAGCCGAGAATGGTGGCCGGGAAGCTGACGGTGTGGAACGCGACGTTGTCCTTGCCCATGAACTGGACGTAGCGGACGTCGTCGGCGCCGGCGTCGGTGCGCCACCACGAGCGCCAGTCGCGATCCGGCGCGGCCTCGGCCCATTCCTGGGTGGCGGCGATGTATTCGATCGGGGCGTCGAACCAGACGTAGAAGACCTTCTCCTCCATGCCCGGACGCGGCAGGCCGTCCTTGGTCACCGGCACGCCCCAGGCCAGGTCACGGGTGATGCCGCGATCGATCAGGCCCTCGTCCAGATGCTTGTAGGCGATCGACTTTGCCAAGGTCGGCCAGTCGGGGTGGCCGTCCACCCAGGCGCGGATGCGATCGGCCATCTTGGTCTGAAGCAGGTAGAGGTGCTTGGTGTCGCGCACCTCAAGGTTCCGCGAGCCCGAGATCACCGAGTACGGATCCTTCAGGTCGGTGGGATCGAGCAGGTTGCCGCAGTTGTCGCACTGGTCGCCGCGCGCCTTCTCGAAGCCGCAGTGCGGGCAGGTGCCCTCGATATAGCGGTCGGGCAGGAAGCGGCGGTCGTCGATCGAGTAGACCATCTGATCGACCCGCTCCTCGATCAGCCCCTGGGCCTCCAGCACTTCGGCGAAGTGCTGGGTCAGGCGATGGTTCTGCGGCGAGGACGAGCGGCCGAAGTGGTCCCACGACAGGCCGAAGGCGCGGCCCACGTCATGCTGCAGCACGTGCTGCTCTTCGCAGTAGGTCGCCACGTCCTGGCCGGCGGCGGCGGCGGCCAGTTCGGCCGGGGTGCCGTGCTCGTCGGTGGCGCAGATGTAGAGGGTGTCGTGGCCCCGGGCCCGCTGGAAGCGCGCATAGGCGTCGGCCGGCAGCATCGAGCCCGCGAGGTTACCCAGGTGCTTGATGCCGTTGATGTACGGCAGGGCCGAGGTGATCAGGATGCGGGCCATGGGACGGGGCGTCTTTCCGGGGACGAACAAGAAACGAAGAGGCGTCCGCATATAGAAGCCCCCGCGCCGAAGGGAAAGCTTCGCGGCGCGCCCGCAACCGGACGGATCGCCAAATGACGGGCTCGCGCGTCGGGCGTTTTCGGGTTTGGATGTCTGCGTGCTGGACTGGAGGCCTCATGACCCGCCGTCGCCTGCCGCTGCTGCTGCTCGTTCTCGCCGTGCTGCTGGCCGGCGGGTGGTGGTGGCAGCGCGAGCGGCCCGATCCGGCGGTGATGCACGTCTTCCCCGGCGTGCGCGGCCCGGCCAAGGCGTCCAAGATCGTCGAGCCGCCGCGCACCCGCATCGCGCAGTTCGACAGGGGCGGCCCGCACCGCCTGGCGATTCTGGTCACCGACCCGCAGTCGGGGTGGCTGGGCCTGGTTCGCGGCTTCCGCGCCCACGGCGTGCCGATCACCGTCACCCAGGATCCCGCCAAGGCGCTGACCCACAAGGTGGTGCTGGTCTATCCGATCGTCTCGGGCCGGGTGCTGAGCGCCGAACAGCTGCGGGCCCTGGCCCAGCACGTACGCGACGGCGGCACGGTGCTGGCCTTCAACCTGGCCGGCGGCGGCCTGGGCGAACTGTTCGGCGTCGGCGAGGGAACCGAGGCCTCGTCCCGCCTGCGGCTGCGCTGGACCAGGACGACCGGAGAGCCCGAGAGCGACGAGATCGTCGTCTCGTCCACCGGCGAGGCCAAGGTTTCCAGCGTGGGCTATGCGCCGGGAACGGCGGATGTGGCCGCCCGCTTCGACGACGGATCGGTCGCGGCCGCCTGCCGGCGGGTGGGCGGGCAGGCCTGCGTGCTGGGCGTGGACCTGGGCTCGCTGGCCCAGCGGGCCATGAACGGCCGCGCCGAGGCCCTGGCCCGCCGCTACGTCAACGGCTACGAGCCCTCGCTGGACAGCCTGTTCCGCTGGGTGCGCGACCTCTACGTGGCCGGCGAGCCGATGCCCTGGCTGGTCTCGACCGCCCCGGCTGGCCGCGAGGTCTCTATCCTGTTTACCCACGACGTCGACTACGGCCCGTCGGTGCACAACGCCCTGGCCTATGCCGACGCCCTGAAGGCGCGAGGCGTCCGCGGCACCTTCTTCGTCCAGACCAAGTACATGAGGGACTACAACGACAAGGTGTTCTTCGACGACGCCGCCGTGGCCGACGTGAAGGGCCTTCTGGCGCGCGGCCAGGAGGTGGGCAGCCACACCGTCGCCCACTCCCGCGAGTTCGAGCGCATGGACCTGGGCAGCGGCCGCGAACGCTATCCGCGCTATCGCCCGTTCGTCGAGACCGACACCAAGGTTCGCGACGCCACCATCCTGGGCGAACTGCGGGTATCGAAGTTCCTGCTCGACCGGCTGGCGGGCGCGGACGTGGTCTCGTTCCGCCCGGGACGCCTGGCCTATCCCTTCACCCTGCCCCAGGCGCTGAACGCCAGCGGCTATCGCTATTCCTCGTCGATCACCGCCAACACGGTGCTGACCCACCTGCCCTTCCAGCTGACCGACGGGCGGGCCGACGGGGCCCTGCAGCCGGTGTTCGAGTTCCCCGTCGCCGTCGAGGACGAGGAGGCCCCGCCGCTGCTGCAACGGCTGGACGCGGCCGACGCCCTGGTGGCCCGGGTCGCGCGCGACCGGGGCGTGGCCACCGTGCTGATCCATCCCAACGTGGTCGGCGACAAGCTGGCGTTCGAGACCGCCCTGGCCGACCGCTGGAAAGGGCGGGCCTGGATGGGCTCGACCCAGGCCTTCGGCGACTGGTGGACGGCGCGCGACGCCCTGGACCTCGACGTCGAGCCGCGCGGCGCCGGCTGGCTTCTGACCGCCAGGGCGCCGAAGGGCGCCGCGGACGTCGAGGTCGTCCTGCCCAAGGCCGCCAAGGGAAGCACGACGCTGCGCCTGCCGCCCGGCGGCCGGGCGACCGTGGCGATCCCGTGAAGCGCCTGCTGCTCGCCTTGGCGATGGCGGCCCTGGCCTCGCCCGCCTTCGCCGCGCCCCGGCTGATCTGGTCGGACGAGTTCGACGGCGATCAGCTGGATCCGGCCCGGTGGACGGCGGCGACCGACTGCTGGGGCGGCGGCAACGAGGAGCGCCAGTGCTACACGCCGGCCAACGTCTCGGTCTCGGGAGGGGTGCTGCGGCTGAACGCCCGCAAGGAGCGCGCGTCGGGCTCGGCCCGTCGCGACGGCGGCCCCCGCGTGAGCCGCGACTACGCCTCGGGCGGGGTCAGCACCAAGGGGCTGGCCTCGTTCCGCTACGGCCGCATCGAGGTGCGCGCCAAGCTGCCGCTAGGCCAGGGGCTGTGGCCGGCGATCTGGATGCTGCCCGAGCACGACAACTACGGCCCCTACCCGCTGTCGGGCGAGATCGACATCGCGGAAGCGGTGAACCTTGGGGTGCGCTGCCGATCCTGCCGCGACCGGGTGCGGGCGGCGGTGCATCATGGCCCGACGCTGCAGGCCAACCGCAGCGACTCGGCCGACACGGCCCTGGGCGACCTGACGGCCTTCCACGTCTTCACGCTGGAATGGACGCCCGATCGGCTGACCTGGCGGCTGGACGGAAAGCCTTACTTCACCCGCCCGGGCGGGCGCCCCTTCGACGAGCGCTTCCACCTGATCCTCAACCTGGCGGTTGGCGGACGGTGGGCGGAAGTCACGGGCCGGCGCGGCGTCGACGACGCCGCCTTGCCCGAGAGCCTGCTGGTGGACTGGGTGCGGGTGTACGCCCTGGACGACTAGCGCCCCCGGCTCCAGAAGGGGATCAAGGAACCGGGGGCGCGCCCCCCAAGGGCGTCTCTACCCGTGGATCAGTTGGTGTCCGCGGCCACCGGATCGGCGGCCGAGACCGTGCCGTCCTTGTTGGTGTCGTGGGTCACGAACATCCGCCAGCCCGAATAGGCGAACTCGGCCGGGGTGATGCCGCCGCTCTTGTCGCTGTCGAGCACGCCGAAGCGCACGTCGGCCTGACGCATCTGGCGCACGCGCTCTTCTTCCTTCTTCTCGGCCGTCTCGGTCGAGCCGGCGAGGCGCTTTTCGAGCCGGCCCTTGAACTCGCCGACGTACTCTTCCTTGGAGAGCACGCCGTTCTTGTCGGCGTCGATGGCCTTGAAGAGCTGCTCGCGGGTGATCACGAACTCTTCCTTGGTGACGACGCCGTCGCCGTTGACGTCCTGCTCCTTGATGAAGGTGTCGCGGGCGTGCGAGGCGGCCAGGGCCGGGGCGGAGACGGCGGCCAGGACGGCGGCCAGGATCAGGGTGTTGCGGATCATGTCGGCTCTCAGCGCAGGGATTCGAAGGTCAGGGCGTAGGTGTGGCTCTGGCCGGGCTGGCCGGCGGCGGCCGGGGCGACGCGGTAGCGGGCCTGCACTTGGTAGACGCCCGAGCGCTCGGGCTTCAGCTCGAAGCGGCCCTGGGCGTCGCTCTTGACGGTGACCGGGGCGTTCTTGACGTCGGCGTAGCGGTCGCTGCCGGCGCTCAGGGTGATTTCCTGGCCGGCGACCGGCTTGCCGTCGTACAGCACCACGAACTTGGCCGGCTGGCCGGTGGTGATGTCGCTGGGGTGGGTGATCGCCTGGAACTCCAGGCCCTTGCCGACCGGAGCCAGCGCCGCCGTGCTCGGCGCGCCGCGGGTCACATAGACGTCGGCGGTGGTGATGCTCTGCATGTCGACCACTTCCGCGCCGGCCGGAGCCTTGCCCGGCTCGAGGAACTCCCACTCGCCCTTGATCAGCACGGCCTTGCCGACGCGGCCGGCGCGCTGGCCGGTGGTGATGCGGTAGGTGCCGGCCGTCTCGACGGGGGCCTCGACCAGGGCAAGTTCGCGCAGATAGGTCGGGGTCAGGGGCTTGCGCACGCCGTCGGGGCCGACCACCGCGTAGGCGTCGGACTTCATCACCACTTCCGGCGTGAAGAAGCTTTCGGTGAACGAGCCCTGGACGATCACGACCTTGCGGTCCGAGACGTCGAAGGTGCTGGGCAGCATGTAGGGCGAATGGGCGTGCGCCAGGCCGGACAGGCCAAGGCCCGCCAGCAGCGCCGCCGAAGCGAGCATGGTCTTCATCGGAATCCCCCTCAAGGACGATCGGTGCGTGGCCAAGGCTCCTATTGCGGATGAATCTAAGAATCAATTGCAAATAACTTGACCCGATCGCCAGACGGTCGTAGCTCCCCATCCAACGAATGCGAACAATTCGCATCTGAGGCCGACTACCGGGGGTTATTTCCTTTGTCTCGCAACAAACTCGTCTGTTTCGCCGCCGCATCCGCCGGCGCCCTGCTCTCCGCCACGGCGGCCTTCGCGGCCGACGCGCCCTCGGCCGACGTCGCAGAAGTCGACAAGGTCACGGTCACCGCCACGCGCAGCGAGAAGTCGGTGCTGGACGCGCCCGCGACCGTCACCGTGACGACGAGCCAGGAGATCGAGGACGCCCTGGTCAACGACGTGAAGGACTTGGTGCGCTTCGAGCCGGGCGTCTCGGTGCGCAGCGCCCCGTCCCGCTTCACCGCCGCCGGCGCCTCGACGGGCCGCGACGGCAACGCCGGCTTCGCCATCCGCGGCCTCGAAGGCAACCGCGTCCTGATCATGGTCGACGGCGTGCGCGTGCCCGACGGCTACGCCTTCGGCGCCCAGGCCGCCGGCCGCGGCGACTATGTCGACGTCGACGTGCTGAAGTCGGTCGAGATCGTGCGCGGCCCGGCCTCGGCCCTCTACGGCAGCGACGGCCTGGCCGGCTCGGTCAGCTTCTTCACCAAGGACCCGGCCGACATCCTGCAGGGCAAGAGCTTCGCCGGCCGCGCCCGCGTCGGCTACAGCTCGGCCGACGAAAGCTGGAGCGAAAGCGCCCTCGTCGCCGGCGCCAGCGGCCGCTGGGAAGGCCTGCTGGCCTATACCCGCCGCGACGGCCACGAGACAGAGACCCAAGGCACGGCCGCCCTGCGCGACGTGCGCCGCACGGTCGCCAACCCCGAGGACAACAGCTCCAACGCCGTGCTCGGCAAGCTGGTGTTCAACCTCGACGACCGCAACAAGTTCTCGCTGACCGTCGACCACCTCGACCGCGACATCGACTGGAACGTGCTGTCGGCCATCGCCTATGTCGCTCCGAACACGACGCCGGCCTCGACCGCCGTGGTCGGCCTGACCGCCTTCGACAAGATGCGCCGCGACCGCGTCAGCCTGTCCCACGCCTTCACCGGCGGCCAGGGCCTGATCCAGACCGCCCGCACCACCCTCTACTACCAGGACAGCACCACCCGGCAGTTCTCGGCCGAAGACCGCTACACCGCCGCCGACCGCACCCGCGACGCCAAGTTCGACAACGAGGTGTTCGGCGGCGCGATCGAACTGACCAGCCTGGCCAGCCTGGGCGGGGCCGAGCACCGGTTCGTCTGGGGCGCCGACGCCTCGCTGACCCGCCAGCAGGGCCTGCGCGACGGCACCGTGCCGCCGGCCGGCGAGACCTTCCCCAACCGCGCCTTCCCGACCACCGACTACACCCTGGTGGGCGGCTACGTGCAGGACGAGTTCTCGGCCGGTCCGGTGACCTTCTATCCGGCCCTGCGCTACGACTATTACAAGCTGGATCCGAAGAACGACCCGCTGTTCACCGCAAACACCGCGGTCGGCCAGAGCGACTCGCGTTTCTCGCCCAAGCTGTCGGCGGTCTGGCAGGCCACCGACCTGATCAGCGTCTTCGCCAACGCCGCCACCGGCTTCAAGGCCCCCGCCCCCTCGCAGGTCAACAACGGCTTCTCCAACCCGACCAGCTTCTACACCGCGATCGCCAATCCGAACCTGAAGCCCGAGACCAGCCAGACCTTCGAGCTGGGCTTCCGCCTGCGCCAGCCGACCTGGAACATCAGCGTCACCGGCTTCACCGGCAAGTACGACGACTTCATCGAGCAGGTGCAGGTCAGCGGCTCGTTCCGCCCGACCGACCCGGCGGTGTTCCAGTTCGTCAACCTGGCCGAGGCAGAGATCAGCGGCGCCGAGGCCCGCGGCGAGGTGCTGATCGCCGACAACTGGCGCCTGATCGGCGCGGCCTCCTATGCGCGCGGCTTCTCGACCAACACCGCCGGCGTCAGCACGCCGCTGCAGTCGGTCGATCCGGCCAAGTTCACGGCCGGCCTGTCCTACCGTGATCCGGCCGGTCGCTTCGGCGCCCAGGCCAGCGTCATGCACGTCCAGAAGAAGTCGTTCGACAGCCTGGGGGTCACCTGCACGGGCGGCTGCTTCGCCCCGCCGGCCTTCACCACCGTCGACGTCACCGCCTACTGGAACCTCACCCAGGCCGTCACCCTGCGCGGCGGCGTCTTCAACCTGACCGACGAGAAGTACTGGTGGTGGTCGGACGTGCGCGGCCAATCGGCCGCCGCCTCGGCCACCGTTCCGGCGGTGATCGTCGACGGCTACACCGCCCCGGGCCGCAACTACAGCGTCTCGCTGGCGGTCAAGTTCTAGGCCCTCAAGGGGTCCTAACCGAGACACGCGGTCGTAATGTTGCGGCGACCGCGTGGCCCCGTCCTCCTCCGCGCCATGTCGGCCCGGCGCCTGGAGGACGGGGCGTTTTATTGTCTGGAGCACGCTTCAGCGCCCGCCTTCGCGGCGTCGCAAAAAGAACCGGAAAACGTCGTCGCATCGCCCGGGACAAGCGCGCCGACCCCTGCTAGCAACGGCGCATCGGCAAACGGGAGTTCGCATGCTGCGCCGCCTCTACGACTGGGTCATGGGCATGGCCGCCTCGCGTCACGCGCCCGCCAGCCTGTTCGCCGTCTCCTTCGCGGAGAGCTCGTTCTTCCCCGTGCCGCCCGACGTGATGCTGGCCCCCATGGTTCTGGCCCGGCCCGACCGCGCCTGGCGCTACGCGGCCATCTGCACCCTGGCCTCGGTGCTGGGCGGCATCCTCGGCTACGCCATCGGCTACTTCCTGACGCCGGTGGGCCAGTGGATGATGGCCGCCACCGGCCACGCCGGCGGCCTCGTCGAGTTCAAATGCTGGTACGACAAGTACGGCGTCTGGGTGATCCTGGCCAAGGGCCTGACGCCCATCCCCTACAAGCTGGTGACCATCGCCTCGGGCCTGGCGGCCTTCAGCTTCCCCATGTTCATCTTCGCCTCGGTCGTCACCCGCGGCGCGCGCTTCTTCCTCGTCGCCTTCGTGGTCAAGAAGTTCGGCCCCGCCCTGCTGCCGGTGATCGAGCGCCGCCTGGCCCTGGTGGCCGGCGGTTTGATCCTGCTCCTTGTCATCGGCCTCGCCGCGAGCCATTTCCTGGGAGGAAGCAGCGGAGGCGCGTGCGCCGTATGACCACCGACACCCCGGCCGTGACCACCGGTCCTCTCGTTCCCAAGCGTCCGCCCCTGGCGTGGATCGCCAAGCACTGGCCGGTCCTGGCCTTCGCCGCCAGCGCGATCATGCTGGGCGCGGCCCATGCGTTCGAGAGCTTCGGGGGCCTGGCGCCCTGCCACCTGTGCTTGAAGCAGCGCGAGGTCTACTGGATCGCCGGAACCGTCGGCCTGATCGCCACCGTCCTGCAGCGTACGCCCCTCTGGGAGCGCCTGCGCGCGCCGGCCCTGTGGCTTCTGGGCGCGATCTTCCTCTACGGCGCGGGCCTGGCGGCCTTCCATGCCGGCGTCGAATGGAAGTGGTGGCCCGGCCCCACCACCTGCACCGGCGGCGGCGTCGCCACCTCCGGCGACCTGGTGGCCATGCTGAAGGGCGCCAAGATCCAACCTCCGATGTGCGACAAGGCCGCCTGGGTGTTCCTGGGTCTGTCGATGGCCGGCTGGAACGCCCTGGTCTCGCTGGGCCTGGCCGCCGCCTCGGCGTTCAGCGCCCTGCGTTCGAAGGAGGCCTGAACATGAGCGCCGAACAGAAGGCCGTTCCGCCCCGCCCGGGTCGCGGCGCCCAGGCCGCGCGCCTTGCCGAGATCCTGCGCGTCGACCAGGCCGGCGAACTGGCCGCGGTCCACATCTATCGCGGCCAGCAAGCCGTGATGAAGCACGCCCGCGGCCGCGAGCGCATCGCCGAACAGCTGAAGGAGATGGAGGGCCACGAGCAGGTCCACCTGTCGCGCTTCGACGAACTGCTGTCCGAGCGCAAGGTGCGACCGACCCTGATGTCGCCCCTGTGGCGGCTGGCGGCCTTCACCCTGGGCGCCGGTACGGCCCTGATCGGCGACAAGGCCGCCCACGCCTGCACCGAGGCCGTCGAGTCGGTGATCGAGAAGCACTACGCCGGCCAGATCGACGAGCTGAAGGACCGCGACCCGGCCCTGGCCGCCGAGCTGTCCAAGTTCCGCGACGACGAGCTGATGCACCGCGACCTCGCCGTCAAGGAAGGCGCCCACGAGGCTACGGCCTATCCCCTGCTCAGCGCCGTCATCCAGACCGGCTGCAAGGTGGCGATCAAGATCAGCGAGAAGATCTGACGCTTCGTACGCGGCTTGCGGCGCGCCCCTGCGTCGCCCCACCGGCTTGGCCTTCGAGCCGACCTCCCCTACCGATGAAACAGTCCGTCGCGGGGAGTCGCATGTCCGTTTCACCAGTCCGAGCCCTGGCGCTGGTCGCCGCCCTGCCGCTGCTGGTCGCCGCCGCCAAGGCGCCCAAGCCGCCGCGCGCCGCCCCCACCGCCCAGACCCTGGCCACCGGCGGCGCGCTTAAGCCCGACCAGGCCGGCGTGCATATCGAGCACGTCGACCTGGCTATCGAGGTGTTTCCGCAGCGCAAGTCCATCGCCGGCGAGGCCGTGCTGGCCCTGCGCGCCGACCGCGACCTGCCGGTGATCGTGCTGGACCTCGACCGCGAACTGCCGGTCTCGGCGGTGTCGCTGGACGGCCGCGAACTGGCGCCCACGGCTTGGCGCAATCCCGACGGCCGCCTCTCGATCACCCCGCCCGCTCCGATCGCGGCCGGCCACACCACCGCCGTGCGCATCCGCTACGCCGGCGTGCCCGTCGAGGCCAAGCGCGCCCCCTGGGACGGCGGCTTCGTCTGGACCAAGACCCCCGACGGGCGCCCGTGGATCGCCACCGCCGTCCAGGGCGAGGGCTGCGACCTGTTCTGGCCGTGCATCGACCATCCGACCGGCGAGCCCGATCTGGTCGATCTGCACATCACCGTTCCCGAGGGCCTGTCGGCGCCGTCGGGCGGAATTCTGATCGACGTCACCCAGGCCGGCGGCGGCAAGCGCACCTTTCACTGGCGGATGAAGACGCCGAACACCTACGCCGTGGCTCTCAACGTCGGGCCATACGTCCAGCTGACGGCGGCCTATCGCAGCCGCTTCGGCGACAGCTTCCCGATCGAGTTCTGGGCCATCGAGGGCAACGAGGCCAAGGCCCGCGGCCTGTTTTCCCAGTTCGCGCCGATGCTCGACTTCTACGAAGGCATGATCGGCCCCTACCCGTTCCGCAGCGAGAAGATGGGCGCGGTCGAGACCCCGCACCTGGGGATGGAGCACCAGACGCTGAACGCCTACGGCGCCGGCTACGCCCAGGAGATCTACGGCTTCGACTGGCTGCTGGAGCACGAACTGGCCCACGAGTGGTTCGGCAACCAGATGACCAATGTCGACTGGGACGACATGTGGCTGCACGAGGCCTTCGGCACCTACATGCAGCCGCTCTATTCGCAGTGGCTGCACGGCGACATGGAATACATGGTCCGGCTGAACGAGATGCGGGTGAAGAGCTTCAACAAGTTCCCCATCGTCTCGGGCAAGCCGATGGAGGAGGAAGCCGTCTACGACGCCCAGGTCGGACCGGGGACCGACATCTACTACAAGGGCGCCAACATGCTGCACACTCTGCGCGGCCTGATCGGCGACGAGGCGTTCTTCACGGCCACCCGCGTGCTGGTCTATGGGCGGCCCGATCCGAAGCCCGGCAACTTCGCGCCGCGCTACGCGGTGACGAACGACTTCATCAAGGCCGTCAACGACGCTACGGGCGCCGACTACGGCTGGTTCTTCGACGCCTATCTGCGCCACGCCGCCCTGCCCGACCTGATCGAGACACGCGAGGGCGACGATCTGGTGCTGGCCTGGAAGACGCCCGCCGGGCGTTTCCCGATGCCGGTCGAGGTCAAGGTCGGGGGCAAGCTGGTGACCCTGCCGATGGCCGACGGTACAGGCCGGGTGCACGTCGGCGACACCGTCCCGGTGATCGTCGATCCCGGCTCGAAGATCCTGCGCCGCCAGCCCTATCTCGAGGCCTACCACGCCTGGAAGACGGCCAAGGACGCCGCCGGCAGGGCCGGCGCTCAGCCGGTCAATCCGAAGCAATAGTCATCTTCCGTTGACCGTGTTCCTTCACGGTTTGCGAGGCATGCGGCCTTAGGACTCAGGGCTCCACCGCGAGCCGAGCCCATGCTGACGCCCAACCATGTCGTTATCGCCGCCAAGGCCGTGCTGTTCCTGGGAGCGGCCGCGGCCGTGACCCTGATGCTCGGCCCGTTCCAGGGGCTGGAAGAGGCCTTCGGCCTCAGCGACAAGGCCGCGCACGCCCTGGCCTTCGGCGGCCTGACGGCCGTGGCTTTCCTGGCCTTTCCGAAGATGCGCCGCAACGACTTGGCGATCGCCGCGATCCTGCTGGGCGCCAGCGCCGAGATCGCCCAGCTGTTCGCCCACCGCAGCGCCAGCTTCACCGACCTGGCCGCCGACGTCGCCGGCATCGCAGTCGTCTATCTGGCCAGCCACATCGAGGCGGTGCGTCGCGACGCCCGCGAGCGCGGCGCCATGCGCTTTTCCGACATCTCGGCCCAGAAGCAGCGCCGCCGCCGTCGCAAGAGCGGCGTCGTCATGCCGGCCGCGTCCGTCGCAGCAGAGGGCGAAGCCGCTCGTGGCAGCTTCGCCTCCCGCGCCGCCTCGCGCTTCCCGCGCGAGGCCTGATCCCCGTCAGGTGATCCGCTTGACGCTGACCGGGTCGCTGCCCGGAAAGCTCTCTTCCAGGCCCTCGTCGAGAAGGGCCTCCTGACGGCTTTCCGAGCACTCGACCTTGTCGGCCAGCTGGTCGTGCTTCTCGTTCTCGGCCAGCGGCTTTTCGGCCAGCTTGGCGTGCGGCGCCTCGATATGGCGGTCCTCCGGGCGCAGCTTGCCCTCGGCCGCGCAGTCGGCGGTGGTCGCCGAGGTGCCGTGCGTGAAATGGCGGCCGTCTTCCTGATGATGCCTGTGACCGATCATGACCGGTTTCTCCCGTGCTTCGCCCATGGGGGCGTCGGGAGATAAACCCCCGGGGCGCGGCCAGGGTTGCTCCGCCTCCAGACAAGCGCCGCGAAGCAGGCTATGCAAACGCCATGCAAAAGCCGCTCACTTTGCTCGCCTGCCTTTTGCTGGGCGCCTGCGCTTCGACGCCCGCGCGCGGACCCGCGCCCGATCGCGCCCCTGCGCCCAAGCTGGCGGTCGAGACGCGCAGCTACGCGACCACGCCGCTGGCCCCGACGCCGGCCGACCTGCCGCCGGCCGAGGCCTTCGCCGCCGCCAGCTTCACCGCGCCGAACGGCGTGCGCCTGCCCTATCGCCTGCTCTCGCCGGCGACCAAGGAAAAGCTGCCGCTGGTGGTGGTGCTTCACGGCTCGGGCGCGCTGGGCCACGACAACAAGGCCCAGATGGGCCCCTTCGTGCGCAGTTGGGCCCGCCCGGGTACGGCCAAGACCTTCCCGGCCTACGTCCTGGCCCCCCAGGCCCCGATCCGCACCGCCAACTACGCCAAGGGCGCCGACCGCCTGCTGGCCTCGCGCCCCGGAAACAGCCTGCCGGCCATCCTAGCCCTGATCGACGACCTGTCGGCCCGCCTGCCGATCGACACCGACCGCATCTACCTTGTCGGCTTCTCGATGGGCGGTTCGGCGGCGATGAACGCGGCCGCCCTGGAGCCGGGCAAGTTCGCCGCCGTCGCCGCCTTCTCCGGCGTGCCGCCCGAGCGGGCCCTGGCGGCCAAGGTCGCCCCGACCCCGGTTCTGATCGTCCATGGCGACAAGGACCGCGAGAACCCCTACGCGCCGGATCTGGCCTGGGCCGGCGCCCTGGCCGACGCCGGCGGTCACGTGCGGTTCGTCTCCTATTCGGGCATGGCCCACCTGGTGCCGCCCGACATGGTGCACGACGACGCCTGGCGGGCCTGGCTGTTCTCGCAGAAGCGCAAGAAGGACTAAGCCTTCCAGGTCTGCGCGAACACCCGCTGGAAGTTGCCGCCCAGCACCTTGTCGACCACCCGCGCGCCGTAGCCCCGCCTGCGCAGTTCGTCCGCGATGACCGAGAACCGGTCGGCGCGGTTCAGGCCGACGACGAACGGCGGCGGCCCCTCCCCCGGCGCGGCCACCCCGTCGGCCTTGCGCCGCGCCAGGCTCTCGTTCCACTCGGCCATGCTCTCGGGCGAGGTGTCGAAGGGCCACAGGGTGGCGTCGCTGCCGATGCCGACGTGGTCCTCGCCGCACACCTTCAGCGCATGGCCGAGGTGGGCGAAATAGACGTCCAGCGAAGGCTGGGCCGTCGGGTCCCTCAGATAGGACAGCTCGTAGATCCCCATCACCCCACCGCGCTGGGCCAGGGCGCGCATCAGCCGGTCGGACTTGTTGCGCGGATGGACGTGGACGGCCGCCGCGCCGGCATGGGTGATCAGCACGGGCTTCTTCGACGCCGCCACGGCCGCCAGGCTGGAGAGCTCGTCGCTGTGGCTGACGTCGACCGTCACGCCCAGGGCGTTCATCCGCTCCACCGCGCGGCGGCCCAGCTCCGTCAGACCCGTGGACGGCGACGACATCGTGCCCGACGCGAACGGCGTGGTCCTGTTGTAGCTGAGCCCCATGACCAGCACGCCGGCCGCGCGGAACTGGTCGATGGCGGCCAGATCGCCCTCCAGCATCTCCGCGGCCTCGAACGAATAGATGATACCGAGCCGCTGCGTGGCCTGGGCGCGGGCGAAGTCGGCGACGGAGGCGACCTTGAGATAGAGGTCGGGATTGAGCGCCACGGCCTTGTCGAGGACGGCGATGGACTGGGCGGTCTGCTCCCGCGTCTCGCCGCCCGATCCGCCGATGGTCTGCTTGGCCGCCGTCAGGCCCGAGGCCCTGACCATGTCGCGCGTCGCTTGGTCCAGCGGCTTCTCCGGATCGATGGGCAGCACCAGGTTGCCGTTGATGGCCAAGCCCCGACCGGCGGCGGATGCGGCTCCCGACATTCCAGCGCAGGCCGCCAGCGCGCAGCCGGCCGTTCCCAGAAAGATGCGACGCGTGGTGCTCATGGTTCCCCCGAAGGAATATACGTAGGCGCCTACGTATCCATTCAGCCCCTAGGCTCGTCCAATGAAATTCCCTCCATGATCCGCTCGAACATCGAGCGGCGGTCCAGGGCGTCGTCCAGCCGATCGAGCAGGCGGACGATGTCGCCGGCCTCGGCGTCCAACTCGCGCGCGGCGGCGTTGAACGCGTCCCACAACGGCGTCAGCCGGGCGACCATGTCCCGCCCCTGCTCGGTCAGCTCCAGCAGTCTGCGCCGCCCGTCCTCGGCCGAGGCGCGGGAAACGACCAGGCCAGCCTTCTCCATCGAGCGGCTGGCCTCGCTGACCGAGACGTGGGTGATGCGCAGGATCGCGGCGATCTCACCGACCCCCATAGGCCGATCATGCTCGGAGAGCTGACGCAGCGTGCCGTACCAGCGCTGTTCGAACCGGATTCCCTGGGCGGCGTAGACGCGCGAGCCGTCGCGATCGATCCGCTCGGACGCGCGCCGCAGGCGAGCCGCCAGGGCTTCGCCGCCGAAGCCGCGGCTGTAGTCTTCGGGATCGGACATGGCGCAATTCGCTGACGGAGGAACGAACCCTCCTTCTGGGCCATCCGCGCGCCAGAGCCTAGAGGCCGCCTAGAGCCCCGCCCGCGTCAGGGCCTCGCGCACCACGTCCGGCGCGTGGTCGATGACCCTCAGATAGGCCAGCATGGCCGCGTCGGGGCGCGCCTCGCCATGCTCGAGCTCGCTGAGCACCGGCAAGGGGATGGCGAAGGCGCGCGAGAACTCGGCTTGGGAGAGGCCGCTGCGCCAGCGCACCGCCTGCACGAGGGCCCGGGACGAGCGGACCTCGCTGGGCGCGGCCTGGTCGTCGATGGCGATGTCGGTGGTGGTCAGGCGCGCTGCGGCCATAGGATCGCTCCCTTCGCTGCTCTTCTCCCCGGCCGCTCCTCTATACGCGTTCGATTGCACAAATTCGACGGCGCGACGTCGCCAATGCGACGGTTCGGCGGCGGCTTGACCGGGCCTCAGCCCTGTGGCTTGGCCAGCAGGGCGCGCGCCTTGACCTCGACCGCCTCGACGCCCTTCAGCGGATCGCCGGCGTCGTCGAGGATGTTGGAGAAGCGCTTGAGATCCTGGGTCGAGATGCGCTTGATGCGGCGATCGCGCGCCCATTCCATGCCGATCAGCTGACCCAGCCTGCACGCTTTCGGAAGAAGCGCCGGCTTCTCGGCCGGGCCGCCCTTGACCAGCAGCTTGCTGACGATGTCGTTCCAGTTGGGCGAGCCGGGGAAGCACAGGTTCAGGTCCTGGCAGTTGCCGGTCCAGAACCGCTTGTACCAGCGGGCGTGGGTCTCGTCCTCGAACCGCAGGCCGCGCGTGGGCTGGACCACGTTCAGGCAATCGCCGCGCACGAACTCCTGCGCGGACGCCGAGCCGGCCAGCAGGCCGGCAAGCAAAAGGGCCGTCGCCCCCGTACGAAACGCCAAGTCTTCCTCCTAGAATCCTCCCCCACGGAGGATGCTCACGGCTCGTTTAATCGCGCGCTTCGGACAGAAATGCGGCCGTCGCTTCAATGACTTCCACGAGCGTGAGTCGCTCGATGGTCACCCCTTCGGGCAGACTTGAAAAGAGCCTCGTGGGCGCGGCCGCGTCGAGCATCACGAAGACGCCCCGGTCCTCGGCGCGGCGGATCAGGCGACCGAAGGCCTGGCTGATGCGGGCGCGGGCTATGGAGTCGTCGTAGCCCTTGCCGCCGAACTTGGTCCGGCGCGCCTTGTGCAGGATGTCCGGGCGCGGCCAGGGCACGCGGTCGAAGACCAGCAGGCGCAGGGAGCGGCCCGGCACGTCCACGCCATCCCGGATCGCATCGGTGCCCAGAAGGCAGGCGTCCTCCTCGGCGCGGAAGATGTCGACCAGGGCGCCGGCCTCCAGCGGATCGACGTGCTGGGCGTAGAGCGGCAAGCCCTTGTCGGCCAGGGGCGCGGCGATGCGCTCGTGCACGGCCTTGAGCCGGCGGATGGCGGTGAACAGGCCCAGCGCCCCGCCATTGGCGGCCAGGAACAGCTCGCGCATGGCCGCCGAGACCTGGCGCGCGTCCTCCTTGTTGACGTCCGTGACGACGAAGGCGCGGGCGTTCTTCTCGTAGTCGAAGGGCGAGGCCAGGCGCAGCACCTTGGGCGGCTGCGGCAGGCGGGCCGCGCCGGTGCGCATCTCGGCCAGGGCGAACGGGTCTTCCAGGGCCGGGTCCACCAGGGTGGCGCTGGTCACCAGCACCCCGTGGGCGGGCGAGAGCACCGCTGCGCGCAGAGGCTCGGTCGGATCCACCCAGTGGCGGCGGCAGGCGGCGTCGACGACGCGGCCATAGAGGAAGGTGGCCTCGAACCAGTCGACGAAGTCGGGATCGTCCTCGGCGTCCTCGTCGATGGCCTTGAGGATCGAGCGCCAGGCCGGCAGGGTCATGCGCGCCCGTCGGTCCAGGCCCCGCAGCGCGCCCTCGATGCGGGCGCGTTCGGACGGGCCCAGGTGCTCTGCGTCCTCGTCGAGCACGTCTTCCAGCTGGCGGGCCAGGGCCAGCAGCGGCGCCTCGACCCCGGCCAGGGCCCGAGCGGCCTCGCCGGCCCGCTCGCGCACCAGATCCACGGCCGGGCGGGCGGCGCACTGCAGGCCCTGCTCGGCCCCGCCGCGTTCGCTGGACCGCGCCCGCAGCTGCTCGATGACGGCCACGAGATAGTTCTCGATCGGGCCGATCGGATTGACCTGGCCGTCCGGCGGCGCGATGCGGCCCGACCAGCCCTCGCCCGGCAGGGCGGTGGCGGCCTGGATCACGGCGCTCAGGGCCTGGCGGGCGCTTTCCTTGTCGCCCAGGATGTCGAGCAGCCGGGCCTCCAGCCCCCTGCCCCGCCGCCCGCGCCCCTCGGGACCACGGATCCAGCGGCGCAGCTCGGCGGCCTCCGCGCCCGACAGGGCGGCGGAGAAGGCGCTGTCGGCGGCGTCGAACAGGTGGTGGCCCTCGTCGAACACCACGCGCTTGACCGCCGTGGTCTCGTTGTCGCCCTTCAGGCCCCGCGCCGTGCGCGCGCCGTCGAAGGCCGCCTGGGTCATGACCAGGGCGTGGTTGGCGATCACGAGGTCGGCGCGCTTGGAGGCTCGCACGGCCTTTTCGATGAAGCAGACGCGGTAATGCTGGCAGCCGGCGTGGATGCACTCGCCCCGGCGGTCGACCAGGTTGGCGGCGCTTGCCTGGGCGGACGGCGGCACGGCGAACAGGGTCGGCAGCCAGGCCGGATAGTCGCCGCCGGTCATGTCGCCGTCGCGGCTGACCCGGGCCCAGCGCGCAGCCAGGGCCAGGCCCACCAGGTCGCCGTTGCCAAGCTGGGCGCTGTTGACCTGCTCCTGCAGGTTCAGCAGGCACAGGTAGTTTTCCCGCCCCTTTCGCACCACCGCCTTGCGGGCCCGCACCTGCGGGTCGGGATAGATGGCGGCGCTCTCGCGCTCGATCTGGCGCTGCAGGGCGCGGGTATAGGTGCTGATCCACACCGACGGCCCGTTGGCCTCGGCCCAGACGCTGGCGGGGGCCAGATAGCCCAGGGTCTTGCCGACGCCCGTGCCGGCCTCGGCCAGCATCATCCGCGGCTCGCCTTCACGTTCCCTGGGCTGGAAGGCGAACGAGGACTCGCGGGCATAGGCGTCCTGGGCCTCGCGCACCTCGTCGAGGCCCGCGCGGCTCAGCAGCGACTTCAGCCGTTCGGAGGCGACCTCGGGATCGATCGGGCGCGACAGCGGCTCGCCGACCGGCGCCTGGTCCTCCCACTCCACGAGGCGGCTCCAGACGTCGAGGCCCGAGCTTCTGAACTGGTTGCCGACCGGGACCGAACGCAGCGCGCCGACCACCGCCGGTCCCCAGGACCAGCCGGCGCGGGCCAGGGTCTCGGCCACGGCCAGGGCCTCCTCGCGCGACGGACGCGGCGTCAGGGCCAGTTCGCGCAGCAGGACGTCGGCCGCCTCGCGCAGGGTCTGGGCCTGGGCGGCGGGACCTCGCGGCTCGGGCAGGCCCAGCGCCATGGCCAGGCCCACCGACGACGGCGCGCAGAAGGTGGCCGGCCGGGTGAAGGCATAGAGCTCCAGCACGTCGAATATGCCGGGATAGCGCAGCGGCGCGTGCAGGTTCAGGCGCTTGGCGGTCATGGCCGCGTGGGCCACCAGCACCGGCCCGTGCTCGAAGAGGTCGCGCGCGTCCGGCGGCCGGATCAAGCGGCCCTCGCCCGTCCCGTCGGCCAGGCCGGCGCGCGGACCGGGCAGCACGACCAGGGCCGGGGCAAGATCAAGACTCGGGGGAAGCGCGCTCACGGGTGTGGATTAACACTTCGCGCCGGGGAAACGAACGGGGAACTCCCATTCCCATTCCAAAAGCTCGTCATCCCGGTCGGAGCGCGCAGCGCGTAGAGCCGGGACCCAGGGGACGCCGCTTTGCGCCGGCGACCGCAAGGGCGGCGAACCCAAGCGCTGCGTCCAGTCCCCCTTGGGTCCCGGACAGCCGCTGCGCGGCTTCCGGGATGACGGAAGGAGGTATCGCTACTTCCGCTGGCTGGCGCTCTCCGCGCGGACCGGCTTGAACTCCGAACCCGCGTTCCAGTCGGGCCAGACGCGCGAATTGGCGATCGCCTTGCCGGCTTCGTAGACCAGGGCCACGTCCTGGGCCGCGCCGCGCAGGTCCCAGTCGGCGCTCCAGGCGTCGCAGGGCTGGTGGTAGCAGCGGCTGGTGTAGTCGGCGACCCAGGCGTCGCCGGCCGCGCGGCCGCCGTTCAGCAGGTCGGCCCCGCCGCCCAGGCCCATCACCAGCAGCACCGGCACGCCGCGCTTGGCCAGCGAGAAGTGGTCGGCGCGGTAGAACAGCGCCCGTTCCGGCTTGGCGTCAGGCGTCACGGTGCGGCCCTGCGCGGCGGCGGCCTTGGCCAGCCCCTGCTCCAGCTCGTTCTGGCCCGCGCCGACCAGCACGATGTCCTTGGCCGGCCCGGCGGTCTGCAGCACGTCGAGGGTGTAGTTGGCGGCCATCTTGCCCAGCGCGGCGTCACCGGCCTTCACCGCGTAGTATTCCGAGCCCAGCAAGCCGCGCTCCTCGCCCGTCCAGGCGGCGAAGACGATCGAGCGCTGCGGCGCCGGGCCCTGCTTGAAAGCGCGGGCGACCTCGATCACCCCGGCCACGCCGATGGCGTCGTCGGCCGCGCCCGCGCGGATCGTCTTGCCTTGCGCGTCCGGCGCGCCGACGCCGTAGGCGTCCCAGTGGGCGGCGTACATGATGCTCTCGTCGGCATGGGTCGAGCCGGGCAGGCGCGCGACGACGTTGTGGCTGACCATCGGCTCGTGGGCCACCTTGTAGGCGGCCGAGAAGGCCGCGCCCTTCAGCGCCACGGGCTTGAACGAAGGATCACGGGCCGAGCGCTTCAGCGCCTCGAAGTCCAGGCCCGAGCGCTTGAAGAGGTCGACGGCCACGTCGCGCTGGATCCAGCCCTGCAGCTGCAGCTTCTCCTTGGCCGGATCGGCGCGGACGATGTCGTAGCCCTCGCCGTTCGAGGCCTTGACCGTGCTCCAGCCATAGCCGGCGCCGAGGGTCTCGTGGACGATCAGCGCGCCGACCGCCCCGCGCCGCACGGCCTCTTCGTACTTGTAGGTCCAGCGGGCGTAGTAGGTGGCCGCCTTGCCGCCGAACTTGCCATAGGCCGGCTCGCCGGCTTCGGCCTCGAGGTCCGGGTCGCTGATCAGGAAGACGGCGACCTTGCCCTTAAGGTCCACGCCCTTGAAGTCGTCCCAGCCGCGTTCGGGAGCGCTGACGCCGTAGCCGACGAACACGAGGGGGGCGTCCTTGATCGCCACCTTGTCGACCGGCAGCAGGGTCATGACCTGGGCCTGGTCGCCCTGGGCCAGGGTCATGGCGCCGCCGGCGGTGGAGAAGCTCATCGCCACCGGACCGTCGATGCGGGTGTGAACCAGCGGCACCTTCTGGGTGTAGGCGCCCGCGTCGCCCGCCGGCTCCAGGCCCAGGGCCTTGAACTGGCCGGCGATGTAGTCGGTGGTCTTCTGCTCGGCCGGACCGCCCGGGGCGCGGCCGAGGAACTCGTCCGAAGCCAGCACGCGGGTGATCTCCGACAGGCGCGCCGGATCGATCGGGCCGCTGTCGACCGTCTGCGCCAGGGCGAGGCCCGGCAGAGCCAGGGCGGCGGTCAGCAGAAGGGCGGCGCGGCGGGACATGGGCGAACTCCGGAAACTTGCGGGCCGACCCTAGGAAGCTCCGCCTGGATACGCAAACTTCGCACGGCGTTCGGCGGCTAATGTCGATTCCCCGCCAGAAACAGAACAGGAACATGCTATAGCCACCGCGATGGTTCCGGCCGACCTTCTTCCCCCGCGCTTTTCCCAGTGGTTCGCCGCCCGCGGCTGGTCTCCGCGCGCCCACCAGCTGGCGATGGTCGAGAAGGCCAAGGCCGGTCGCGACGCCCTGCTGATCGCGCCCACGGGCGGCGGCAAGACCCTGGCGGGCTTCCTGCCCAGCCTGATCGAGCTCCACGAGCGTCCGCCGCGCAACACGCCGGCCGGCATTCACACCCTCTACATCTCGCCGCTCAAGGCCCTGGCCGTCGACGTCGAGCGCAACCTGATGACGCCGATCCGCGAGATGGGCCTGTCGATCATCGCCGAGAGCCGCACCGGCGACACCGGCGAGAGCCGCAAGGCCCGCCAGCGCATCCGTCCGCCCGACATCCTGCTGACCACGCCCGAGCAGCTGGCCCTGTTCTGCGCCTGGGAGGGCGCGCGGGAATACTTCGCCGACCTCTCCTGCGTGATCGTCGACGAGGCCCACGCCATGTGGCCGTCCAAGCGCGGCGACCTGCTGGCGCTCGACATCGCGCGACTGCAGCTGTTCGCCCCCCGGATGCGCCGGGTGGGCCTGTCGGCGACGGTGGACGATCCGGACCTGGTGCGGCGGTGGCTGGGCAGAAATCCTCCCCCTGTGGGGGAGGTGGCGCGCAGCGCCGGTGGGGGGACGGTTTCAGCTGTTCGAACGCCTGAACACTCCCCCCCTCCGATCGCTACGCGATCACCTCCCCCACAGGGGGAGGTTCCTTTCTCCGTCGACCTCGTCCTAGGCTCCGGCGGCGCCCAGCCGGTCGTGGAGGTCCTCGTCTCCGGCGGGCGCGTGCCGTGGGCGGGGCACACCGCCCAGCACGCCATGGCCGAGGTCTACGAGATCATCGCCGCCAGCCGTACGGCGCTGGTGTTCGTCAACACGCGCTTCCAGGCCGAGTTCGCGTTCCAGGAGCTTTGGAAGCTCAACGACGAGGGCCTGCCGATCGCCCTGCACCACGGCAGCCTGTCGGCCGAGCAGCGGCGCAAGGTCGAGGCCGCCATGGCCCGGGGCGAGCTGCGGGCCGTGGTCTGCACCTCGACGCTGGACATGGGCATCGACTGGGGCGACGTCGACCTCGTCATTCAGCTGGCAGCGCCCAAGGGGGCCTCGCGGATGGTGCAACGGATCGGCCGCGCCAACCACCGCCTGGACGAGCCCAGCCGCGCCCTGTTCGTGCCCGCCAGCCGGTTCGAGATGCTGGAGTGCCGGGCGGCCGCCGACAGCATCCTCGAAGGCCACCTCGACGGCGAGCCGGCCCGCGTGGGCGCCCTCGACGTGCTGGCCCAGCACGTGATGGGCTGCGCCTGCTCCGAACCGTTCAAGCTGCTCGATCTCTACGACGAGGTCCGCACCGCCGGCCCCTATGCCGACCTGTCGTGGGAGGATTTCGAGACCGTCGTCGATTTCGTTTCCACCGGCGGCTACGCGCTTAAGACCTATGATCGCTTCCGCCGGATCGTCGAAGACCAGGACGGCTTGTGGAAGGCCCGCAACGCCCAGGTAATCCAGCGCCACCGAATGAACGTCGGCGCCATCGTCTCGCCGGCGGTCGTCAATGTGAGGATCGGCGGCGGCCGCAGACCCATGGGCGGGCGCAAGATCGGCGAGGCCGAGGAGGGCTATTTCGAACAGCTGACACCCGGCGACACCTTCGTGTTCGCCGGCCAGGTCTGGCGGTTCAACAGCCTGGTGGGCGCCGACGCCTACGTCTCGCCCGCCCCGGCCAAGGACCCCAAGATGCCCAGCTGGGGCGGCTCGAAGTTTCCGCTCTCGACCTATCTGGCCGGCCGCGTGCGCAAGATGATGCACGACGAGGCCGAGTGGACCGCCCTGCCGCCCGACGTGCAGGAGTGGATGGCCTACCAGAAGGCCCGCTCGATCATCCCCGACGAGGACGAGATGCTGCTGGAGACCTTCCCCCGCGGGAAGCGGTTCCACATGGTCATCTATCCGTTCGAAGGGCGCCTGGCCCACACCACGCTGGCCATGCTGCTGACCCGTCGGCTGGACCGGCTGGGGGTCGGGCCGCTGGGCTTCGTCTGCAACGACTACGCGCTGAACATCTGGTCGCTGAAGCCGATGGACGACCTGGATCTTCCCGATCTGTTCGACCAGGACATGCTGGGCGACGACCTGGAGGACTGGCTGAACGAGAGCTTCCTGATGAAGCGCGCCTTCAAGGCCTGCGCCCTGGTTGGCGGGCTGATCGAGCGGCGCTATCCAGGCGAGGAGAAGTCGGGCCGCCAGGTGACCTTCTCGACCGACCTGATCTACGACGTGCTGCGCAAGCACCAGCCCGACCACCTGCTGCTGCGCTGCGCCCGGTCCGATGCGGCGACCGGTCAGCTGGACGTGGCCCGCCTTGGCGATCTGCTGGCCCGCATCAGGGGCCGCATCCGCCATGCGGCGCTGGACAAGGTTTCGCCCTTCGCCGTGCCGATCATGCTGGAGATCGGCCGCGAGCGCGCGCCCGGCGACGCGGCCAGCGACATGATCCTGGCCGAGGCGGAGGAAGACCTGATCGCGGAGGCCCTTTCCTGATGGTGACGCCCTGATGACGAGGTTCCAGTCCAGCGACTGCGGCGGCCTGGCGGTGCTGGTGGCCCAGCGCCTGGTGCTGCTGCGCGGCTCCGGCGCCCTGTGGCTGGAGCAGGAGCGCGCCCTGGTGGTTGCCGACCTGCACTTCGAGAAGGGCTCGTCCTACGCCGCGCGCTTTGGCCAGATGCTGCCGCCCTACGACACCCGCGAGACCCTGACGCGCCTCGAAGCCGAGGTCGTCGCCCTGGCCCCCGCGACCCTGATCTTCCTGGGCGACAGCTTCCACGACGGCGCGGCCGAGGATCGCCTGGCCGCCGACGACGCGGCGCGCCTGCGCGCCCTCTCCGTCGGCCGCGACCTGATCTGGGCGGTGGGCAACCATGACGCAGACGGCCCCCGCGCCCTGCCCGGCCAGATCATGGACGAGCTGTCCATCGGCGGGCTGATCCTGCGCCACGAGCCAGAGCCCGGCGTCCAGCCCGGCGAGGTGGCCGGCCACCTGCATCCAGCCGCTCGCGTCTCCAGCGGCCGCGGCAGCGTACGCAAGCGCTGCTTCGTCACCGACGGCCAGCGCCTGATCCTGCCCGCCTTCGGCGCCTATACCGGGGGTCTCAACATCCTCGACCAGGCGTTCTCGAACCTGTTCGCCGCCCCGCCCCTGGCCGGCGCTCTGGGCGGAAAGCGGGTGCACGCAGTGGGTCCACGCTCGCTGCGGCCGGACTGAGGCAAGCTTCACGCTGGGATCGCTGACGCTCCCAGCGGCGTTTGCCCGGAAACGTCCACCCGGGAGACCCCGCCTCATGCGCCCGCTGATCCCGAGCGTCGCCGCCCTTCTGGTCCTGTCGGCCTGCGCGACCCATCCCGCGCCCCGCGACACCGTCGCCAAGCTCGACGCCAGCAATCCACGCTACGAGAGCGCCAAGTGCCGCAAGGCCCGCGCGGAGGCCGAGCAGTACAACGAGCACCGCATCGTGCGCGCCGTGGTCGGGGTCGGCGGCAACGTGGTCATGCCCTTCGCCGGCGCGGCGGCGGGCGGCGCCCTGACCCACAGGCTGGAGAAGAAGAAGGCCAAGCTGAACCACGCGGTGGCCAGAGCCTGCCTGGACGATCCGCTGGCCCGAAAGGCCGTGGCGGCGCGCTAGAGCGTGAACTTAATTGAGCGGGATATCGGATCCAAGAAATTCAGTCATTTATCACTCGTCATCCCGGAAAGCGCGAAGCGCTTGTCCGGGACCCGGGGGCCGGCGCAATGCAGGTGGCCCCTGGGTCCCGGCTCGACGGTCCGCTACGCGGCCCTCCGGCCGGGATGACGAGCAGAATTGTTCGCGTAATTGAGTACGGACCCTAGAGCGCCAGCGCCTGTTCCAAGGAGAAGGCCAGGGAAAGCGCCGCGCCGGTGGTCAGCAGCGTGCGCAGGCGGGGCCGCCAGGCGGGCCCCTCGTGGCTGGTGACGTCCCACAGCCATTGCAGCAGGAACACGAACAGGAAGCCGGAAAGCTGCCAGGCCGGGCCGAAGCGCTCGGCGCCCAGCATCAGCGCCACCCCGGCCAGCGGCGGCAGCAGCGACAAGCCCAGCGTCGCCCAGCGCGGACGGACATGGTCGATCTCGAGCCCGCAGCGCACGCCGCCGAGATAGGACAGCATGGCCGTCGAATAGGCCAGCAGCGCCACCAGCGCCGGACCGCGCTGGCTCTGGGGGCCGTAGCAGAACAGGCCGGACGCGATGACGAAGGGCGCCAGCGTGCAAAGGCCGAACACCCATACGGCGCGCGGAACAGGCACGCGTTCGGTCACGTGGTCCGTCATCAGCTCGTTACTCCTCCGGCAGGCCCGAAGGCCTTCCCCCCGCCCCGTTCACGATCGTCGGCGTCCCGGCCGACCGCGCAAACCCTAGTCCAAACCGACCCCGAGATTGTTTCACCCGGCCCGATTTGCGTCGAAACGGTGACTATTACCGAGGTCGGCGGCCAGGTCCACGCTGGAAGTGGACGGCAAAACGCCCCCGGAGCGGGCTCCGAGGGCGTTTCAGGATCTGCGGGCGGCGGCGCCGGTCAGCGCGCGAAGGCCGACAGGCGGTTCAGGGTCTCGCCGTCCAGGGCGCCGGAGGCCGGCAGGTTCTGGTCGCGCTGGTAGGCCTGGACAGCCATGCGCAGGGCCGGAGACGACACGCCGTCCTTGGGGCCCTGGTAGTAGCCGAGGCTGGACAGGGCGCGCTGGGCGGTGGCCGTGCCGGCCGACGGCGCGGCGGCGGTCGCCACCTGGGTCGTGCGCGGCGCGGCGGCCAGGCGCGAGCGGAAGGCCTCGGCCGAGCGCTCGGCGATGCGCTGGCTTTCCGGGGTCAGCTGGCCGCGCAGGGCCGAGGCGCGGGCCCGGGCGTCGGCGTCGCCGGCGCGGGCCGCGATCAGGTACCAGCGATAGGCTTCGGCCGGGTTCTGGGCGACGCCACGACCGTTCTCGTACAGCTGGGCCAGGTTGAACTGGCTGTCGACCAGGCCGGTCTCGGCGGCCTTGCGGAACCAGTTGGCGGCCGTGGTCAGGTTCTTGTCGCCGCCGTCGCCGCGATAGGCGAACAGGGCGATGTTGTGCATGGCGCTAGGATCGCCGCCCTGGGCCGCGCGCTCGTACCAGCGACGGGCCTCGGCCAGGTCCTTCCTGACGCCGCCCTCACCCATCTCGGCCATCTTTGCGAGCAGGAACTGGGCCTTGGGCTGGCCGAGATTGGCGGCCTTGCGCAGCGGAGCGAGGCCGCCGCGGTCCTTGGCTTCCAGCCGGCTGACCGCCTCGGCGAACAGGGCCGAGCCCTCGTCGACGGCGGCGGGGGCCGGAGCCTCGGGCTCGGCGGAGGCCGCGCCGGTCGAGGCGGCGGGGGTCACCACGGCCATGGACACGCGCGGCTGGGCCGGAGTGGTGTCGGCCTCGCGGGTCTTGATCTCGATATCGGTCGCGCGACCGGCGATGGCGCGGGCCACGCGGTCGTTCAGCGGACCGTCGCTGTCCTTGGGCAGCAGGGTCAGGCCGGCCGTGCCGACGCCCAGGGCCGCGGCGCCGGCCGAGACCAGCAGCGCGGTGACCAGGGTCGACGAGGACGTGCGCTTGTCCTTCTTCTGCAGCGCCTTGCCGAAGCCGGCGAACAGCGACTTGGCGGCGGCCTTGTCGGCCTTGGTCTTCGCCTTGGCCTTGGTCTCGGCGCCGGCGGCCGCGGCGCGGGCGGCGGCGCGGGCCTGCTCGATCACCTCGCGGGTCGACAGGGCGCGGGCCGGAGCCGGCGGCAGTTCGGGCTCGGGATCGAAGGCGTCGGCCTCGAACGACGGCGCCTCTATGCGCGGCGTGGCGGTAAAGCCGTCGGCGGCCTCGAAGTCCTCGTCGGCGAAGCCCGGGGCCTGCGGTTCCTCGACCGGGAAATCGGCGTCGAAGCCGCTGGAAGCCGACCAGCCGGTATCCACCGTCGCGGCCGGAACCGGCGCCGACACGGCGACCGGCGAAGCGGCGGGCGCCTGGAAGCTCGGTTGCGGGAAGGCCGGCTGCTCGAACACGTCCTCGGAGACGGTCTCGCCGCCGAACGAGAAGCGATCGGTTTCGAACGGCGACGGGGCCGGCGCGGCAGGGCGGACCGGCGCGGGGGCCGGGGTCTCGGCCAGGCGGCGCTGGGCGTCGGCCAGCCGGGTGTCGATCTTCTCGCGGGCCTCGTCGAGCAGGCGCGCGGTGCGCTCTTCCGACTGGCGGATGCGGTCGATCAGTTCCTGCGAGCTGCGTTCGGCGCGCTGATTCAGGCGATCGGTAACCCTAACCACCTGATCGCCGACGTCGTCGATGGCCAGGGCGTTGCGACGTTCCGAGGCGCTGATGCGCTCGGCCAGCTTCTCGGTGATGCGGGCGATCTCGACGCCCAGCTTCTCCAGTGCCTGGGCCTGGACGCTGTCGGCGCGATTGAGCTTGTGCTCGACGCTGGAGGCGATGCGGGCCACCTCGCCGCCGACCTGCTCGATGGCGTTGGCCTGGCGGGCTTCGGAGGTCTGGATGCGGCGGTTGAAGGCGTCGGCCAGGCCGACCACTTCGCGGCCCATGCGCTCGATGGCCTGGGCCGAGCGCTGCTCGGCGGCCTGGATGTGGGCGGTCATCTCGCCCAGCTTGCGCTCCATGCGGTCGAAGCGGCCGTCGGCCGTCTCGCGCAGCTTGGCGGCCATCTCGACGCGAGCGGCCTCCATCTTGGCCGACAGGCTTCCGGCCAGTTCTTCGAGACGCTTCTGGGCGCTGCCGCCCTCGCCTTCGACGGCCGACAGGCGGGTGTCCAGGGCCTGGAACGAGCCGCCCAGCTGCTGCAGCGCCTCGGCGGTGCGGGCCTCGGCGGCTTCCAGCCGTTCCTGCAGGCGGGCGACGACCTCGTCGACCAGACCGGCGGCGGGCGCCGCGTCGCGCGCGGCGACCTTGGCTTCCAGGGCGGCAAGGGTCTCGCGGGTGCGGCTCTCGCCTTCGTAGAGATGGTTGGCCACGCGGCCGACGGCGCTTTCCAGCGCGCGCAGGGCCTCGGCCGAGCGCGGGCCGGCGGCCTCGTTCTCGATGCGGCGCAGGCGCTCGGCGTTGCGGGTCTGCTCGGTCTTGATCTCGTCGGCCAGGCCTTCGAAGCGGGCGGCGACGGCGATCTGCTCGCGCTCGGAATGCGACAGCCGCTGCAGCGCGCCGCGCACGGACTGGTCGATGCCGGTGATGGCCTGGGCCGAACGGGCCTCGGCGGCCTCGATGCGCTGGGTCAGACGGTCGAGCGCCGTCGCCATGCGGCCCACCTCGTCGGCGGGATGCTCGGGCGCCTCGATGCGCGGCGGCGCCTCGGCGCGCTCGGCTTCAAGGTAAACGGAGCGGCCGTTCGAACGACCAGTATCGTTAACGGGATCGGCGGGAGGCGCGTCGAAACCGGCGGAATCACCCTCGATGATCATCCGGTTCAACCACTCGCCAAGGGTCATGCCCGAGCGACGGGCCAGGTCCTTGGCGACCTCCCGTGCTTTCGGGTCAATTCCCTTTACGCTCCATGGAGCTGCAGCAGTCATGCGAATCGCTCTCCCCGCACCTGGGGACCCACGCTAGTCACCGATTCCTAGCGTGTAAACGCGACGGTAAACGCTAGATTTAGCGTTCCTGTGGACAGGTTAACAGACACAGTTACCAAGGTATGTACAGATGATTTGGTTCCCATGGGTTAATGCGTATTAACCTATTGCCAGGCCGATTGTCGCAGGCCATCTGCGCGCCATGGACATGATCCCGACCCTGATCGCGGCCGCGACGACGACCGCCCTCACCGTGCTGTTCGGCTGGCTGGGCGCGCGTCCTTCCAATCCCGCAAAGGGCCCGCGCATGGCGCCGTGGCGTCCCTTGATGATGGCGACGGCGGTGGCGACCATGCTTCTGGCCGCTCACGCGCTCAATCTTCTGGGCTTTAAGACGGGCGACCCGCGCTACTAGGCCGCGGCCTTTTCGTCAGGCCCGACATGCCGCCGGACGACAGGAGGCCGATGTCGGCGAGCAGAAACGGGATCGCCCAGCGGCGAGGCGCGGCAATGTAGCGCGGCTGCCAGACGGGGTCGTACTTGTCCTTGTAGCGGCGCACGCCCTGGAAATTGTAGATGCCCTCGCCGCGCTCGTAGAGCAGCCGGCCCACGCGCGACATGATCGGGGCCAGCGGACGGTCGTCCAGGCCCGCCAGCGGGGCCATGCCGAACTCGAACGCGGTGTAGCCCTCCGCCTTGCCCCACTGCAGGAGCTCGACGAACAGGTAGTCCATGATGTTCTTGGGCGCCTCGTCGGAGTAGCGCATCAGGTCCATCGAGAACGACGCCTTGTGGGCCGTGGTCCACAGCGTGGCGAACGCCACGATGCGGCCTTCCGAGCGCACCAGGGCGACCGGGAACTCGGCGACGTAGCGCGGATCGAAGCCGCCCATCGAGAAGCTCTTCTCGCCGCCGGCGTGGTGGGCCAGCCAGGCGTCGGAGATCACCCGCAGCTCGGCCATCACGGTCATGGCCGCGCCGGCCGGCAGCACCTCGAAGGCCGCGCCGCCCTCGCCGGCCTTGCGCCAGTTGCGGCGCAGGACCTCGCGACGGCGACCAGCCAGCGAAAAGCTCTCCAGCGGCACGATGGCGCTTTCGCCGGTCTTCTGGATGGCCAGGCCCAGGTCGACGGTGTCGGGCAGGTCTTCCGGGCCCAGGGCGTAGAAGCCCGCGCGGGCCGCGTGGGCGTCGGCCAGCTCGCGGAAACGCCAGAACAGCTCCATGCGCTCGTCGTGACGGCCGATGGGCGGACCCAGGGCGATCCACGAGCGGCGGCGCACGCCGAACATCAGGAAGCTCTCGCCCGAGGCCGAGAACAGGAAGCGCTTGTCGCCTAGCAAGGCCAGATTCGAAGCCGGCTCGGCGGCTTCGGCCTTGGCCAGGATCGCGCGCACCCGGTCGAAGTCGGGGTCGGTGTCGTCGACGACCGGCGGGGTGGCCGGGGTGGCGATCAGCCGCCACACGCCGATGCCCATCAGCACCACCGCCGCGGCGATCGACGAGCGGATGGCCCGCGCGGCCTCGCGGTCGCCCATGATCCGCATCCACGAGCGGTCGGCGTATTCGACGTGGTTGAACATCCACCAACCCAGGAACGCCGCCCCGCCGATGGCCGCGGCCGCCGACAGCAGCCAGCCGGGCGTGATCTCCATCCGCGACAGGGCCGCCTTGCGCGGGAAGGCCTCGTGGAACGGCAGGATGGCTACGAAGAAGGCGGTCAGGGTCGCCGTCTCTTCCCAGTTCAGGCCCTTGAAGATCGCCAGCACCGCACCGGCCGCCAGCATCACCAGGCTGGCCCACCAGGCCGCGTCGAGCCGCGCGCGCAGGCCGAAGGCCAGCAGAACCAGCACCAGGCCGATGATCGACGAGACGAAGTGGCTGATCTCGATCAGCGCCGAGGGGGCGAAGGCCAGCAGGATGGCGAAACGCGTCGGTTCCGACGGCGTCGCGCCCGACGCCAGCAGCAGCACCCCGGCCGAGGCGGCCAGGATGGCCGCGAGAGTCGGTGCGACCGCCAGAGCGGCGGGTCTCAGTTCTGGCGCGGACATCAAGACCCCTGAACGGCGAATCCCGGACCGGGAAACGTCATCGGCGCTTCTATAACGCGTCCGCGACGTTCTCGTCGCGCACGGCGATGCGAACGATCGTTTGAATCGACTTGCTCCCAGCGTTCCGTGGCGTAGTCTGCTGCCCGAAGCGGGCCGCCAAGCGCCCGGCACGATCCAGGGAGAGCCCGCCATGGCCGACTTCGGCGCCACCGAACTCGACACCTTCCGCGTCGAGACGCGCGCCTGGCTGGAGGCCAACTGCCCGCCGTCGATGCGCACGCCCATGACGGACGAGAAGGAAGCCCCCTGGGGCGGCCGCAAGGCGGAATGGAAGAATCCCGACGCCAAGCTCTGGCTCGACCGCATGGCCGAAAAGGGCTGGACCGCGCCGATGTGGCCCAAGGCCTATGGCGGCGGCGGCCTGTCGAAGGCCCAGAACAAGGTGCTGGAGCAGGAACTGCGCCGCATCAAGGCCCGTCCGGCCCTGATGAGCTTCGGCGTCTGGATGCTGGGCCCGGTGCTGCTGGAATACGCCACCGAGGAGCAGAAGCAGCGCTTCCTGCCGTCGATCGTGCGCGGCGAGACCCGCTGGTGCCAGGGCTACAGCGAGCCCGGCGCCGGCTCCGACCTCGCCAGCTTGCAGACCAAGTGCGAAGACAAGGGCGACCACTGGCTGATCAACGGCCAGAAGGTGTGGACCAGCTACGCCGACCAGGCCGACTGGATCTTCTGCCTGGTGCGCACCGATACGTCGAAGAAGCACGAGGGCATCTCGTTCGTGCTGTTCGACATGACCTCGCCGGGCGTCGAGGCCCGGCCGATCAAGCTGATCAGCGGCTCCTCGCCGTTCTGCGAGACCTTCTTCGACAACGTGAAGGTTCCGAAGGAGCAGTTGGTCGGCAAGGTCAACGGCGGCTGGGAGATCGCCAAGCGGCTTCTCCAGTACGAGCGCCAGAACATCAGCGCCTCGGGCTTCGGCGGCGGCGCTGGCCTGGACGTGGTCGAGGCGGCCAAGACCCACGTCGGCGTCGACAGCGAAGGCCGCATCGCAGACGGCGACCTTCGGACCCGCATCGCCGCCCACAAGATGGACGCCCACGCCTTCCTGCTGACCGTGCGCCGCGCCGAGGCGGAGTCCAAGACCGGCTCGGGTCCTAGCGCCGCCGTCTCGATCATCAAGTACGCCGCCGCCAAGATGAACCAGGAGCGCACCGAGCTGCTGGTCGAGGCCCTGGGCCTGCAGGGCCTGGGCTGGGAAGGCGAAGGCTTCACCGCCGACGAGATCGCCGCCCTGCGCTCGATGCTGCGCGCCAAGGGCAACTCGATCGAGGGCGGGACCAGCGAGGTCAATCTGAACGTCGTCGCCAAGCGCGTGCTTGGCCTGCTGGATCACCAGTAGGATGATCAACCTCTCCCAGAGGGAGGGGCCCGTCGCACGATGACCGGATGCTGGCCATGATCGAGTTCTGGTACGAGTTCGCCTCCACCTACTCCTACCCCGCCGCCATGCGGGTGGAGGATCTGGCCGCCCAGGCCGGGGTGGCGGTGCTGTGGCGGCCGTTCATCGTCGGCCCGCTGTTCAACGAGCAGCAGGGCCTGACCGACAGCCCGTTCAACGCCTTTCCGGTTAAGGGCGACTACATGTGGCGCGACCTGCAGCGGGTCTGCGACCGCGAAGGCCTGCCGCTGCACCATCCCAGCCAGTTCCCGCGCAACAGCTTGCTGGCCGCGCGCGTGGCGATCTGCGGGCTGGAAGACGGCTGGACGCCGGCCTTCAGCCGCGCCGTCTACCAGGCCAACTTCGTCGACGACCTCGACATCGGCAGCCCCGAGGTTCTGGCCCCGCTGATCGCCGGCGTGGGCGCGGGGCCCGAGCACGTGCTGGCGGCCGCCGGTTCGGCGCCGGTCAAGGACCAGCTGAAAGACCACGTGCGCCAGGCCCGCGAGCGCGGGCTGTTCGGCGCGCCCTCCTTCGTCACCGCCGACGGCGAGCTCTTCTGGGGCAACGACCGTCTCGAACAGGCCCTGGAATGGGCCGCCCGCCATCAAGATCCGGAGCAAGCCTGACATGGCCGTCCTGACCGAAGAACAGACGATGCTGCGCGATGCCGCCAAGGCCTGGTCGCAGGAAAGCGCGCCGGTCTCGGCCCTGCGACGCTTACGCAACGAGGGTTCGAAACAGACCTTCGATCCGGCCGCCTGGAGCGAGATGGGCCAGATGGGCTGGGCCGGCGTCGTCGTGCCCGAAGCCTACGAAGGCTCGGGCTTCGGCTATCTGGGCCTGGGCCTGATCCTGGAGGAGACCGGCAAGACCCTGGCCGCCTCGCCGCTCCTCTCCACCGCCCTGATCGCCGCCTCGGCGCTGGAGCTTGGCGGGTCCGACGCCCAGAAGGCTGCCTGGCTGCCGAAGATCGCCACGGGCGAGGCGGTCGCCACCCTGGCGATCGACGAGCACGCTCACCACAACCCCGCGCGCATCGCCCTGACCGCGACCACAAGCGGCGAAGGTTGGGCCCTGAACGGGACCAAGACCTTCGTGCTCGACGGCGAGGCCGCCGACCTGCTGATCGTCGCCGCCCGCACCGGCGGCCAAAGCGGCGACACCGACGGGATCACCCTGTTCCTCGTGCCGGGCGACGCCCCGGGCGTGACCCGCACCCACCTGTCGCTAGCCGACAGCCGGGGTGCGGCCCGCATCGCCTTCGACGGCGTCACGGTCGGCGCCGACGCAGTGCTGGGAGAGACCGACAAGGGCTGGGCGATCCTCGAACCCGTGCTCGACCGCGCCTATGCCGGCCTGGCGGCCGAGATGCTGGGCACGGCCAGCGCCGCCTTCGAGATCACGCTGGACTACCTGAAGACCCGCACCCAGTTCGGCCAGGTCATCGGCACGTTCCAGGCCCTGCAGCACCGGGCCGCCAAGTGGTTCACCGACCTGGAGACCACCCGCTCCTGCGTCGAGGCCGCGCTGGAGGCCCTGGACGCCGGCGCCGACGCCCGCGCCCTGTCCTCCCTCGCCAAGGCCAAGGCCAGCGAGGTGCTGCACCTGGCCTCCAACGAGATGGTCCAGATGCACGGCGGCATCGGCATGACCGACGAGCACGACTCCGGCCTCTACATGAAGCGCGCCCGCGTGGCCGAGGCCCTGTTTGGCGGGGCCTCGTTCCATCGCGACCGCTATGCCCGGCTGATGGGCTTCTAGAGCTTCAGCGACAGCTCGACGTCCTCGGCGAACGGCACCGACAGGTAGCCCGCCGCCGGGGACCGCACCCGCGCCAGGTAGTCGGGCGCGTAGTCGGCGTTGTCGGCCACGATCAGTGCGCCGGGCCGCAACCGGCTCTCGACCAGGGCCAGGATCTCCGGATAGAGCGCCTTGGCCCCGTCCAGCAGCACCAGGTCGATGGTCTCGGGCAGGTCGCTCGCCAGGGTCTCCAGCGCGTCGCCGGCGCGGATCTCCACCAGGTCGGCGACGCCGCCCGCCTCGAGGTTGGCCTTGGCCCGCGCCACCTTGGACGGCTCGAACTCGCTGGTGATCAGCAGGCCGCCGCCGTTGTCGCGCAGGGCCGCGGCCAGGTGCAGGGTCGAAATCCCGAACGAGGTTCCGAACTCGACGATCGTCCGCGCCCGGACACCGCGAGCCAGCATGTAGAGCAGGAGACCCGTCTCGCGCGACACGGCCAGCGGCGCGTCCTTCAACAGGCCGTAGAGGTCGATGTAGTCGGTCTTGCTGCGCATCAGCCGCGTGCGCTCCTCGGCCGACATCGCGGCTGCGGCGGGCATGTCGCGGGGCGCTTCCTCCTCGGCGAACAGCCGCTCCAGCAGCGGCGCGATCGGGTCTTGGGTCAGGGTGGTCATGGGGGTGTTCCGTGCCTCGTTCGGCGCGCGGTTGCGCCGGCCCCGAAAATGCGAATAATTCGTCAGGTTTCCTATTCGCATTGCCCGACCGCGCATGACCGCTCCATCAAGTCCCCGGATTTCCTCGCGAAAACAGCCGCAGCAGGCGCGCTCGACCGAGCTGGTCTCGGCCATACTGGAAGCGGCCGCTCAGGTTCTGGCCCGGGAGGGGGCCAGCCGGTTCACCACCGCGCGGGTGGCCGAGAAGGCCGGCGTGAGCGTCGGCTCGGTGTACCAGTACTTCCCCAACAAGGCCGCGATCCTGTTCCGGCTGCAGAGCGACGAATGGCGCACGACCACCGGCCTGCTGCGCGACATCCTGCAAGACCAGGCCCGTCCGCCGGCCCGGCGCCTGCGCGCCCTGGTCCATGCCTTCGTCCGCTCCGAATGCGAGGAAGCCGGGATGCGCACGGCCCTGTCCGACGCCGCCCCGCTCTATCGCGACGCGCCCGAGGCCCGCGAGGCCAAGGCGGCCGGCGCCGGCATCGTCCACGCCTTCATGACCGACGCCCTGCCGGGGGCCCCGGAAGCGACCCGCACCATGGCCGGCGACCTGATCACCTCGACCCTCGCCCAGGTCGGCAAGGGCTTTTCCGAAGTGCCCCGCGACGAGGCCGAGATCACCGCCTTCGCCGAGGCCATGGCCGACATGTTCGAGGCCTATCTCGAACGGCTCAGCCAGGCTTCGCCCTAGGAACCGCCCCCTCGCCGGCCGGTTCTCCTGCCTTACCGCAAAGCGCAGGAGCCGCCATGAGCACCGATCCCCAAGACAAGGCCGACGTCGAAAAGCGCCTCTGGAAAGAGGTGGAGCACGCCCGCTTCGGCATGCTGGGCCTCGTCAACAGCCATCAGCACTACCAGCCGATGACCGCCTTCGCCGAGCCCGAGACCGGCCAGATCTGGTTCTTCACCCGCGACGACACCGATCTGGCCCAGGCCGTGGCCGGCGACGGCGGCGACGCGATGTTCGTGGTCCAGGCCAAGGACGGCGACTTCCAGGCCTGCATCGGCGGCCGCCTGAGCCGCGACCACGACACCGCCCGCATCCAGCGCTGGTGGTCGCCGATCGTCGCCGCCTGGTATCCCGACGGCAAGGACGATCCGCACCTCACCCTGCTTCGCCTCGACGCCCGCGACGCCGAGCTGTGGATCTCCAAGGGCGGCGCCGTGCGCTTCGCCTGGGAGATCGCCAAGGCCAACCTCACCGACCGCCGGCCCGACCTGGGCGACCGAGCCCATCTCGGCATTGCCTGAGTCAGCCCACGGACAGTACCAGCCTCCGAACCGCGCCGGACGGCCTCCGGCGCGGCGACCGGTTGCAATCGCCCGCCGATACGACCGGCCACCGTTGATTTCTTTCTAGTTTCGCGGCGGGTCAACAGTCTTTGTCGGGAACCCGACATAACGCTAAAGCTCGCAGATTTTCCCGCAATGAGAGCCACAATATAGCCTTATCTCGATTAAACGCCGGCCCACTCTGCATTGCGTCGGCTACCTGACAGCGCCGCACCCGAGTCCTGCCTATAGCTTGCAACCCTTGCCGCAAGCCGGCGTTCGATTCGCCATGACAGGGCCTCTACATCCCTTGAAGAACCGTCTGCTCGCTTCCCTGCCCCCCGAGGATTTCGGCTACATCGCCGCCCAGCTGTCCCATCAGGACCTGGAGAAGGGGAAGCTGCTGTACGACCCCGGCGATCAGATCGACACGGTCTACTTCCCGCACGACTGCGTCATCTCGCTGATGACGCTGATGGAGAACGGCGCGGCCATCGAGTCGGCCACCATCGGGCGCGAAGGCGGCCTGGGCCTGATGGCGGCGATCTCGCCGCGCCAGTCGCTGTCGCGCGCCATCGTTCAGGCGCCGGGCGGGGTCTCGCGCATCAGCGCCGCGGCCCTGCGCGAAGGCGCCGAGCGCAGCGCCGTGCTGCGCGACCTGATCGAGCGCCACAACGAAGCCCTGTTCGGCCACGCCATCCAGTCGGTGGCCTGCAACGCCCTGCACGCGGTGGAGGCGCGCTTCTGCCGCTGGCTGCTGGGCTTCCGCGACCGCATAGACGTCGACACCATCAGCCTGACCCAGGAATTCCTGGCCGACATGCTGGGCGTGCAGCGCACCACGGTCACCGCCGTGGCCGGCGCCCTGCAGGCCAAGGGGCTGATCCGCTATCGCCGCGGCGTCGTCGACATCCTCGACCGGGCCGGCCTCGAAGCCATCGCCTGCGAATGCTACGGCGCGGTGCGCAAGGGCTATGAGCGGCTGCTGCCGGAACCGTTCGGGTCTTGATCGCCTACGGCGATCCCCCTCAGTCGCTCTGCGACAGCTCCCCCAGAGTGAGAGCACCCGCGGCATAGATCCTCCCCCTCTGGGGGAGGTGGCCCAGAGGGCCGGAGGGGGTCGTGGCTGGCCTCATATCGCCCAAGCAAAAAAGGCCATCGCCCCGGGGGGGCGATGGCCTTTCTCTTGTCCGGAAGTCGGCTCTACCGCTTGCGCACCGGGAACGGCGCATGCGCCAGGCGCAGCAGGTTGGCCGCGCCGGGTGCGCCGAACGGCGTGCCGGCCACGATCAGGATGCGCTCGCCGGGCTTGGCGAGGTCCAGTTCCAGGGCCCGGGCGGCGGCGTCGGTGGTGACGACCTCCAGGCTGTCGGGCTGGGCGCTGACGCGCGGCTCCACGCCCCAGACCAGGGCCATGCGACGCACGGCCTCGATCTTCGGCGACAGGGCCAGCACCGGCTGCAGCGGCCGTTCGCGGGCCAGGCGGCGGGCGGTGGCGCCCGTGGTGGTGAAGGCCACCAGGCACTTGGTCGAGCCCGACTTGGCCGCGCCGGCGGCGGCGACCACCAGCACGTCGGCGTCCTCGTCGACGTGCGGCTGCTCGGCCTGCATCAGCTCGGGCCAGCGCGGGTCGCGTTCGACGCGCTCGATGATGCGGTTCATCATCGCCACCGACTCTTCGGGATAGTCGCCGGCGGCGCTTTCGGCCGACAGCATCACCGCGTCCGCGCCCTCGTACACGGCGTTGGCCACGTCGGAGGCCTCGGCGCGGGTCGGGGTCGGCGAGCTGGTCATCGACTCCAGCATCTGGGTGGCGACAATCACCGGAATGCCGCGCTCACGGGCGGCGCGCAGGATTTCCTTCTGCGCCACCGGCACCTCTTCCGGCGCCATTTCGACGCCAAGGTCGCCGCGGGCCACCATGACGCCGTCGCACAGGTCGAGGATCGGACCCAGGGTCTGCAGCGCCTGCGGTTTCTCGATCTTGGCCAGCACGGCCGCGCGCCCTTCGACGATGCGGCGCAACTCGGCCATGTCTTCCGGGGCCTGCACGAACGACAGGGCGATCCAGTCGACGCCCAGGCGCAGCGCGAAGGCCAAGTCCTCGCGGTCCTTCGGCGTCAGGGGCGACATCGGGATGATGACGTCCGGCACGGCCACGCCCTTGCGCTCCGACAGCTTGCCGCCGTTGACGACCGTGGTGTCGGCGTAGCCGGGGCCGGCTTGCGTCACGGTCATCCGCAGCTTGCCGTCGTCGAGCAGCAGGGTCGCGCCCGGCTTCATCGCCGTCAGGATTTCGGGATGGGGGAGATGAACCCGCGTTTCGTCGCCCGGGGTCGGATCGGAATCGAACCGGAAGGCCTGGCCGGGCTTCAGCTGAACCGGACCGTCGGCGAACTTGCCGACGCGCAGCTTGGGCCCTTGCAGATCGGCCAGGATGCCCAGCGGACGGCCGACCACCGCCTCCGCCGCGCGGATGGCGGCGTAGACGGCGGCGTGGGTCTCGTGAGCGCCGTGGCTGAAGTTCAGGCGGAAGACGTCGGCGCCAGCCTTGGCCAGCTTGACGATCATCTCCGGCGAACCCGAGGCCGGGCCGATGGTGGCGACGATGCGGGAACGACGCGCGCGGATCATGCGGCCGCTCCTTTGTCAGTTTGGGGGATTATTTGGGACAGAAAGCGTCGCCCTCGTTGGACGCCAACTGGATTTCGGTGACCGAAATCGTCAGCGGCCCCGAGGTGCTCAGGCCGAACGGAGACGAAACGTGCGCCATCTGGGCGCCCGCCGCCTGGAAACAGGAAAGTTTGATCTTGGCGGATCGCCATTCGCCGATTTTCGAGCCTGACAACGTTGACGTTACGTCTAGCCTCCCACCGCAGGATTCGCCACAACCGACAGTCAGATAAACCGGCGCAACAGGCGCCTTGTCGACTCGCCACCTCACGAGCACCGCCATGTCGCCGGTCGTCTGGCGCGACAGGTCGACGGGCGGCCCCTGCACGGCCAGAAGGCCTTCGCCCTCCCCGCTCCAGGTCGCCTGGCGGCCGTTTTCCTGGGCTCCGGCGTCGATCGTCTTGACCGCGCCCGCACCCGAGAAGCTCAGCATCCACGGGGCCGGCACGCGGCCGGCCACGAAGTAGCGGTCGACGCTGGCGGCGGTTCCAAGGTCGCCAGCGCTCTCCGACAGCTGCGCCACCTTGGCCGGCTGGGCGTAGGACAGGCCGTAGCCATAGGCGAACTGCGGGTCATAGCCCTTGTCGCCGCGGTTCAGCGGCCCCTGGTCGGCGCGCTTGGGCCAGCTGAACGACAGCTTGCCGGTGAAGTCGCGCCTGGACTTGCCGTCCTTGCCGGCCACCAGCACGTCGGCGACGCCGCCGCCTTCCGAGCCCGGCAGCCAGGCGGCCACGAAGGCGTCCGAGGCGTTGATCTCGGGGTTCACCCACAGCGGACGCCCCGACAGGAACACCGACACCACCGGGATCCCCTGGGCCTTCAGCGTCTTCAGCAGCTCCAGGTCGGTCTTGCCGCCGGGCTGATAGGCCAGGTTGGCCACGTCGCCCTGGAACTCGGCGTAGGGATCCTCGCCGAACACCACGATGGCCACGTCGGGCTTGGCGCCGGCGAACTTGCCGTCCGTTGCCAGGGTGGCCTTGCCGCCGGAAGCCTCGACAGCCTCCTTCAGGCCGCCCCAGATCGACTGGCCGTTGGGGAAGTCGCTGTTCTTGTTGCCCGTGCCCTGCCAGGTCAGGGTCCAGCCGCCCGAGGCCTTGCCGATGTCGTCGGCGGCGCCGGCGACCAGCACGTTGGCTCCCGCCTTGATCGGCAGCACGCCGTCGTTCTTCAGCAGCACCAGCGACTTGGACACCGCCTCGCGGGCGACGGCGCGGTGGTCGGCCGAGCCGAGACGATCGAACTTGCCCTGCACCTGCGGCGCGACGCGATCGAACAGCCCCGACTTGACCTTGACCCGCAGGATGCGGCGCACGGCGTCGTCGAGACGCGCCATCGGGATCTCTCCCGACTTCACCTGCTTCAGCGTGTTCTCGTAGAGGCCCTTCCAGCTGTCGGGAGCCATGTACATGTCGAGGCCCGCGTTCATCGCCTGCGGGCACGAGACGTTGGAGCAGCCCTGGAGCTGGCCGTGGGCGTTCCAGTCGCTGACCACGAAGCCCTCGAAGCCCATCCGCTTCTTCAGCACGTCGGTGATCAGGGTCTTGTTGCCGGTGATCTTCTGGCCGTTCCAGCTGGAGAACGAGGCCATCACCGTCAGGATGCCGGCGTCGATGCTGGGCGGATAGCCCTGGGCGTGCACCGCGACGAGCTCCTGCTCGGAGATCACCGCATTGCCCTGGTCGCGGCCGTCCTGGGTGCCGCCGTCGGCGAGGAAGTGCTTGGCGCTGCCGGCGATACGGCCCGGCGCGATCGGCTTGCCGGGCTCGAGCTTGCCCTGCAGGCCCAGGGTCATCGGCCCCGAATAGCTGGCGACGATCTCAGGATCCTCGCCATAGCCCTCGTAGGAGCGGCCCCAGCGGTCGTCGCGCGGCACGGCGACCGTCGGGCCGAAGGTCCAGTCGCCGCCGACCACCGCCACCTCCTCGCCGGTGGCCTGGCCGATGCGCTCGATCAGCGCCGGATCGCGCATGGCGCCCAGGCCCACGTTGTGCGGGAAGATCGTCGCGCCGACGATGTTGTTGTGGCCGTGCACGGCGTCGATGCCGAACATCAGCGGGATCGGCGTGCGACCCGGGCGCTTGGCCAGGGCCTCCTTGCGATAGGCGTCGACGAGGTCGGTCCAGGCCTTGGGCGTGGCGCGGTCATTGCCGTCGGGCGCCGAGTTGCCGCCGGCCAGGATCGAGCCCAGCGGATAGGTCGCCAGATCGGCCGGCGTCATCGAGGCGATGTCGCCCTGGATCGTCTGGCCGACCTTTTCCTCGACGCTCATCTTGCTCATCAGCTGGGTGATGAAGGCCTCGGTCTTGGCGTCGGTGATGCTGGCCGGGCTCTTGGCCGCCGGCCACAGTTCGGGATGGGCGGTCGTTCGCGGGGTCGTCGCGACCAGACTCGGCTCGGCCGCCAGCGCCGGCAGGGCCAGGCCCACGGTCAAGGCCAGCGACGAGGCGCGGAGGAGCGGACGGCGAAGCTTCATGACGGGGCCCTTGAAAGCGAAAATCCGGAAAAGATCGGCGCGGCGAGCCCGCCGCGCCGGAGTGGGAGCAACCCCTTGCAGGAGGGGTCTCCAGCTGACGCTCGCGGTCGGAGGGGGGACCGACGGCCGCAAGCGGCATCCCATCGACGAAAGAAACGTCGACGCTGGAGTGGGATGAATGGCGAAAGCGGAACTGAGCCTCGGCGCGGTCGCGCGCCGGTCGGCCCGAACGGTTTCCTTCCCTGGTTTCGTTGCGCGACCACCTCGCTCGCCGCCGTTGGGCGCGTCGCGATAGCGGTCACATCGATCAGACACCATTTCTTGACAGCGCTGTCTATCCTCTTTTTGCATCCGTCATTTCGAAGGCGTCGGCCCGCCCTTCAGGCCGCGGGTCGCCGTCGCCCGGCCACCAGGTCCAGCGCCGCGTCGTGCGCAGGCGCGGCCTGGACGATCTCGGCCACGCGTCGCCGCCAGCCCGACAGCCCCTCGCGCACCTGGGACAGGTTCGACAGACCGACCAGCGGGTCGTAGGCCGCCGGCCGCACGCCCATGCCCTCCAGCACGTAGAACCAGGACAGCTCGGTGAAGAGCTCGGTCGGCCGGTGCGGAATGCGCCCCGTGCCCCGATAGAGCGCCAGCCGCTCGGCGAGGTCGGGCGGCAGGGCCGCCGCCGCGCGCTCGCGCCAGAACGGCTCGTCACGCCGGGTCGGCTGGTAGTGCAGCACGATGAAGTCGCGCGCGGCCTCGTACTCGGCGACCAGGGCGGCGTTGTAGTCGGCGATGTTGGCCGCGTCGAAATCCTTGTCGGGAAAGTGGTCGAGCAGCTTCATCAGTCCGCTGGTCACGAAATGGATGCTGGTCGACTCCAGCGGCTCGATGAACCCGGAAGCCAGGCCAAGCGCGATCACGTTGCGGTTCCAGAACGCCTTGCGCCGGCCGCCGGTGAACTTCAGGACGCGCGGCTCGGTCAGCAGCTTGCCGGCCTCGCGCTCCAGATCGGCCAGGGCCTCGTCGTCGCTGACATGGGCGCTGGAATAGACGTAGCCGTTGCCGGTGCGATGCCGCAGCGGGATACGCCAGCGCCAGCCGGCCGGACGCGCCGCGGCCTGGGTGAAGGGCGGCGGATTGGCGTCGCGCACGGTCAGGCCGGCGACCGCCCGGTCGCACGGCAGGAAGGCGCTCCAACCCTCGTAGCCGGTCTTCAGCGCGCCCTCGATCAGCACGCCTCGGAAGCCCGAGCAGTCTATGAAAAGATCGGCCGCCAGCCGCTCGCCGCCCTCCAGGACCAAGGCCTCGACAAAGCCGTCGTCTTTCAGGGTCGCGCCCTCGACCCGCCGCTCCAGCCGGCGCACGCCGCGCTGTTCGGAGTAGGTGCGCAGGAACCTCGCCACCAGGCCGGCGTCGAAATGCAGGGCGTGGCGCATGCCGCCCAGCGGCCCCTGCCCTTGCCCGTCGGCGAAGGCCATGCGGCCCGCATCGCCCAGGGCCGTGGCCAGGCTGTAGGCCTCGACGCGGGGATCCTCGCCCGCCGCGCGCAGCCGATGCCACATGTGATGGAAGGGACGCCGGTCGACCGACGGGCCGAAGGTTCCGAACGGATGCCAGTAGCGTTCGCCGAGCACGCGCCAGTCGTCGAAGCGGATGCCCAGCTTGAAGCTGCCCTCGGTGGCGGCCATGAACTGGCCCTGGTCGATCTCGAGCAACCGCAGGAAGTCGACGATCGGCGGAATGGTCGCCTCGCCCACGCCGACGGTGGGGATCTCGGCGCTCTCGACCAGGGTGATGGTCGTTCCCGTGCCGCGCAGCACCTGGGCCAGCACGGCGGCGGCCATCCAGCCGGCGGTGCCTCCGCCCAGTATGGCGATCGAGCCGATGGCGCGATCCATGGCGTTTCCTCCCCGTCCGCGCCCTCTTGCGGGACGCGTGTCAGGAAAAGAGCCGGCGGCGGGCTCGCAGACCGTCCGCCGCCGGCGTGAGAGGACTTACATCCCCAGCTTGAACCGCGCGCCCAGCACGATCCGGCGATCGGCGGTGGCATAGCGGAACGGCAGGTTCTCCCACTGCAGGTAGCGGCCGGTGGGCTCCTCGGTGAGGTTGATGCCCTCCAGCACGATCTTGATCGCCGGAGTCACCTGGTAGCCGACCTGGGCGTCGAGCTGGCCATAGGCCCGCTCCCACGTACCCAGGCTGTGGCGGTCGGTGCCCGAGCCGAACGAGAAGTCGCCCTGGTAGCTCTTGTCGCGCCAGGCGTAGGAGACGCGGGCCTCAAAGCCGTGCCCCTCGTAGAAGCCCTGCAGGTTGAAGGCGTGCTTGGCCACGCCCGGGATCGGCAGGTTGTCGTCGTAGTCGTTCGACTTCGAGGTCTCAGAGTCGGAGAAGGTGTAGTTGGCGTTGAAGCCGAACCCGTTCTCGAAGGCGTACTGCGCCGCCAGTTCGACGCCCTTGATACTGCCGCCGTCGCCGTTCACCGGCGCGGTGTAGACGCCCAGGGTCGCCCCTTCGACCGAACCGTCGGCCACGGTGCGCGGCACGGTGTCGGTCTGGATGAACGAGTCGACGCTCTTGTAGAAGAACGCGCCCGAAACGATGCCGCTACGCCCGATGTAGCGCTCGTAGGCGATGTCGAACTGCGAGGCGCGGTACGGGTCGAGGTCCGGGTTGCCGCCGCTGCCGTTAGTGTAGAGGAAGCGGTTGAGGTTCGGACCCGGCGTCGAGCTGCGGGTGAAGTTGAAGGCCGAGCCCTGGCCCAGCTGGAACAGGTCCTGGCGCGACACGACCCGGGCCGCCGACACGCGCACCTTGTCGCTGTCGTTGATGTCGAACACCGCGCTCGCGCTGGGCAGGACGTCGGTATATTCGCGGGTGGTCTTGATGGCGTCCGGATTGCCGATGACGCCGTTCCAGCTGTCGGTGCCCCAGTACCAGGGCGTGGTCGGGGTGCCGCTGGAGTCGATGGTCAGCTCGGTGCGGACCACGCGGACGCCGGCGTTGACGTGATAGCGGTCGTCGGAACCGCCCAGGTCGACCATGCCATAGCCGGTCGTGGTGCGCTCCTTGATCCGGAACGACTGGATCGGATCGGCGAACTTCTGGAACGGGGTCGACGAATAGAGGTTCGACAGCCAGGCGACCGGGTTCTCCATCAGGCTGCGCTTCTGGAACAGCGCGTTGATGCCGCCGACGGTCAGGGTCTCGAACCGCTCGGGATTGCTGGCGGCGGTCTGGTACGGCGTGATCAGCGCCGGCGAGGCGCCGAAGCGGCCGTCGTCGGTGGCGGTCTGGCCGCAGTTGGGACGGCCCGGCGTGCCGGCGGGCAGGCCGCACGACTTGAAGCCGATGGCGCCGTCCTGGAAGTAGCCGTAAGGCGTCCAGTCCTGGCCGAAGGACCGGCCGTTCAGCTCGCCCTTGCCCGAATAGTCGGCCAGCAGCTGCCAGAATTCCGAGTCGATCTTGCGCTCGGCGTAGCGGACGCCGGCGGTGATCACCAGGTCGCCGCTTTCACCGAACTCGGGACGGAACTTCAGGTCGCCGCGGATCGAGGTGTTGTCGATCTGGGTGTCCTCGCCGAACACCCAGTGCGATTTGGCGAACACGCTGGAGGGCGTGGTGAACTGCGCCGCGTTGGCCGGGGTGAACTTGGGATTGTCGCCGTTGGCGTAGCTGTAGGTGAAGGTCGCCGGCGCGGTGGCGTTGGGCACCAGGCCTGCGGCCGTGCCGTTGCGCACGGTGTACTGGGTGTAGCGCACGTCGTTGTTGGCGCTGGCGCTCTCGTAGTCGGCGGTGGAGTAGGCCGCGCGCACGCTGCCGGTCACCCGCCCGCCGTTGTCCCAGTTCAGGGCGACCTGGAAGTTGTCGGTCTTGGCTTGCGAGTCCTGCAGGTACGAGGTGCCCTCGGCCGAATTGGCGGTGACCGTGCCGCTCTGCAGCACGCCGTTGCCGTCGACGCTGGCGCCGGCCGCGTAGGTGGCGTTCTCGTTGGCGAACGGGAACTTGATCGAGGCTTCGCTGGTCTTGATCTTCAGGTCCGAGTGGAACCAGTCACCGGTCAGCTGCAGCGAGTCGGTCAGGGCGAAGTCGAGGTTGATCGACGCGCCGAGACGCTTGCGCTCCTGGTCGCGATAGGTGGCGTAGCGGTACTCGGGCGACCACACGTCGAGCGTGCCGCCGCCGACCACCGGCCGGTCGTTGAACGCCCAGCCGCCGCGGTTCTCGCCGCCCAGCACGTCGGTGTGGATCTCGGTCTTGTCGTAGGACAGCGTGCCCAGCACGGCGAAGCGGTCGCTGAACTTGTGGCCCAGCACCAGCGAACCGGTCGGGTTCCAGTCGGTGTCGCCGGCCTTGTTGCCGCGCAGGTCGCCGGCGATCGTGGTGTCGTCGCGCAAGCTGCGGGCGTTGCGGGTCTTCAGGTTGATGATGCCGCCCAGGCCGCCTTCCAGCAGCGAGGCGTCGGGCGACTTGTAGACGTCGACGCCGCCGATCAGTTCGGACGGGATGCCTTCCAGCGAGTTGGTCTGGTTGATCTTGCCCTCGCCCAGGCGGAACAGCTCCATGCCCGAGACGAAGATGTCGTTGTTCAGGACGGTGACGTTCTGGTCGAGGCCGCGGATGCGCACCCGGGTGCCCTGGCCGTTCTCGCGGTCGATCTGCACGCCAGGCAGGCGCTGCAGCGACTCGGCGATGTTCTGGTCGGGGAACTTGCCCATGTCCTCGGCGGTCACCGACTCGATGATCAGGTTCGAGTTCTTCTTGGCCGACAGCGCGCTCTGCAGCGAGGCGCGGAAGCCGGTGACGATCACCTCTTCAACCGCAGATGGTTCCTGGGCCGAGGCCGGCGCCGCCGCGTCGGTCGCGGCGGTCTGGGCCAGGGCCTGGCCCGCGCCCAGCAGGACGACCGAGGACGCCGCCGCCATCAGCGCGTACCGGGTCGCGTAAGTCTTCGAAATCATGAGCATTCCCCTAGGTTACGGCCGCAGAGAGCCGATCTCCGCCGACGGCGTCGACGTGAGCAAGTTCGCCAGTTTTTCGGGATGCCTTGCGCATCCTCCCTTGTTCTCCGGCCCTTCTCGGGGGTCGGCGACTGCAACCTATGAGGAACGCGACAGCGCTGTCAATGGACAACGCTGTCAATCGCGTAACAAAATTCTCTTTCCGTAATTGTGTGATTTATCCGCTGAAAGCCGCGAAGCCTTGCGGAACAAGGCTTCGCGACGCGGTGCAGGCGCGGCCCCTGAGGGCCGTGCGGCCGTGGGTCAGCCGATCTGTTCGATGATGTGTTCGCGCAGTTGCGCGCGAGTCAGCCCCGGCCACGCCCATTCGGTGCGAGGCGACGGCGCGGCGACACGCGGCTGCGACGGGGTGCGAGGCTTGCGTTGAACGGCGGCCGCGCGAGTGAAATTGGTCTTCATGTAGTTCCAGATAGAGGGCCGGACGGATCGTCGGGCCCGAACGATAGTCGTGGGAGATAAAGCCCAAGGGGCGGCGTTCGAGACGCTCGCGGAGATGGGCGGGTGAAGCGCAGCGGCGCTCGGCCCCAAGGGCCATGCCGCGATCAGCGCTGACCACGATATGGAGAGCCGATCGCGATATTCAACCCCGTCACGAGCGGCGATCGGCAAATTTTCTTCCGGAAGGCGGGATGGAGCGACAGCCCCTCCCCTACTCCGCCGCCGGGCCCGTGCTCTCGCGCACCACCAGCTCGAAGTCCAGCAGGCGCGACGGCGGCGGGCCGCCGTCCTCGCCCTTCAGGTCGCCGCTGAGCAGCAGGTCGGCGGCGGCCGCCGCCATGGCCTGGATCGGCTGGCGCACCGTGGTCAGCTGCGGCCAGACGACCTTGGCGCCCGGCGTGTCGTCGAAACCGGCCACCGACAGGGTCTCGGGCACGTTCAGGCGCAGGCGGTTGGCCACGGCCATGACGCCGAGCGCCATGTCGTCGTTGGAGGCGAAGATCGCCGTCGGCCGGTCGTCGCCCGCCAGCAGGGTCTCGGCCGCCTCGAAGCCCGAGCGGAACGAGAACCAGCCCTGGGCAACGCGGTCCTCGCGCACGGCCAGGCCGTGATCGGCCATGGCCTTGGCGTAGCCGTCGTAGCGCAGGTGGGCCGCGCCGTGGTCGGGGTGGCCCTTGATGAAGGCGATGTCCTTGTGGCCCAGCTTGATCAGGTGGGCGGTCATCTCGTAGGCGGCGGCCATGTCGTCCATCCGCACATAGGCCGAGCGGTCGAGATCCTTGTCCGGCGACAGGCGCACATAGGGCACGCCCTCGGCGTCCAGCACGGCCAGCACCCGCGCGTCGTCGCAGACCGGCGGGGTCAGGATCACCCCGTCCATGCGCAGGGTGGCCAGCATCGGCGCCACCTGCTCCTCGACGTCGCCCTCGGAATCCAGCGGCTCGACGATCAGGTGATAACCCTCGGTGCGACAGCGACCGATGGCGCCCAGCTGCACGTCGGTGACGTAGGCGGGGCTCGGGTTGTCGAAGAATACCCCGATCAGATAGGCCTTGGACCCCGCCAGGCTGCGAGCCGAGATATTGGGGCGGTAGTTCAGCGCCGCCACGGCTTCCTGCACCCGGTCGCGGGTGTCGGCCTTGACGTTGGGCTCGCGGTTCAGCACCCGCGACACGGTCTTGATCGAAACGCCCGACATGCGGGCGACGTCGTGGATCGTAACCTTGGCGTTCAAGAAATGGCCTCGCGCGGCGTTGATTCAGCCTTCAAGCGAGACAACAAGCCATGACAACCTTGTCAAGGCGACCCCTTTTTGGATGGGAATGTTGAAAACGAGGGTTCTGGCAGCGGTTCCCGTGACGGAAACCTCGTCTTTCGACAGGCTCAGGATGAGGTTTCCAAACGCCCCGAACGCTGGCCATGGTCCTCATCCTGAGCTCGTCGAAGGACGAGGACCACGCACCAGGCTCCTACGAAATCGACGCTTGGCCGTCCGGCGTCATCGCCACGGCCGCGCCGATCAGGGCGGTGTGGGGATGCAGGATCACGTGGGTCGGGATGTCCTTCACGTAGTCCGAAAGCCGGCCCTTGGCCTCGAAGCGCGCGCGGAAGGCGCTGGCTTCCAGGAGGTCGATGATCCGGGGCGCGATGCCGCCGGCGATGAACACGCCGCCGCGCGCGCCAAGCGCCAGGGCCAGGTCCCCCGCCGTCGAGCCCAGGATGGCGCAGAACCGCTCGACCGTGGCCTTGCAGCACTCGCGACCGGCGACCGCGCCCTCGGTGATGGCCTTGGCGGCCAGCTCCTCGACCGGACGCCCCTCGATCTGGGCCAGCAGGACGTGCAGGTCCTCCATGCCCGGACCGGCCAGGATGCGTTCGACCGACACGCGACCGTACTTGGCCTGCAGGCCGCGCAGGATCTCGATCTCGATCTCGTCGACCGGTGCGAACGAGATGTGGCCGCCCTCGGTGGTCAGCGGGGTGTCGCAGCCGTGACGGCGCACCATGCCGGCGGCGCCGAAGCCGGTGCCCGGGCCGATGATCGCCAGGTCCCCCTCGCCCGAGGTCGGCAGCGGGCCGATCTGGCGCAGGTCCTTGGGCGACAGGCGCGGCGCGGCCAGGGCCTGGGCCGTGAAGTCATTGATCAGGCGGGCGTTACGAAAGCCGCCCGCGCGGCGCAGGCTGTCTTCCGACAGCCGCCAGTCGATGTTGGTGAAATGAACGGCGCCATGCTCGATCGGACCCGCCACCGCGACCACGGCCTGGTCGGGGTGCTTGACCCCCACCTTGGCCAGATAGTCCTCGATGGCGTCCTCGGCCGTGTCGTAGTCCTCGCCCTTGTAGGCGGTGGGCTCGATCAGCCGGGGATCGGGACCGTCGAAATCGACCAGGGCGAAGCGGGCGTTGGTGCCGCCGATGTCCCCGACCAGGCCCAGCCCGTGTGCAGTGGCGCCGTTCATGGGTTTCCCGTTCCCTTTAAGCAAACAGCACGGACGCGCCGGCGTCGGCGGCGCCGACCCCGTGTCGCATCCAGCTGAAAAGTTCGCGCCCGAAGCCCGGCTTGGACGCCGGGACTGGTGCAGGCGTGCGGGCGAGGAGTTCGGCCTCGTCCACATGGATGTAGAGCTCGCCGGTGTCGGCGTTCATGGTGATGACGTCGCCGTCCTGGACGTAGGCCAGGGCCCCGCCCTTGGCGGCTTCCGGCGTCACGTGGATGGCGGCCGGGGTCTTGCCCGAGGCGCCCGACATGCGGCCGTCGGTGACCAGGGCCACCTTGTAGCCGCGGTCCAGCAGCACCGAGATCGACGGCGACAGGTTGTGCAGCTCGGGCATGCCGTTGGCCGAAGGCCCCTGGAAGCGCACCACCACCACCACGTCGCGGTCGAGTTCGCCGCGCTTGAAGGCGGCGATGAAGTCTTCCTGCTCCTGGAACACGGCGGCGGGCGCGGTGATCACGTGGTGCTCGGGCTTGACGGCCGAGATCTTGATCACGCCGCGGCCCAGGTTGCCGGCCAGCAGCTTCAGGCCGCCTTCCTTGCTGAACGGGTTCTCGACCGGACGCAGGATGGCTTCGTCCAGCGAAGCCTCGGGGCCTTCGCGCCACTTCAGCTCGCCATCCTCGAGGTAGGGCTCCTGGTGATAGTTCGACAGGCCGGGGCCGGCGATGGTCAGCACGTCCTCGTGGGCCATGCCGGCCTTCAGCAGTTCGCGCACCACGAAGGCCATGCCGCCGGCGGCCTGGAAGTGGTTCACGTCGGCCGAGCCGTTCGGATAGACCTTGGCCAGCAGCGGCACGGCCTTGGAGATGTCGTCCAGGTCTTCCAGCGTCAGGATGATCCCGGCCGCGCGGGCCATGGCCACGATGTGCAGGGCCAGGTTGGTCGAGCCGCCGGTGGCCATCAGGCCGACGACGCCGTTGACCACGGCCTTCTCGTCGATGACCCGGCCGATCGGAATCCACTCGTTGCCCTTGTGGGTGACGGCGGCGACGCGGCGGGCGGCTTCCTTGACCAGCGCGCTGCGCAGCGGGGTGTTGGGATGCACGAAGGCCGAGCCCGGCAGGTGCAGGCCCATCAGCTCCATCAGCATCTGGTTGGTGTTGGCCGTGCCGTAGAAGGTGCAGGTGCCCGGGCCGTGATAGCTGGCGCTCTCGGCGGCGAGCAGTTCGTCGCGACCGACCTTGCCCTCGGCGTAGAGCGCGCGGATGCGGGCCTTTTCCGAGTTGGGCAGGCCCGAGGTCATCGGGCCGGCCGGCACGAACACCGCCGGCAGGTGGCTGAAGGTCAGGGCGCCGATGACCAGGCCCGGCACGATCTTGTCGCAGACGCCCAGATACATGGCCGCGTCGAAGGCGTCGTGGGTCAGGGCCACGGCCGTGGCCATGGCGATGACGTCGCGCGAAAACAGCGACAGCTCCATGCCCGGACGGCCTTGGGTGACGCCGTCGCACATGGCCGGCACGCCGCCGGCGAACTGGGCCGTGGCCCCGGCCTCGCGTGCGGCTTCCTTGATCAGCGCCGGATACTCTTCCAGCGGCTGGTGGGCCGACAGCATGTCGTTATAGGCCGAGACGATGCCGAGGTTGGGCGCGTTCGGATCCAGCGCCCGCACCTTGTCGGCGGCCGGCGAGGCGGCGAAGGCATGAGCCCAGTTGGCGCAGGACAGCTTGGCGCGGCCGGGCTGGGCCAGGGCGGCGGCGTCCATCTGCGCGAGATAGGCCTCGCGGGTCGGACGGCTGCGCTCGATGATCCGCTGGGTGATCGCGGCGATGACGGGATTGAGGGCCATCAGAACTTACTCCGCCCAGAGGATGCGGACCGGCGCGCGGTCCTGCTTCAGGATCCTGGCGATCGGCAGGTCGGGATCGACCTCGCCGTCCAGGAGCTCACGCTTGGCCTCGCCGGTGACCAGCAGCACGATCAGCGACGCCTGGATCAACGCCTGGAAGGTCAGGCTGATCCGCGGCAGGTCGGGGGCCGGCTCGCCCTTGGGCACGGCCACGACCAGGCGATCGGTGTCGGGATCCAGGCCCGCGGCCAGGGCGGGGTTGCCCGGAAACAGCGAGGCGAAATGGCCGTCGGCGCCGACGCCCAGCAGCACCACGCCGAACGGCAGGGCCTGGGCCACGCCTTCCTCGGCCTTGCGGGCCGAGGCTTCCTGGTCGACGCCCTCGAAATAGAGCGGCGCGAAGCTGGCCTTGGCGGCCTCGCCGACCAGGAGGTGCCGGTGCGCCAGGCCTTGGTTGCTGCCCGGATGGTCGGGCGGCACGAAGCGGTCGTCGCTGAGGGTGACGGTGACCTTGTCCCAGGGGACGGTCAGGGTCGCCAGGCGGTCGTAGACGGGCGCGGGCGTGGTGCCGCCGGTGGCGGCGAACCCGGCCTTGCCGTGGGTCGCCACGGCCGTGTTCAGGGCGCCGGCGATGGTCGAGGCGGCCGCGTCGTACAGCGCCTCGCGCGTCGGGAAGACTTCGATCTTGGGCATGTTGCGATTACCCCCTTACGACTTCCAGCCGCGGCCTTGCGGCGCGATCAGCGAGGCGGCGCTGGGCGGCCCCCAGGTGCCGGCGGCATAGGTCGCCGGCTCGATGCCCGCGTCGGCCCAGGCCTTGGCCACGCCGTCGACGAACCGCCACGCGGCCTCGACCTCGTCGCGGCGGACGAACAGGGTGCGGTCGCCGCGGAACGCGTCCAGCAGCAGCTTCTCGTAGGCGATCCGGCGACGGGCGCCCGGCGCAGCCATGTTCAGCGACAGCGGCAGCGACTGCAGGCGCATGCCCTCTTCCGACAGACCCGGACGCTTGGTCATCACCGACAGCGAGATGTCTTCTTCCGGCTGCAGGTCGATGACCAGGCGGTTGGCCTGCATCTCGCCCTGGGTCACCTGGCCGAAGATGTTGTGCGGCACGGGCTTGAACTGGACGACGATCTGGGTGCGACGGTCGGGCAGGTTCTTGCCGGTGCGCAGGAAGAACGGAACACCCGCCCAGCGCCAGTTGTCGATCGCCACCTTCATGGCCACGAAGGTCTCGGTCTTGGACGGCTGGCCCACTTCTTCGAGATAGCCGGCGCGGGCCGTGCCCTCGACGACGCCCGCCACGTACTGGCCGCGGACGGTGTCGTGCGCCACGTTGTCCTTGGTGAAGGGACGCAAGGACCGCAGCACCTTGACCTTCTCGTCGCGCACGGCGTCGGGATCGAAGCCCGACGGGGCCTCCATCGCCACCAGGCAGAGCAGCTGCAGCAGGTGGTTCTGCAGCATGTCGCGCAGGGCGCCGTACTCGTCGTAATAGGGCCAGCGGTCGCCGACCTTCTCGGTCTCGGCGATGGTGATCTGGACGTGGTCGATCGACTTGTTGTCCCACAGCGGCTCGAACAGCACGTTGGCGAACCGCAGGGCGGTGAGGTTCTGGACCGTCTCCTTGCCCAGGTAGTGGTCGATGCGGAAGATCTGGCTCTCGTCGACCACCGCGCCGACGGCGGCGTTCGTGGCCTTGGAGCTTTCCAGGTCGCGGCCGATCGGCTTTTCCAGCACCAGGCGGGTCGACGGACCGGTCAGGCCGGCGGACTGCAGGGCCTGGCAGGCGGCGGGATAGAGGCTGGGCGAGACGGCGAAGAACACCGTCAGCGAGTCGTGGCCGCCGATCTTGTCGGCCAGGGCCTTGGCGCCCTCTTCCTTGGTGATGTCGACCGAGAGGTAGTCGAGGCGGGCGGCCAGGCGTTCCCACGCGGCCTCTTCGACATTGGCGCGCTTGCCCAGGTGCTCGCGCACCAGCTTGCGATAGCCCGCGCCGTCCAGGTCGCCGCGCGCGACGCCGAAGATGCGCAGATCGCGCGGCAGCAGCCGGTCGACTTCCAGGAAATACAGCGACGGCAGAAGCATCCGCAGGGCCAGGTCGCCGGCGCCTCCGAGAAGCACCAGGACGTCGCGGCCGGTCTCACCGTTCTCGGCTTTTTTCTTGGTCAATTTCGTCCACCCTATGACAACGTTGTCATGACATGCCCGTGCGCGCTTGGCAAGCACGCGGTCGACCCGGCCCAAGGCGACCCCAAAACCCGCCCTGCGGCGCGGCCCCTACCTAGGCCCTTTGTCGGCCGGTCGCCATAAGACCAATCGCTTTTCCAAAACGCGTGACACGGCTTGTCCGAGCCGCCTTTTTTCAGGCATCACCTGCCCATGAGCACGACCCTGCGCCGCGCCGTCCTGCAGGACGCCGAGACCTTGTCCGCCCTGGGGGCGCGCACCTTCACCGAGACCTTCGCGCACCTCTATCCGCCCAAGGACCTGGAGACGTTCCTGGCATACGCCTACGGCCTGGAACGCACGCGCGCCGACCTCGCCGATCCCGACAAGGCCAGCTGGATCCTGGAGCATGACAGGCAGGCGATCGGGTACGCCCTGGCCGGTCCGTGCGACCTGCCCCACCCCGAGGTGAAGGACGGCGACGGCGAGCTGAAGCGAATCTACGTGCTGAAGGATCATCAGGGCGGCGGGCGCGGATCGCTGCTGCTGAACACCGCCCTGGAATGGCTGGAACGGCACGGCCCGCGCCGCCTGTGGATCGGCGTCTGGTCCGAGAACCACGGCGCACAGCGTCTCTATGGCCGCATGGGCTTCGAGAAGGCCGGCGAGTATTTCTTCCCGGTCGGCGAGATCCAGGACCTGGAGTTCATCCTGCGGCGGGGATGAGGACGTCCAAGACTTTACGACCCGACACAACTCGCTTTCCTCGCCCTCGTGGCGAGGCCCCACGCTTCGACCTGCTCAGACCTTTCACGCACGGCCGCCGCTTGAGCAGCCGCGGCCATGGACCCTCGCCACGAGGGCGAGGGAGGCAGTGAAAAGTACTGGAGAGGGCTAATGCCCGGGACGCGGCTCGAACGAGCGCTTCTCGTCCTTCAGCTCGACGCATTCCTTGGCGGGCTTCTGGCCGTGCTGGGCCTTGGGCTCCGACTTGGAGAACGCGAAGTCGGTCGTCGGTTTCTGGTGCTGGAACATCTTGGTCATCATGGCGGCGCCTCCCGTCTGAACATCACTCTCGCACGCCTTGCCGGCGCTTTTCGTTGATCGGCCTCAAGCCGCCTCGCACAGCACGTCCAGCTGCTGCACGTCGACGGCCACGCTGAGTTCGGAAAGACCCGGATCGCCGATCACCGTGCCCGACACCGGCAGGGCCTCGGCCGGCGTGCGGGTGGCGGCCACCCGGATCAGGTCCTCGGACTCGGCCAGGCCGTTGGTCGGATCGAACTCGGTCCAGCCCAGGTCCGGCAGGAACACCTCGCACCAGGCATGGGTCGCGCCCGCGCCGCGAATGCCGCCATGCGACGGACTGTAGACATAGCCCGTGGCGAACATCGCCGCGTAGCCTAGCCGCCGCAGCGCCTCGACCATCAGCCAGGCGAAGTCGCGGCAGGTGCCGGCCCCGCGCGCCACGGTCAGCGCCGGGCTCTGCGTGCCCTCGGCCGAGCGCGCCTGGTACTCGAACTGGTCGTGAATGGTGGCGTTCAGGCGCAGCAGGAAGTCCAGCGCCGGCTCGTCGGGGCGCTCCATCTGCTCGCGCAGCCAGCGCAGCATAACGCGGTCGGCGTCCTCGGTGGCCGGGCGGATGAAAGGATCCAGCACCGCACGGTCCTCGCGGCCGTAGACGATCGGCGACACGGTGTGCGGGTCGTCGACCGCCTGGTCCGTCAGCGGCGCGGGGAAGCGGTCGATGACCAGGCGGCTGGTGATGGTCAGGAAGTCGGCCTCGCCCTCCGGCTGGAAAGTGCAGACGCAGTTGCCGCTGGCGTCGTAGCTCCAGCGCATCGGGCCGGGCAGCGAGGTGGCCAGCGAGGCCTCGACGATGCGGATGGCGTGGCTGTCGCGAGGCCGGATCAGCAGCCTGTGCGGCCCGAACGCCACCGGGCGTTCGTAGCTGTAACGGGTCTCGTGGGTGATGCCGAGCCGAGCCATGGGGCCACCTTAACCCCCAGCCCCGGCGATCGTTCCTCACATGCCGGTGATTCGTGCAGGTGATCGCAAGTAGAGCTCGTGCGCGCTCGTGCAAACCAGATCCTCCCCCCTCCGGGGGAGGTGGCCCAGAGGGGCCGGAGGGGCAAGCGCGGCGGGTACAGCCCCTCAGTCGCTTCGCGACAGCTCCCCCAGAGGGGGAGCATCTAGTTTCAAGCCGCGAAGCCCGCCTCGGCGAAGCCCAGCATCCGCTCCAGCAGCGACACCACGTCGGCCTCGCTGGTCTGGCCTTCCGACAGCACGTTCAGCCGGTCGAACTCGGCGAAGCGGTTGTTGTGCAGCATGCCCAGGGTGAAGTGCAGCCGCCAGTAGACGTCTTCCGGCGACAGGTCGGGGCGGGCCTTCAGGAGGGCGTCGGAGAAACGGCGCAGGTGCGAGACGTCGGTCTTCAGCACCTGGCGGATCTCGTCGGTGCCCTCGCTGCGGGCGCGGATCAGGAACTGCAGCGAGATGCGGCGCTCGTGGTCGGGGGCCAGCCAGCGCAGCGGCGGGGTCAGCAGGGCGGCCAGGATCTCGCGCACGGGCGGCGCGCCCTCGTTGCGGTCGTTGGCCTCGTGCAGCATCCGGGCCCGCTCGCGGTTGAGCTCGGCCGTGCGGCGCTTGAAGATCTCGAACAGCAGGGCGTCCTTGGAGCCGAAGTGATAGTTCACCGACGCCAGATTCACGCCCGCCGCGGCGGTGATGTCGCGCACCGACACGTTCTGGAAGCCGTGCAGCGCGAACAGCCGCTCGGCCGCCGTGAACACCAGGTTCTTGGTGACGGCTTCGGTTTCCTGCGCCTCGACGTCCTGGCCGGCGGCGATCTCGGTGGTCGAACTCAAGACTTCAATCCCCTTTACCCCTAGGGAACCCTTACAAGCGTTCGAATTTGGCGCAAGCGTCAAGATGAGCCGATGTCTGAGGAATTTCGTTCAAGACGCGCCGCGGCCACGCACCCATGCCTGCGACCAGACGGCGTTTGACCGACGACGCGGCGCATCCCACAGTGACGCCGTCAGCACCAAGAGGCGCGATGCCCCGGCACGGCGAGACGATCGGCCAGACCCCGGATTGGCTGCCGCACGAGCGGCCAATGATCCCCGGCTCGCCCTCGACGCCCGACTTCCCCCTGCCCTTCCGCATCGTCCACGCGCTGATCTCGGTCCTGATCGGCGTGACCGGCTCGCTGGGCACGGCGCTGATCTCGGTCAACCTGCCGGCCATCCAGGGCTCGCTGGGCCTGACCCCCACACAGGGGGCCTGGCTGACCACGATCTACGTGATGACCAACATCTCGATGAACCTGCTGCTGGTGAAGTACCGCCAGCAGTTCGGCATCCGCCGGTTCACCCTGGTGTTCCTGAGCCTCTACACGGTGGCGGCGTTCGCCCACCTGTTCCTCGACAACTATCCGATGGCCCTGGTCCTGCGGGCGATCAGCGGCGTCGGCGCCGCGGCGCTCAGCGCGCTGGCCATGTTCTACATGCTGCAGGCCTTCCCGGCCTCGTTCCGCATGGGAGCGCTGGTGCTCGGCGTCGGCGTCTCGCAGCTGGGCGCGCCGCTGGCCCGGGTGATCTCCACCGGCCTGCTCGACGCCGCCTACTGGCATGGGCTCTACGCGCTGGAAGCGTGCCTGGCCGCCGCGTGCCTGGCCGCCGTGCTGCTGTTTCGCCTGCCGCACGGGGTGCGCATCCACGTCTTCGAGAAGACCGACGTCCTGACCTTCGCCCTGCTGGGCGGGGGTCTTGGCCTGGTCGTCGCAGTGCTGGGCCTGGGCCGTATCGTCTGGTGGTTCGAGGCCCCGTGGCTCGGTTGGTGTCTGGCCGCCGCCGTGGTGATGATCGCCATCGCCTCGCTGGTCGAGCATGGCCGGGTCCACCCGTTGATCGACACCCGCTGGGTGGCCACCGGCGCCTTCCTGCGCTTCTGCCTGAACATCGCCCTGGTGCGGCTGATCCTCTCCGAGCAGAGCGTCGGCGCCGCCGGCCTGATGAACGCGCTGGGCCTGGCGGCCGAGCAGCAGCGCTTGCTCTATGGCGTGGTCCTGCTGGCCACCGTCGCCGGCGTCGTGGTCAGCGCCACGACCCTCAACCAGAAGACCCTGGCCCCGCAGTTCCTCGGCTCGATCCTGCTGATCGCCGTCGGCGCCTTCCTCGACGCCCGCGCCACGGTGCTGACCGCGCCGGTGAACCTCTATCTCAGCCAGGCCCTGCTGGCCTTCGCCGCCGCCATGTTCCTGGGACCGGCCTTCATGTTCGGCATCGGCCAGTTGCTGACCCGAGGCCTGGGCTCGATCATCACCTTCTCGGTGATGTTCGGCGTCGCCCAGAACCTGGGCGGCCTCTTCGGCGCCTCGCTGCTGGGCACGCTGCAGACCGTGCGCGCCCAGCACCACGCCGTCTATCTGGCCGAGCACCTTACCGGATCGGATCCCGCCGTCGCCGCCACGCTGCAGGCCTATGGCGGGGCCTACGCCTCGACCCAGGTCGACCCGGCCTTCCGCGCCGCCGACGGCGTGGCCCTGCTGACCCAGCAGTTGACCCAGCAGGCCAACATCCTGGCCTTCAACGACGTCTTCCGGGTGATCGGGATCATCGCCGTCGCCCAGTTCTTCTACGCCGCCCTGCTGTTCGTGCTGCTGGCCGTGCGCATGAAGCGCCAGGCCGCCGCCCCGACACCGCCCCCGACACCATCCAAGCCCGCTTCGGAACCCGCATGACCGACGCCGCCCCGCCGCCCGCCAGCCCGCCTCCGCAGCCCGAGGACCGCGCCGCCGCGGCCGCTCCGCCTCCAGCCCGGCCCAAGCCGCCGGGCGTACGGGCCATCGTGCTGGCCGCTCTCGTCACCCTGGTCGTGGTGCTGCTGATCCTGTTCCTGTGGAAGCTTCCGCCCTTCGCCGGTTCGGTGCAGCGCACCGACAACGCCTATGTGCGCGGCCAGGTGACGGTGATCGCGCCGCAGCTCAGCGGCTACGTCACCAAGGTGCTGGTGCAGGACTTCCAGGCCGTGCGCGCCGGCCAGCCGCTGGTCGAGATCGACCGCCGCATCTATGGCCAGCGCCTCGACCAGGCTCGCGCCACCCTGGCCGCCCGCGAGGCGGACCTGGCCAACTCGACCCAGGCCCAGGCCTCGCGCGAGGCCGCCCTGGCCGCCCGCCACGCCGACATCGGCTCGGCCCAGGCCCAGCTGGAACGCGCCCGCGCCGACATGGCCCGCGTGGCAGACCTGGCCACCGACGGCTCGGTGTCGCTGCGCGAACGCGACCAGGCCCGCGCCGCCCTGCGCGCCGCCGAGGCCCAGGTGATCGCCGCCCGCGCAGGCCGCGACATCGCCCGCCAGGACGTCCGCTCGGTCGGCGTCTCGCGCCAGGGACTGGAGGCCGCCGTGGCCGCCGCCCGCGCCGCCCTGCGGCTGGCCGAGATCGACATGGACAACACCCTGGTCCGGGCCCCCACCGACGGACAGCTGGGCCAGATCGGCGTGCGCCAGGGCCAGTTCGTCACCGCCGGCACGCAGCTGGTCTCGCTGGTGCCCCCGCAGCGCTGGATCATCGCCAACTTCAAGGAGCGGCAGGCCGGCCGAATGCGTCCCGGCCAGCCCGCCAGCGTCACGGTCGACGCCCTGGGCGACCGGCGCTTCCATGGCCGCATCGAGCAGATCTCGCCCGCCACCGGCTCGGAGTTCAGCATCCTGCCGGCCCAGAACGCCACCGGCAACTTCACCAAGATCGCCCAGCGCCTGCCGGTGCGCATCGTGCTCGACGCCGGCCAGCCGGACCTGGTCCGGCTGCGCCCCGGCATGTCGGTCGAGGCGCAGGTCGACCTGGCCAAAGGCCCGCGCGAGGGGGAGCGCCGCTGATGCGCCCGACCCTGTCCGTCCTGGCGACGGCCCTGCTGCTGGGCGCCTGCGCCACGCCGGGACCCAAGACCGCGCCACCGCCGGAAGCCGCCGTGACGCCGCCCTCCGCCTGGCGCGCCGACGCGCCCTCCGGCCAGGACGTCCTCGCCGCCGACTGGTGGAAGACCTTCGGCGATCCGCGCCTCTCCGGCCTCGTGGCTGCCGCCCTGGCGCGCAACGCCGACCTGGGGATCGCCGAGGCGCGAGTGCGCGAGGCCGAGGGGCTGGCCGCCCAGTCCCGCGCGGCGCTCCTGCCGACGCTGAACGCCACGGGCGGGGTGCAGAAGCAGCGCGAGCTGTCGGCCTTCGGTACGGCGGCCGAGCCCCTGGCCGCCCAGGCCCAGCTCCAGGCCGCCTATGAGATCGACCTGTGGGGTCGGCTGCGGGCTGGCGACGCCGCCGCCCGCGCCAGCCTGCAGGCCAGCCGCCACGCCCGCGACGCCGCGCGCCTGTCGGTGGCCGCCGCCACCGCCCGCGCCTATGTCTCCCTGACCTCGCTGGACGCCCAGCTGGCCACCGCCCGCGCCACGCTGGTCTCGCGGCAGGAGGCCACGGACCGCGCTCGTCGCCGCGCGCAACAGGGCCTGACCTCCAATCTGGAACTGCGCCAGGCCGAAGGCGAGCTCGAGGCGGCCGCCCAGCGCGTGCCCGCGCTAGAACTGGCCGTCCGCAGGCAAGAGGCGGGCCTGGCCCTGCTGGTCGGCGAGGACGGCGCCGGGCCGATCGCCCGCGGCGGGCTCGAGGCCCTGGCCGTGCCGCAGCCGGCAGCGCCCCTGCCGTGGGCCCTGCTGGCCCGCCGGCCCGACGTCGCCCAGGCCGAGGCCAGCCTCGCGGCGGCCGACGCCAGCCTTGCGGCGGCGCGAGCGGCCTTCCTGCCCCAGGTGCGGCTGTCGGCCGCCGCCGGCGGCCTGCAGGTCCAGCACCTGGACCCGCTGAGCATCTGGAGCGCGGGCGGCAGCGTGCTGGCCCCGATCTTCGACGGCGGTCGTCTGCGCGGCGCCTCGGACGCCGCCGCCGCCCGCCGCGACCAGGCCGCCTTCGCCTATCGCAAGGCCGCCCAGACGGCTTTCAACGAGGTCGAGAGCGCGCTGGAGGGGCAAGGCCGCCTCACCGAGCAGGAAGACCACGCCCGCCTGCAGCGCGCCGCCGCCGCCCGCACGCTGGATCACGCCCGCAAGCGCTACCAGGCTGGCTACGTCGCCTATCTCGAGGAACTGGACGCCCAACGCGGCCTGCTGGCCACCGAGCTTGCGCTGTCGCAGGTGCGCGAGGCCCGCCTGCTCAACGCCGTGGCGCTGTATCAGGCGCTGGGCGGCGGATGGACAGGGCCTTAGGGGATCTTCCGTCGTCATCCAGGCCAGGGGCCGCGCGCCAGACCCGCGCCCCTGGGACCGAGGCCCGGCCGTTGCTGGCGGCGAGCGCTTGTAGCGACGACCGCGCCTGGTCGCCCGGTTTCGGGCTCTTGCGCCCGTGTGCGTAGCCTCAGGGCATCGTCCGGTCGTCGCACGAAATGGGATGAACTGGGTCGCCGCCTGGCGACCTCAGTCGAGGAACAGCGCCGATTCGGGGCTGATGCGGTCGGTTCCCGGCTCGACGCCCAGCACGTCGGCGGCGAGCACGCGCACGATGAGGCCCAGCACGTCCAGCTTCTCGGCGCCCTCGGCCACGGCATAGGCCGGCAGCAGGTCGGCGAATCCCAGCAGTCCGGCCACGTCCAGCGCGGCGGCCGCCAACTGTTCTTCGGTCGGAACGATTCCCATAGCTCCGTCAGCCATTGCTTCCTCCCCGATCTCGCTCCGCGCCGCGACGCGGGCCCGCTCAAGCGGCGGTGTCGTGAACGCCACCGTACGCCCGTTCCACGGGACTTGGCTATGGTCCGTGCAAGTGCGCGACGATCCGTCCCAGAGCGCCGGCCGCCGCGCCCGAAAACCCTCCCACGCGCCCTTGCGTCCGGCCATGTGGCGGTTCGCCGCCGCGACCGTTCGGCGCGGCCGGACAGCTTGGCCAGGCCTGGAAACGAAAAAGGCCCGGCGTCGCCGCCGGGCCTCTTCATCGTCTCGTGGTACCACCTCTCGGGCTCGAACCGAGGACCTCTAGATCCACAATCTAGCGCTCTAACCAACTGAGCTAAGGCGGCTCCGCGAGAGGCGTGTTCTTAGTCGGACCCGCCTTCCGGATCAAGCGGCGAAAAGGCCCCTCGGACAGAAAATTGCACGCCTCGAACGGGCCTTCATCCCGCCCCGCGCTCGCCCTGCCAGGCGCGCAAAGAAAAACGCCCCGGAACCGAAGTTCCGAGGCGTCTTCTTGGGATCGTCCCAGGCCGGTCGCTATTGCGGGACCTGGAAGGTGATCGGCACCGTGATCTCGCCGCCGTCCACCGGAGCCCCGTCGAGGGTCTTCGGCTTCATGCGGAAGAGGCGCGACAGCTTCAGGGCCGCGTCGCCGAAACCGTAGTCGGCCGGAGATTCCGACACGACCGAGCAGTTCTCGAGCGAACCCTTGGCGTTCACCGTGCAACGGATCGTCGCACGACCACCGACTTCCATCCGCTGCGCACGGTCCGGATAGTACCGGGCCATGTCGTCCGCGTTCGGCTTACGCGCCCAGTCGGGACGCGTCACGACCGAAGCGCGAGCCGGCGGAGCCGTCACCGGCGCCGGCGGAGCCGACGAGATGATCGGCGGCGCCGTCTGCTCGACCCGCTCCTTGACGGGCGGGATCGGGAGCGGCGGCGGCGGCGTCACGTCCGGCGGCGGCGCGATCGGCGGCCTCGGCTGCACCACCGCGGGAGGCGGGGGCGGAGCGTTGGTCGGCGGCGGCGGCGGCGGCGGCGGAGGCGGCGGCGGAGGCGGCGGAGGCGGAGGCAGCTCCACATCCACGGCTTCGTCGCTGTACTCCTTCAGCACTGCTTCGAACTTCTGCTTCGCGAGGTACGCGAAGAGGAGGCCGTGCAGACCGATCACGATGATGGTCGCGACACCGAAGGTGCCGATACCCTTCTTCCGGCGCGGGCCTTCCGAAGTCAGCGGATCGTAGTGGCGATGCTCGGGCGTTTGTTGTTCAGCCATGCATCACCCCTCAGCTGTTCTCATCACGGCCCACGAGAGCCACGCTGTAGAACCCATTGTCCTGGAGGGTGTTCATCACCTCCATGAACGAGCCGTAGCGCGTCTTTTCGTCAGCACGGATGAAGATGCGCTCCTTCGAAGGGTCGCGTCTGCCGATGTTCTTCGTCAGGTCCTCACCCATCGTGTCAATCGAAGTGCGATCGTCGCCGATGTACAGCTGACCGTTTGACTTGATGGAGATGTAGACCGGTTTCGGCGGGTTAGGCGATGCTTTCGCTACCGCCGGCGGCAGGTTCACTTCGATCGACACGGAGGCCAGCGGGGCCGCCACCATGAAGATGATCAGGAGGACCAGCATGACGTCCACGAAGGGCGTGACGTTGATCTCGCTGTTCTGTTCGACGTTGAACCTGTCGCCGCCGCCGCCCGAAAGTTTGGCGGCCATCGGTCTTACGCCCCCTTGTCGAGCTGACGCGAGATAGCGTTCATCAGTTCAGCAACGAAACCTTCCGAGCGGGTGCCGAAGGCCGAGATGCGGGTTTGGAAGTAGTTGTAGAAGATAACGGCCGGGATAGCGGCGAACAGACCGATACCGGTGGCGAGCAGGGCTTCAGCGATACCCGGCGCGACGACGGCGAGGTTGGTCGTGTTGGTGTTCGCGATGCTGATGAACGAGGTCATGATCCCGTACACGGTGCCGAACAGACCGATGAACGGACCGCCCGAACCCACCGAGGCCAGGAACACCATGCCGCCCGACAGACGCTTGGCGAGCGAGGCTTGCACGGCGTTGATGGCGTAGGTGGCGCGGGCCAGGGTCGAGTCGCGGTGTTCGCCGCCGACTTGCAGACCGGCTTGACGCGACAGTTCGACTTCTTGGGCGGCCGCGGCGGCCATGTCGGCCAGCGGGTTGCCTTCGAATTCTTCCGACGAGCCGATGCGGGCGATGTCCGAGATCGAACGGGCGCCGCGGAAGGCTTCCAGGAACTGGTCGGTCTGCTTGTTCAGGCTGGCGAACTCGAGGAGCTTGGTGATCAGCAGCACCCACGAGAAGATCGAGGCCAGGATCAGGCCGATCATCACGACCTTAACGACGATGCCGGCGGCCAGGAACATGCCGACCGGGGTCAGCGAGTGCGACTTCATCTTTTCGGTGGCGGCTTCACCGGCGTCCTCGGCGGGAGCGGCGTCAGCGGCCGGGGCCGGGGTTTCGGCGGCCGGGGTGGCGGCCGGAGCGGCGGCTTCGGTGGTGGCCGGCGCGGGAGCGGCGGCGTCCTGAGCGAAGGCCGGGGCGCTCGCCATCAGCGCCATGGCGCCGACGAGAGCGATGAGGGGGGTCTTCCGTTTAATGTCGAGCATCTGTCGCCAGTTCCTGATTGGTCTAGCACGTTTGGACCGAGGGTCGTCGCGCGAGAGCGTCTCCACCCTAACTTGAAAAGCCCGCTTTCCCGCCCGATCTCTCGGACGTTGGGCGAACCCGCTTCGCTGCGCTCGACCCGTTACGCCCGTCCCGGAAGGCTCATGCCCGCCGTGAAGGATCGTTTCGAAGCGCGAGTGACCGGAGCTCCTCTCGAAGCCCAGGCCTTACCGCAATGTTAGAATTGCGGCATGGGTCCTTTGGCAACCCCTTTTCGCACCGTCAAGGGGGCCGCTTGGGCATAAATTTACGACAGTCACCCCCGATGAACGCCCTTTGCTGCATTGCACAAATGGCAAATCAGGATTTCGGAGCGGTTTTTCCCTACCAAAGGGAATATTGGCGCCGCAGCGCAGCATAACGACAAAACAGCGATCTTCCGCCGAGTGCGCGCGAGGTGGTCAGATGTCCCTCAAACGAGGCGCCGCAGAATCTCTGTGACCGCTCGCAATTGTCCTCACGGACAAGAATCCGTCGCCCGGCCGACTTAAGCTGGAGGCGCGGAGATACGCCTCAACGCCAGCATGACGCGAACCCACGTCGACCCACGCGTCGGGCTTCGATGCTGAGGAAGAAGAAAACGGTGGTGGTGCCTGGGGCCGGAATCGAACCAGCGACACGCGGATTTTCAATCCGCTGCTCTACCAACTGAGCTACCCAGGCCCATCGGGCCGTGAAGCGGTGAAGGCCGCTTCTGGCCTCGCCCGGCGGCGAGGAGGGGGTCTATAGGAGAGCCCGCAGGGCTTGTCCAGCGCCCTTTTCGACTAATTGTCGAAGTCTGTGGATGGAGGGTTTTCCTCGTCGTCCTGGCCGCCAGGCACGACGTAGCGATCCGACAGCCAGCGCTGCAGGTCCACATCCGCGCAGCGCTTGGAGCAGAACGGGCGCGAGGCTTCCTGGGCGGGCTTGCCGCAGATGGGACAGGCGCTGCTCATGCCGCGGACACCTCGATACGGTCGTTGCTCCAGCCAGGCTCGGCGGAAACGGTGAAACGGCAGCCCAGGCGCTCGGCCAGGCCCGCGTCGAGCTCGGCGAAGGCTTCCAGCACGGCCGGCGCGCAGCGGGCGGCCAGGCGACCGCCAGGATCGGCGCGCCCTTCCCGCTCCAGCGCCCGCGCCAGGCGGCGGGCGGCGTAGGAAGCCGTCCAGCCGCCCCGTGCGTCGACCAGGCGCTCCATCACCGGCCGGGCGCGACGCGGCAGCGCCATCTCCAGCGCCCCGAACTTGCTGATCGCCCCGATGGCCACGCCGGGATTGTCGGGCGCGAAGGCGTTGCGGGCGGCCACGGTCAGGGCCTGGCCGTCGTGGCCGCGCCCCACCAGGTCGAACACCACCAGCCCGCCCAGGCCCTTAAGGCGCAACACGCGGGCCGAGACGGCGATCGCGGCCATGTTGGCCTGACGCGCGGCGCGCTTGGCGTCGCCCTCGCGGCCGCCCAGGTCGACGTCGACCGAGGTCAGGGCGCGGGTCGTCTCGATGGCGACGTCGCCGCCGCCCGGCAGGGCGAAGACGGTCTCCAGAATGTCGGCCTCGGCCGCTTCCACCGCCTCCAGGGCGCGCTCGCCGGTCGTCGGCGAGCCGGCCTTCACGAAGTGGCGAAGCTGCTCCTCGAGCGTCGGCGCGGCGGCCAGCACGCGCGGCTCCCCCTCCCCTTCGGCGACGAAGCGCGCCACGGCGGCCTTGTCGGCGCGCGAGGCGGTGCGGATCTCGATCTCGACCAGGCCGCCCTGCACCAGCTTGGGCATGTCGGGCTTGATCGGCAGCAGCACGTCGGCGCCGCCCGGCAGGGCCACGAAGGCGGCCCCGAAGGCGCGCTCGATGGATTTCACCCGGGCCACGCCGCACACGCCCTCGGCGTCCAGCGGATCGTCGCCCGGCCACTGCACGATCAGGCGCTCGGGCCGGCCGTCCAGGGTCACGACGCCGACGGTTTCGCCGACGCCCTTGTAGAGGTATGCGCGACGCTCGCTCATGCAACGGCCTCGCGGCGGAGCCAGCCCTTGCCTTCGAGCATGCAGAGGGTCTCGTACAGCGGCAGGCCGACCACGCTGGGATACGAGCCCTGCAGGTCGACGATGAAGCCGCCCGCCACGCCCTGCACGCCGTAGCCGCCGGCCTTGCCGCGCCACTGACCGCTGGCGATGTAGGATTCGAATTCGCTGTCGGACAGGCGCTTGAACACCACCCGGGTCTCGACGACGCGCGAGCTCAGCGTCCCGTCCGGACCGATCAGCGCCACGCCGGTCAGCACCTTGTGGGCGCGGCCGGTCAGCAGGTTCAGGCAGTGGCGGACGTCGGCCTCGGTCTCGGCCTTGGGCAGGATGCGGCGGCCCACGGCCACCACGGTGTCGGCGGCCAGCACGAAGTCGCCCGGCGAACGCGCGGCGACGGCGCGCGCCTTCTCCTGCGCCAGGCGCAGGGCGTGGCGGCGCGGGGTCTCGTCGCGCAGGGGCGACTCGTCGATGTCGGCGGGATCGACCCGGTCGGGGGTTACGCCGACCTGGGCCAACAGGTCCAAGCGCCTGGGGCTCGCACTGGCCAGGACCAGCGAAGGCTGGGCGACCGTCATGTGCGCGCCCGGCTTACTTGAAGCGGTAGGTGATACGGCCCTTGGTCAGGTCGTAGGGCGTCATTTCCACGAGCACCTTGTCGCCGGCCAGCACGCGGATGCGGTTCTTGCGCATCTTGCCGGCGGTGTGGGCGATGATCTCGTGATCGTTCTCGAGCTTCACGCGGAAGGTGGCGTTGGGCAGCAGTTCGCTGACCGTGCCGGGAAACTCGAGCAGTTCTTCCTTAGCCATCAGGCCTCTCAACAGGGGTTCAATAGCAACGCGGCCCGCGCGACCCGAAAACGAGTCGTGACGCGAGCCGCGGCTGCGAGGCGGGGCTTATAGCGCATTCACCCCCCAAACGTCGATGGTGTCCCGAAACGCGCTCGAATCGCGGCCGAAAGCGTGTCCCTCACCTCGCGATAGGCGGCCATCATGGCGTCGCGCGAGCCGTCGTTGACCAGGGTCGGATCGTGGGTCGGCCAATACTCGATCTCGACCGCGCGATCGCGCGACAGTTCAACGGCCCGGTGCTGGGCCTCGGGCGTAAGCGAGACGACCACGTCGAAGCTGTCGTCCTCCAGCTCGTCGAAGGTCTTGGGCTGGTGGGCCGCCACGTCGACGCCCATCTCGTCCATCACCGCCACCACGAAGGGATCGATCCCCTCCCCGGCCGGATCCGGCTTCAGGCCGCAGGAATCGACATAGGCGCGGGTGCCGTAGAAGCGCTTGAACAGCGCCTCGGCCATCGGCGAGCGCACGCGGTTGTAGTTGCAGGTGAACAGCACCGCATCGGGCAGATCGGCCACGATCAGCCCCGCCAGTGCAGCGCGCAGATCAGGGTGAAGAGGCGCCGGGCCGTGTCGAGATCGGTCTTGACCTTGCCGTCCAGACGTTCGCGCAGCAGGGCCGAGCCCTCGTTGTGCAGACCGCGCCGGCCCATGTCCAAGGCCTCGATCTGCTGCGGCGTCGAGTTGCGGATCGCCTGGTAGTAGCTGTCGCAGATCATGAAGTAGTCACGGATCACGCCGCGAAACGGCGACAGCGACAGCAGGTGGCGCTTCTCGTAGCCGCCGCCGCTGATGTCGAGCGCCAGGCGGTTCTCGATCAGCGACAGCTTGAGGTCATACGGCCCTCCGGCCGCCTCGGCCGGCTCGAAGTAGTTGCCGTCCAGCAGGTCGAAGATCGCCACCTGGCGCTCCTGCTCCTGGTCGCGCGAGGCCGCGGCCAGCGAATCCTCGTCGATGGCGATCGTCTTCAGGAAGTGCTTGGGCGCGTCTGACATCTTGCGGCGAGATTTGCCCGTCAGCCCTTCGAAGGCAACCTAATGGATGCGGAGAGAGCGTGGGCCGGCAGGCCCTCGGCTTGCGCCAGCGCCGCGGTGTGCGGACCCAGGATCCCGAACGAGGCCGCATCGCACTTCACGATCGAGGTGCGCTTGATGAAGTCGTAGATCGACAGGCCCGACTGGAAGCGCGCCGCGCGGCTGGTGGGCAGCACGTGGTTGGAGCCGGCCACGTAGTCGCCGATGGCTTCCGGCGTCAGGCGGCCCAGGAAGATCGCGCCGGCATGGCGCACCCGGTCCGACAAGGTTTCGGGGTTCTCCGTAGCGAACTCGACGTGCTCCGGAGCGATGGCGTCCACAAGGGCCGGGCTCTCGTCCAGCGGCGCGATGATCACCGCGCCGTGGTCGCGCCACGAGGCGGCGGCGTCCTCGCCGGTCGACAGGGTCTTCAGGCGCGCGGCCACGGCGGCCTCTACGGCGGCGGCGAAGGCCTCGTCGTCGGTGATCAGGATCGACTGGGCGGCCGGGTCGTGCTCGGCCTGGCTCAAGAGGTCGGCGGCGATCCAGTCGGGGTTGTTGTCCTTGTCGGCGACTACGACGATCTCCGACGGACCGGCCAGGGCGTCGATGCCCACCACGCCGTACAGGCGGCGCTTGGCGGCGGTGACATAGGCGTTGCCCGGGCCGACGATCTTGTCCACCGGCTGGATGGGTCCCGCCCCATAGGCCAGGGCGGCGACGGCCTGGGCCCCGCCGATGCGCCAGATCTCGGTGACGCCGGCCTCCTTGGCCGCGGCCAGCACGGCCGGCTGCAGCTTGCCCGGCGGGGTGACCATGGCGATGCGGTCGACGCCCGCCACCTGGGCCGGCACGGCGTTCATCAGCACGGTCGAGGGATAGGCCGCGCGGCCGCCGGGCACGTAGACGCCCACGGCCTCCAGCGGCGTCCAGCGCCAGCCGAGCTCCACCCCGGCCTCGTCGGTCCAGGCCTGGTCGGCCGGACGCTGGCGGGCGTGATAGACGCGGATACGCTCGGCGGCGAAGGCGATGGCCTCGCGGACCTCGGCCGAACACTCGGCCGCGCCGGCCTCGATCTCGTCGGCGGTGACGCGCACGGTCTCTTGCGTCAGGTCCACCTTGTCGAAGCGGCGGGTGTAGTCGAGCACGGCGTCCAGGCCGCCATGCTTCACCGCTTCCAGAACGTCGCGCGCGGCGGCGTCGACGTCGGCCGGCGAACCGCGGCGCTCGTCGAGGAAGGCCTTGAAGGCCCGGGCGAAGTCGGGGCTGGAGAAGTCGAACCTGCGCATGGGGCCTAGATGCGCGTTTTTACGGCGGGAGCAAGGGAGAAATCCCCTGCCCGCCCGCAGCCGCGCTGTCGCCGCAGCGCGCCCTTGGTTCTCGACGCCCACGAGGCTAAACCCACGCTTGAGTTTGCGTACGGGGGAGCGTCGCGTGATCATCGGCATCGATCTGGGAACCACCAACAGCGCCGTGGGCGTCTGGCGGGAGGGCAAGGTCGAGCTCGTGCCCAACAGCCTGGGCGCGACGCTCACGCCCTCGGCGGTGGGGCTCGACGACGACGGCGCCCTGCTGGTCGGCCTGGCGGCGCGCGAGCGGCGCTCGACCCACCCGCACCTGACCGCCACGACCTTCAAGCGCTACATGGGCACGACCCGCGCCACGAAGCTGGGCGACAAGTCCTACAGCCCCGAGGAGCTGTCGGCGCTGGTGCTGGCGCGCCTGAAGGCCGACGCCGAGGCCTATCTGGGCGAGCCGGTGCGCGAAGCCGTCATCACCGTGCCGGCCTATTTCAACGACAAGCAGCGCAAGGCCACCCGCCGCGCCGGCGAACTGGCCGGCCTGAAGGTCGAGCGCCTGCTCAACGAGCCCACCGCCGCCGCCCTCGCCTACGGCATCCACGAACTGGCCGACGAATCCCGCTTCCTGGTCTTCGACCTCGGCGGCGGCACCTTCGACGTTTCGGTGCTGGAGATCTTCGAGGGCGTCATCGAGGTTCGCGCCTCCACCGGCGACAACCGCCTGGGCGGCGAGGACTTCAACAAGGTGCTGGTCGACCGTATGCGGGCCGAGCATCGCGAGGCGCTGTCGGCCGACGCTCCGAGCGAAGCCCTGGCCACCCGCCTGGAAGCGGCCGCCGAAAAGGCCCGTCGGGCCTTGACCGTCGGCGACCGGGCCGAGATGGCCGTGACCTGGAAGGACCAGACCTACACGCTGGACGTCACGGCCGAGGCGTTCGAGGCCGCCGCGGCGCCCTTGCTGGCCAAGCTGAAGGAGCCGGTCACCCGGGCCCTGCGCGACGGCGGCCTGCGTCCCGACGACCTCAAGGAGATCATCCTGGTCGGCGGCGCCACCCGCATGCCCGTCGTGCGCCGCACCGTGACGCGGATGTTCGGCCGCTTTCCCTCCACCGCCGTCCATCCCGACGAGGCCGTGGTGATCGGCGCGGCGATCCAGGCGGGCCTTAAGAGCCGCGACGCCGCCCTCAAGGACGTCGTCATGACCGACGTCTGCCCCTATTCGCTGGGCGTCGACGTAGCCGAGCACGGTCCTGGCGGCATGCTGCGCACCGGCATCTTCTCGCCGGTGATCGAGCGCAACACGGTGGTGCCGGCCAGCCGCTCGAAGATCTTCAGCACCATGCAGAACGGCCAGCGCAAGGTGCTGTTCGGCATCTACCAGGGCGAGGCGCGGATGGTGTCCGAGAACGTCCGCCTGGGCGAGGTCGAGATCTCGGTGCCGCCGGCGCGGGCCGGCGAGATCTCGCTGGAATGCCGCTTCAGCTACGACATCAACGGCCTGATCGAGATCGACGTCCTGGTGCCCCAGACCAACGAGCGCCGGCAGCTGGTCATCGTCGACGAGGACGACCGCGACGCCCCGGACCTGGAGGCGCGCCGCGCCGTCCTGGCAGCGCTGAAGGTCAATCCGCGCGACGCCGACGCCAACCGCGCCGCCCTGGCCCGCGCCCAGCGCTGCTACGAGATGTTCCTCGGCGAGGTGCGCGAGCATGTCGGCATGCTGATCTCGCAGTTCGAGGGCGTGCTCGACGGCCAGGATCCCCGCCAGATCGACGCCGCCCGCCAGCAACTGCTGGCCGCCCTGGACGAACTGGAAGGCGAGAGCTTCCTGTGAGCCACGACATCTGGGACGTGCTCGGCATCGCGCCGACCCGGGACCGCGACACGATCCGCCGCGCCTATGCCCGTCGCCTGCGGGCCACCAATCCCGAGGACGACGCCGAGGGCTTCATGCGCCTGCGCGAGGCTCATGACGAGGCGGTCGCGCGGATCGACTGGGACTGGGCGTGGGACGACGAAGACACGCCGGACGCCGCGCCCGGCCAGGACGCGGGCGAGGTTCTCGTGCGCGCCGGGCCGGCGGCGCCGGCCGGGATCGACGCCGCGCCCATGGCCGCGCCCATGGCCGCGCGCTCGGCCGAGACCGAGGAGCTGGAAATCCGGCTCGAGCGCCTGGCGGACCTGCTGCGCCGGGCCGACCATCCGCCGCGGCACGAACTGGAGGCCGCCTTTCAAGCGGTGCTGAACGCCGAAGCCCTGGAGGCGCTCGCCGTGGCCGACTCCATCGAGCAGCGCGTCGCCCATCTGCTGCTGGCCACCGCCCCGCACTCGGATCCGCTGCTCGCCCCGGCCATCGAGGCCTTCCGCTGGCGGGGCGACGACCTGCATTTCGAACCCACGCCCGCCCAGCAGGCGGTGATCCAGCGTGGAGACTTCGTCGAACGCCGCGAGCGCCTGCTTCAGAGCGACGAGCAGGCGCGCAAGGTCATGGCGGTGCTGGAGGGACCTCCCAGCGCCAGGATCCCGCTGTGGCGACGGCTCAATCCCCGGTTCGAGATCGTCATGAAGGCGGTGCTGGAGCGCATCGGCGACGGCGGCGGCGTGCTGATGGCCGGCTTCAACGAGGACACCGTCGCGCTCTGGCGCCGGCGCTACGACCGGCCTCGCCTGACCTCGGGCATGATCTGGCTGACGCTGCTGGCGCCCCTGCTCGCGCCGCTGATCGCCGCCCTCAATGATCTGTCGCCGCCGGCGATACTGGCCGCCTATCTGGTCACGGCCGGCGCGATCCTGGCCGCCCAGCTCTTCTATCTCCACGGCTACCTGCGCCTGAAGACAGCCTGGGAGATCCACCGGTCGTGGCGCGCCAGCCTCCTGGAACGCATCGGCTGGTCGCCGCTCAGCCTGGCCTTGCTGCCGGTCTCGGCGCTGCTGCCCGACTCGCCGTGGAGCGCGGTCGCGGTGGCGGTCGTGGGCGCGCTGCTGCTGGCCTGGACCTTCGCCACCACCGAACCGTCGTCGGACCCGGGGTTTCCGCTGCACCAGCGGCTGCTCAGCCAGGCCGTGCCCTTCGCCTGGATCCTCAGCCTTACGCTGTTCGACGTCGACGTCGTCACCCCGGCGATGGTGGTCGCCCTGGGCGTAGCGGCCGCCATCGACTTCCGCGGCGGGGTCCACACGATCCAGGCCTGGCATCTGGAGATGGGCAAGGTCGCCCGGCTCGCCGGGGCGGCGGCTTTCGTCGCCGCGACGATCGCGGCCGGTCTGGTCGCCTGGCTCATGGCCGGCAAGACCCCGCCGACCTGGGCCCCGGTCTGCGTCGGCGCCGTTCTGGCCCTGGCCATCGCCCACCGGATGCCCGTCGCCGTCCTCGGCGAGCAGCTGGCCAAGACGCGCTACTACGGGATGTTCGTGCTGTTCTGGCTGAGCCGGGGGCTCGACGCCGTCGTCGGCTCCTGGCTGGTCACCAGCACCCTGTGGATGCTGATCGGCATGGCAGTCGGGTTGATCCTGTCGCTGATCGTCGAGGCCCGCGACAGGAACCCCGCCGGCTAGCCCTCGGCCATCCAGTTCGGCTTGCGCTTGCCCAGGAACGCCCGCACGCCCTCCTGGCCCTCGTCGGAGACGCGGCGGCGGGCGATGCGGCGGGCGCTGTCGTCGATCAGGCCGCGGTCGATCTTCTCGAAGGCGAAGTCGTTGACCAGCGCCTTGGCGTCGCCGATCGCGCCGGGCGCGCAGAGGATCACTTCCTCGATCAGCGCGTCCTGGGCGGCGACCAGGCCCTCGACGTCGTCGAAGACCTCGTCGACCAGGCCGTAGCTCCAGGCCGCGTCGGCGTCGAACACCCGGCCGGTGGCGAACAGCAGCTTGGAGGTGCGCGGACCGAGCGCGGCGATCACGTAGGGGCTGATGGTGGCGGGCGTCAGGCCCAGCTTAACCTCGGAGAAGGCGAACTTGGCGTCGGCCGCAGCCAGGGCATGATCGCAGGCGGCCACCAGGCCGGCGCCGCCGCCGAAGGCCGCGCCCTCGACCAGGGCCACGGTCAGGGCCGGGATGTCGTGCAGGGCCTTGAGCATCCGCGCCAGCTCCAGGGCGTCGGCTCGGTTGTCATCCTCGTCCCACTCGGCGGCGGCGGCCATCCATTCCAGGTCGGCGCCGGCGCAGAAGGTGCCGCCCACGCCGCGCAGGAATACGATCCGCACGCCCTCGGCCCCATGCAGGGTCTCGAAGGCCTGGGCGAGCGCGGCGATGGTCTCGCCGTCGAAGGCGTTCTTCTTCTCCGGCCGGTTGATCCACACGGTCACCGCCCCCTCGGGCGTGGAGTCGATATGGACCAGCGGGCTCATGGCGTCGGTGTCCGGCACCTCGACGATCGGGTCGGCGATGGGGTTGGTCATGAGCACGCTCCTTCTAGTCGGAAGTCTAATCGTACGCCCAAAGCAGAGGTTCCGCTTGCACCGTCACATCCTGAAGACGCCGAAGGTCGTCTCGGGAATCGGCGCGTTCAGGCTGGCCGATATGGCCAGGCCCAGCACGTCGCGGGTTTGAGCCGGATCAATGATCCCGTCGTCCCACAGCCGCGAGGTGGCGTGATACGGGTTGCCCTCGTCCTCGTAGCGCTGGCGGATCGGGGCCTTGAAGGCCTCGGCCTCCTCGTCGGTCCAGGTCGCGGCGTCGCGGTGCACGGTGGCCAGCACGCTGGCGGCCTGCTCGCCGCCCATCACCGAGATCCGCGAGTTGGGCCAGGTGAACAGGAAGCGCGGGGAATAGGCCCGGCCGCACATGCCGTAGTTGCCGGCCCCGAAGCTGCCGCCGATCAGCACCGTGAACTTGGGCACTTCCGCGCTCGCCACGGCCGTGACCAGCTTGGCGCCGTCCTTGGCGATGCCGCCGGCCTCGTACTTGCCGCCGACCATGAAGCCCGAGATGTTCTGCAGGAACACCAGCGGGATCTTGCGCTTGCAGGCCAGTTCGATGAAGTGCGCGCCCTTCAGCGCGCTTTCGGAAAACAGCACGCCGTTGTTGGCCAGGATCGCCACCGGCTGGCCCCAGATGCGGGCGAAGCCGCAGACCAGGGTCGTGCCGTAGAGCGCCTTGAACTCGTCGAACTTGCTGCCGTCGACGATGCGGGCGATCACCTCGCGCACGTCGTAGGGCGCGCGCACGTCGGTCGGCACGATGCCGTAAAGCTCCTCGGCGTCGTACAGCGGCGGCTCGGCGTCCTGCACCACCGCCTCGTGACGCTTCTCGGCGTTGAGATTGGCGACGATCGAGCGGACGATCTCCAGCGCGTGCTCGTCATCGTCGGCCACGTGGTCGACCACGCCCGAACGACGGCCGTGGGTGTCGGCCCCGCCCAGTTCCTCGGCGCTGATCACCTCGCCGGTGGCGGCCTTCACCAGCGGCGGACCGGCCAGGAAGATGGTGCCCTGCTCGCGCACGATGACGGTCTCGTCGCTCATGGCCGGCACATAGGCGCCGCCGGCCGTGCACGAGCCCATGACGCAGGCGATCTGGGCGATGCCCCTGGCGCTCATCCGCGCCTGGTTGAAGAAGATGCGGCCGAAGTGGTCGCGGTCGGGGAACACCTCGGCCTGGTGGGGCAGGTTCGCGCCGCCGCTGTCGACCAGATAGACGCACGGCAGGCGGTTCTGCTCGGCGATCTCCTGGGCGCGCAGATGCTTCTTCACCGTCATCGGGAAGTAGGCGCCGCCCTTCACCGTGGCGTCGTTGGCGACGATCATCACCTCGCGGCCCGACACCCGGCCGATGCCGGCGATGATTCCCGCGCCCGGCGCCTCGCCCTTGTAGAGGTCGAAAGCCGCCAGCTGGCCGATCTCCAGGAACGGCGAGCCGGGGTCGAGCAGGCGCTCGACTCGCTCCCGGGGCAGCAGCTTGCCTCGGGCGGCGTGCTTCTGCCGGGCGCTCTCCGAGCCGCCCAGGGCCGCGGTCGCGACCCTTTCGCGCAGTTCCTCCGCCAGGGCCGTGTTGTGGGCAGCGTTTTTCGCGAACGAAGCGCTGTTCTTGTCAATAAGCGTGTTCAGCTTCGGCATAAGCGAGGCATAGCCTTTTCCGTTTCCATTCGAAAGCGGTGATATTTCACCCTCATTGGCAAAGCTCGCCGCATCGGTTTAGCGTCCATCCCGTGGTCACCCTACCCGACTTCATGGCCGACACGGCCCTGGCCCGGCTGTTCGCGCGCGAAGGGCGCGAGGGCGACGCCGCCTGGTTCTCCCTGCCCGGCGGCTCCCTACTGTATGCGCCCGGCGAGGCCTCCGACCACCTCTACTTCCTGCGCACCGGACGCCTCGGGGCCTTCCGTCGCGAGGAGGGCCAGGAGCCGCAGTTCCTGGGCGTGATCCGCCCCGGCGAGCCGGCCGGCGAGATGGCGATGATCGCCGGCGCTCCCCACTCGGCCCACATGGTCGCCCTGCGCGATTCCGAGGTCCTCGCCCTGCCCCGCACGGCCTTCTTCGAGGCGGTCGAGCGCGATCCCGACGTGATGATCGAGCTGTCGCGGCTGATGATCCGCCGGGCCCGCCAGGCCGGCGCCCACGCCTCCATCGGCGACCCTTCCGTCTACGGCTTCATCGCCGCCAGCGAGGGCCCGCCGATACGCCCGGTCGTCGAGCGCATCGCCCGCTGCATCGGTTCGCTGGGCTACGCCGTCACCGTCGAGGGCGGCGAGAGCCTGCTGGCCCCCACCGAGTGGTTCAGCCGCGTCGAGCGCACCCACGACTTCGTGCTGTACGTCGCCGAGATGCACGAGACGGCGTGGAAGCACGTGGTCGGCCGCCAGGTCGACCGGCTGTTCCGCGTCGGTCGCGGCGACCACCGTCCGCCGGGCGAACTGCCGACCTACGCCTCGCGCCCGCTGCAGGCCCAGCGGCTGATCGACCTGATCCTGATCCAGCCGGCCGGCGCCAAGCGCCCGCAAGGCTCGCAGGCCTGGCTGGAAGCCACCGACGCGGCCCGCCTGTTCCATCTGCGCGAGAACGGCCTGGCCGACGTCGAGCGCCTGGCCAGAGTGCTGACCGGCCAGTCGGTGGGCCTGGTGCTCTCGGGCGGCGGCGCGCGGGCCTACGCCCATGTCGGCGCCGTCCAGGCCCTGCGCGAGCGCGGCGTGCCCATCGACTTCGTCGGCGGCGCCTCGATGGGCGCCATCGTCGCCGCCGGTCTGGCCATGGGCTGGGACGACGGCGAGATGGAGACGAGGATCCGCAAGGCCTTCGTGGATTCCAGCCCTCTGGACGACATCGCCTTCCCCCTGATCGCCATGACCCGGGGCGAGAAGGTCAAGGAGCGCCTGCACGAGCACTTCGGCGACATCGACATCGCCGACCTGTGGCTGCCGTTCTTCTGCGTATCGTCGAACCTGACCTCGGGCGCCTACCATCTGCATCGCACCGGGCCGCTGCACCGGGCGCTGCGCGCCTCGATCTCGCTGCCGGGGGTGCTGCCGCCGGTGGCCGACGGCGAGGCGGTGCTGGTCGACGGCGCGGTGATGAAGAACTTCCCCGCCGACGTCATGCGCGCCTTCCAGCTTGGCCCCATCATCGGCGTCGACGTCACCCGCGGCCGCTCGATAACCGCCGCCGACGTCCACCGTCCAGCCTCGCTCTGGCGCTGGCTGCTCTCGGGCGAATGGCGCAAGGGCCCGCCGATCGTCGCCCTGCTGATGCGGGCGGCCACCGTCTCCACCAGCCGCGACTTGGCCGCCAGCCGCGAGGCCAGCGACGTGCTGATCACGCCCAGGCTCGAGGGCGTCGACATCCGCGACTGGAAGGCCTTCGAACCGGCCGTGGCCGCGGGCTTCGAGGCCGCGGCGGTGGCGCTCGACAGTCTGGAGGTCCCGGTGCCCGAGCTTCGGCGTCGCAAGAGCCTGGCGGAGATGGGTTAGGCGCTCTTCTCCCCTATCCCCGTGAGGCGCAAGCGGCGTGCTGAGCACGCCGCCACATCCGCCCATACGGCTGATAGAGGGGCTCCCGCCACAAGGGCGGGAATGACGGGAGTGAATGGAGGGCTAAACCCTCAAACCCGCGCCACCACGAACATCCGCGTGAACGGCAGCAGGGTGATCCCATCCTCCCGGCGCGGATACTCCGCCGCCAGCCGTTCGCGCCAGGCCGCCAGGAACGCGGCGGTCTCGTCGCCGGGCTCCAGCCGCTCCAGGTAAGGCCGCAGGCTCGTGCCCGAGGTCCAGTCGACGATCGGGTCCTCGCCTTCCAGGGCGTGGACATAGGTGGTCACCCAGACGTCGAGGTCGCTGGCCAGCGGCGAGAGCCAGTCGTGATAGGCGCGCGGATCGTGGCCCTGGCGCACGCCGTCCAGGCTCGCCAGCTTGCCCGCCCACGGTCCGCCGGCGGCGACGTCGCGCAGGCTGCGACGCCAGCCGGCGTCCTCGACCTGCGGGATCTGGCAGGCCAGCACGCCGCCGGGGGCAAGGCTGGTCAGCAGGCGCGAGAACAGCGTCTGGTGATCGTCCAGCCACTGCAGCGCCGCGTTGGTGAAGATAAGGTCGGGCGGAACATCGGGCCGCCATGTGTCGATGTCGCCCAGCACCCAGTCGACGTCCGCCCCCTGCCCCCGGGCGCGCTCCAGCATCCGCGGGCTGGAATCCAGGCCGTGGACGGCGGCGCCCGGGTGGCGCGCGGCCAGCAGGGCGGCGTGCTCGCCCAAGCCGCAGCCGAGGTCCCAGATCTCCCTCGGATCCAGGTCGCGCGGGATCTTCAGCATCAGGTCCAGCGCCGGTCGGTCGCGATAGGCGCGATAGCGGGAATAGACGTCCGGATCCCAGGCGGGCATGGCGCGACTCTCTGCGACAATTCGCGCACGACCATGGAGCCCCGCGTCCGTTTTGTCGCATATGAAACCATCGGCCGGCTTCCTATCTTCAATAGGCAAGAGCGACGCACGCCGCGCCGCCCCGCCATTCGAAGGAACCATCGCCGTGACCCGCACCGCCGCCACCGCCGCCTCCCATGCCCAGCGCCCGCGCGCCGTGGCCCTGGCCGCGCGCGTGAACGGCCCCCGCGTGGCGGCCCTGGCCCTGAACCTTGGTCTCTGGACCCTGATCCTCCTGGCCTGGCGCGCCCTCTAGCCAGCCGCCAGGAGCGCGGCCCCGGATCGCGCATCGTCCCCCCTTTGCGCGAACCGGGGCTGCCCCCTACGCCTTTCGCCGAAACCTCGTCGCCCATCGCCCCGCGACATCCCGCCTCTTGCCAACGCCGCGCCCGCACCCAACCTTAGTGGTGCGTCAGGTTGTGACGCGCAGCCGAAAGGAGGTGATCCAGTGTCTCATTTGTCGATCGCGAACGCGCTGGAACGCTCCGTGAAGACCATGGGTCATAGCTGACCTCCAGCGCCTTTAGCGGACAAATGCCGTCCTTCGGCCGCGCGCCCGAGCGCTGGCCGTGAACGGATCGGGAGCCCCGGACGCGTTCCGGGGCTTCTTTCGTTTCGGGAATGGAAAATCTCGGCGCGTCCACGCGCCAGGCTCGCGGCGAAAACGCCGCGGCGTCAGACTCGCCAGGCGTGTTCACGCCCGGCCGAGCCCCCCAAGATATGGAATTCGCCCCGCCCTGCGAGGACGGGACGGTCAGTGCTTTGCGCGCGCCCGCAACCCCTTGCGAGACCCGCTTCCGGTAACGTCGACCACGGCACGCACAAACAACGCCGAGAAACGCGACCACAATCTGTAGTGACTAAAAGACCGCTTTAGACACCGGTATCCTCGTCGCGCCCGAGCCTTCTGCGAAAGCGTCCGACGCGCCGCCGAAGCGACCGGTGGGATGACTGTCCCTCCCTGCTGACTACCCCAGACGGCTGGCGGTTCGGCGGGACGGTAGGGAACGGGGGAAAGGCCCTTGAGCCATGTCCTGTCGCTTCCTCTCGAACCCGATCTTGCCGTCGGCCGGGCGCGCGGACGCGCCGAATGTCGCCACAGTGAGCAGGATGAGCGCCAAAATCAAGCACTAATCCCGATTGTTGCGAAAGCATTCCATGATGTGGGAACAAAGTGCTTTAATTGTCACATGAATGGGGCCAGGGGCTCCCGCGGCGCAATTTTGTCGCCGGACCGTTGACTCGCGGCTTCGGTTTGGAAATGGATGGATACGTTCCGTACGCAGAGACCAAAGGTCCGCGACGGACGACAGACCGCCTAGACCAGTGCCGCGTGTCCGCAACACGCGCACGATCGCAGAAGATCGAGATACGGCCGGCGCAGCGTTTCGCCGCCGCCGTACAGGCGTCAGCTCCTTACCCCAGGCCCGCCGCCAGGACGTCCGCCCGACAGAGCGCACAGCGCCGCCGGGACCGCCCTGCCCTCGACCTTCGCGCATCGCAACGGCCCGGGCCCAAGGACCTCCGATTCGACTGCCGGTCTTCGTCGGACGCTCCCCCGCCCAGGCTTTCCATCTCACGACTTCGGCCGGCCGCTTCGAGAGACGCCGCTGGCCCGGGCGGTCCGCCGCCCACGACTTGGAGGAATACTATGAAGGTCAACACCAAGGTCCGGCGCGACAACGGACTGATGCGCACCACGGGCATGGCGGCCATCCTGCTGATGGTCGGCGGCGGCGCGGCTCTCGCCCAAACCGCTCCTGCTCCCGCTCCGGCTCCGGCCGCCAGCGTCGAGAACGCCGTCGAGGAAGTCGTCGTCGTCGGCACCCGCGCCAGCCTGCAGTCGGCCATGAGCCGCAAGAAGCGCGCCGGCACGGTCTCGGACTCGATCGTCGCCGAAGACATCGGCCAGTTCCCGGACAAGAACGTCGGCGAAGCCCTGGGCCGCGTCACCGGCGTGCAGCTGGCCCGCGACTTTGGTGAAGGCAACGCGGTGTCGATCCGCGGCGTCGAGCCCGACCTGAACCGCGTCGAGATCAACGGCGTCAGCGCCCTGTCGACCGCCGGCAACCTGTCGGTCTACGGCGGCGGCGGCCGCTCGAACGACTTCCGCGAACTGCCGTCGGAAATGGTCAAGTCGATCGACGTCTTCAAAGGCTTCACGCCGGACATGACCGAAGGCGGCGTCGGCGGCACCGTGTCGGTGACCACCCGCAAGCCGCTGGACTTCAAGAAGCCGACGATGTCGTTCACGGCCTCGCAGCAGAAGCTCGACACCCTGCCCGGCTGGAAGCCGCGCGGCAGCATCTTCGGCGCCACCCAGCTGTTCGACGGCCGCCTGGGCCTGATGGGCAACGTCACCTACGACCGCGTCCTGACCCGCGGCGACTATTACGACGACCACTCGTGGGGCCTGCTCGGCGACTTCGACAATTCGGCCGAGAAGACCGTCGAGTACTACAACCCCACCTACGGCAAGGCGGTCAGCGACTACATCGCCGGCTTCGACACCGAGGCCAGCTGCGCCACCATCACCACGCCGAACTCGGCCCTGCTGTCGACCGCCCAGGCCCGCACCGCCTGCGAAAGCCAGTGGTACGACTACAGCCCGCGCGTGCCGCGCTACCGCGTCTGGACCCGTGACGACACCCGCACCTCGGGCGAGTTCACGGCTCAGTACCGCTTCACCGACAACCTGAACGCCTTCGTCACCTTCCAGCAGAACAAGCGCGAGCAGGTCCTCAACGACATCAACTACGGCACGGGCCTGACCTCGCTCGACGCCCTGAACTACGGCCCGGGCTGCGCCCGCGTCACCGCGGCCACCGCCCAGAACGTCCCGGGCGTGAAGGTCGACGCCAACCACAACGTCACCGAGTTCGTCATCGGCGACTGCCTGGGCACGGCCAACCGCGGCGGCAACAACGCCTTCAGCATCTCGTCGCGCGACTTCAAGTACACCTCGGAGTCGAAGTACACGACGTTCGGCTTCAACTACGACGGCGAGCGCCTGAAGGTCGACTTCGTCGGCTCGCACGGCGAAACCGAGACCCTCAGCCAGACCAACAACGCCTCGGTGTCGTTCAACACGCCCGGCCTGAAGGTCACGCTGGACCCGAACGGCTCGGCCCCGATCTTCACCTTCGCCCAGGGCTACAGCCCCTCGGACGCGGCGGCGGTCAACCAGTACCAGATCCAGTACCGCCCCTCGCAGTCGGCCAGCGAGGAAGACCAGTACAAGATCGACTTCACCTACCGCACCGACCTGCCGTTCCTGAAGAGCGTCAAGTTCGGCGGCCGCTATTCCGACGCCAGCACCTACGGCTACGGCTACGGCGGCTACATCGTGAACACGGGCGCCAACCCGACCAGCGCGCTGGACGACATCGTCATCTACGCCAACTCGGTCAACTCGACCGCCACGGTGGTCAACGGCCAGGCCGCCGACCAGACCAACCCGCTGCTCGGCAACGCCTACCAGACCAGCTACTGGAACTCGACCGAGACCTGGTCGCGCGCCTTCTCGAACCAGGTGTTCGCGGCGGCCATGACCCAGCTGCCGTCGAACTTCTACTACGGCGGCAACGGCCTGCCCGACAGCTGGAAGTACCCGTCGTTCGCCGGCATCTCGCAGTACCTCGACACGTCGCACTTCAACCTGGACAACCTGTACAAGGGCGTCGGCAACGACGGTAAGACGTACGACCAGATCCCGTACCGCGTCGGCGAGAAGACCGCCGCCCAGTACATCCGTCTGGACTACGGCTTCGACCTGGCCGGCCGCGAGATCCTCGGCAACTTCGGCGTCCGTCGCGTCACCACCGAAACGACGGCCACCGGCCAGCTGACCCGCAACGAGACCCGCCTGGTCAACAACGTCGCCACCACCACCACGGTGTCGAACGTCCAGACCTCGATGACCAAGAAGTACACGGTCTATCTGCCGAGCTTCAACATCCAGACCTGGCTGATCGACAACCGCCTGAGCGCGCGCGCCGGCTTCGCCCAGCTGATGGCCCGTCCGCTGGTCAACTACCTGATGCCCAGCGTCACCTGCACCATCAACTACACCAACGACGGCACGGCCGAGGACGGTCCGGACAGCTGCACCGCCGGCAACCCCGGCCTGAAGCCGTACCGCGCCAACCAGTACGACCTGTCGTTCGAATGGTACCCGGACAGCGACACCCAGCTGTCGGCCGGCTTCTTCTACAAGGACATCCGGTCGTTCTACCTGTCGCAGCGCACCAACCTGGGCCAGCAGGACATCTTCGGCGACGGCACGCTGTACTACTACAACACCTACATCAACGGCGACGGCGCCAAGATCCGCGGCGTCGAGCTGACCGCCAAGACCGCCTTCACCTGGCTGCCCGGCCTGCTGTCGGGCCTGGGCGTGGACGTCAACTACACCTACCAGGAAGCCAAGGACGTCGGCGTCTACAGCTCGCTGGACGGTTCGGAACTGCCGTATCCGGGCCTGTCCAAGCACAGCTACAACGCCACGCTGTGGTACGAGAAGGGTCCGATCAACGCCCGCCTCGCCTACAACTACCGCTCGTCCTACCTGGTCACGGCCGCCGACACCTCGGCCAACCCGATCTTCAAGGATCCGACCGGCTACCTGGACGGCAAGATCACCTGGAAGCCGGGTCCGGAAGGCCTCGCCCTCTTCGTCGAAGGCAAGAACCTGACGAAGGAAGACGAGTCGACCTGGGCCGGCGACATCCGCCTGATCAACACCGGCTACGCCGGCCGCCGCTTCTTCATGGGCGCCACCTACAAGTTCTAAGGCGTCGCGCGAAAAGCGCCTGACAAGGAAAGGGCCGTCCCGGGCAACCGGGGCGGCCTTTTTCGTTTGGCGCCCATTTCTCTCTCTCTTCCTGTCTCGCGCTGAAGCCGACGGATCTGATGTCGGCTATGGGTGGTTAGGGGACCTGTGCGCCGCGTCGCCTTGTTTCGCCCGAGGGGCGGAATTAAAGCTCGTATGTGATGAGCAGCAAGAGCCACTCCGACCTGCGCCCAGCGTTTGACGCAGCGTTTATTTTTCCGTTCGCCAGATACGCTTGGAAGAGCGAACGCGCACGATCGTGTTGGATCGATTTGGAGGGGTGGCAGGACAACTTAGCGGGGCCGGTCTCGCACATCATCGAACATGGCGGCTGTGCTTACGTTTATGGCCGCAACGACGCCTATTTTACGGGAGTGGATGATCCCTCGACCCTCCGCACCCGTCTTCAAGGCTGGCACGATGAGATGGTGATTGGCCTAAAGCGATTTGCGCCCGCATCAGAGGCTGAAGCGAACGATCTCGTGTCCATGCGACAGTTTGCAGATGAGATGTGGGCCGTAGCTGAACAGGCGCTGCAGCTGGAGGAAGCTCGTTGGGACAGGTCCGCTTAGGGTCAGCAGCCGAACTCGACGTCTCCGCCCGTTTCGGACAGTCGGATCGCCGTCGCCAGCAAGCGTCAGCCTCGGTCGACACCCGCCCTCGTGGCGCCCCCCCTGGGTCCGCCCGCCCGTGAAGCCCCGGCGGCGTGCTCGGCGCGCCGCTCCATCCGCTCTTGCGCCTGATGGAGGATTTCTCGCCACGAGGGCGGGAATGACGGCGAGATCGCCAGGCGCGCCTAGCCCTTCTTGCCCTTCTTCGCCAGGTTCAGTTCCACCCCGGCCCGGAACAGCGCCTTCAGCGCCGCCGCGTCGATCGCCGCGCCTTGCGGGATGTCGATCGCCCGGCGCGTATTGCCCTCCAGGCTGGCGTTGAACAGGCCCGCGGGATCGGGCAGCGACGCGCCCTTGGCGAAGGTCAGCTTGACGTAGGCCTTGTAGGTCTCGCCGGTGCAGACGATGCCGGCGTGCGACCACACCGGCGTGCCGCGCCACTTCACCTCCTCGAGCACCTGCGGATCGGTCTCGTGGATCAGCGCCCGCACCCTGGCCAGGGTCTCGCCCCGCCAGTCGCCCAGCGCGGCGATCTTCTCGTCGATCAGCTTGCGAGCCTCGTCCCCGCTTACGGCCTCGCCGGCGGCTCCCGTCTTCATGGCGTCACTCCCTCACATCTTCTCGCCGGGCAGGGCCGCGGCCTGTCGCACCCAGTCGGCGAACTGGTCCTCGTCCCAGCCCCCCTTGGGCGAGCCGTCTTCATGGATATCGAGATAGCGCACGTGCGCCTGCTTGGAAGCTCCGGGCGGGAGCGGCTGCAGGGCCGCGCCCTTGAAGAAGGCCACCTTCACGTACTTCGTCATGCAATGGAGGCTGAGAAACCAGCCCTCGCCGTCCGGCGCACCGTAGAACGGCGAGTTCCACTTCACCGCCTTGCGCACGCCCGGGACCTCGCGGGCGACCACGGCGTCGATCCGCCGGCCGATCGCCTGCTTCCAGCCGGGCATGGCGGCGATGTAGGCTTGGACGGGTTCGTCGCCGTACCCCTTCGGGATCTGCGGATTGCCGCCCGAGAGCAGCTTCGGCCGGTCCTCGCCCTCGCTCCCCGTCTTCCCGGCCATGGCTCAGCCCTTCCGCATCCGCCGCGCATAGGGCAGCGCGAACAGATAGAGCCCCGAGACCAGCAGCAGAATCAACGGGATCAGGGCCAGCAGGCCCATCCACGCGGGCGGCTGCCCCTTCGTGCTCATCACCGCGATATAGGTCAGCACGCCCAGGGTGAAGGCGATGGAGAGCCAGCGATGGCTCTGGCGGATGAAGCCGCTCATGGTGTCCTCCCTTTGTTTTCTTGGCTGCGTGGTCCTCGCCCCTAAGCTTCCTTCGCCAGCAGGTCGTCCAGCTTGTCGAAGAAGCTCTTCCAGCCGGCGTGGGCGCCGCCGTAGGCCTGCGTCTGGTCGGGGCGGAAGCCGGCCTGCTCCATGCGCAGGCGCGTGCCGTCGGCGGTGGGCGTGAGGGTGAAGGTCACCACGCTCTCCAGCGCATAGGCCGGGTCCTCGTGGGCGAAGTCCCAGCGATAGGCCAGCGCGCGACCCGGCTCGAGGGTCAGGACCTCGCAGTCCAGCGTCCCGCCCCACTCGCCCTTCAGCTGGAAGCGATGGCCGACCTTGGGGGCGAAGTCGTTCTTCATCAGCCATTCCTCGATCAGGTGCGGCTGGGTCAGGGCCCGCCACAGCTTTTCCGGGGGATGCGGGAATTCCCGCTCGACGACGGCGGTGCGGGTCTCGGTCATTGGTCCATCCTGTTCAGAAGGTCCTCGAGGGCGTCGAACCGTCCCTCCCAGAACCGCGCCATGTCCTTGGTCCAGTCCGCCAGCGGCCCCAGGGCCGCCGTGCGCGGGCTGTAGTGGGTCTGCCGGCCCTCGTGCCGGTCGGCGACCAGTCCGGCCGCCTTCAGCGCCGCCAGGTGCTTGGACACCGCCGGCTGCGACACCCCCGCCGTCGCCGTCAGCGCCCCCACCGTCTGCTCGCCCTCGCGGCACAGCCGCTCGAACAGGGCCCGACGGGTCGGGTCGGCCAGGGCGCGGAACAGGAGGTCGGCCTGGGTTTCCATGGCGGAGATTGATAACTCGTGAGCTATGAGTTATTTCATAACTTTAGAGTTATGGGTTCGTCAATGGGGAAATGGATGACAGCCGCACCTCCCCCCTCCGGCTCGTTCCTCCAGACGCTCCCCCTGAAGGGGAGCTGTCGGCGAAGCCGACTGAGGGGGAAGAGACTGCTGGTGTCGGGGTGTTCTGACCTCATCAGGGACTTCCCCCTCCGGCCCTTCGGGCCACCTCCCCCTTCAGGGGAGGGTCTTTGGCCACGGCTTTTCAGCCTCGCGCTTTCGCTGCGATGGTGAGTGGAGAGGGCGCGGGGCGTCCGGGCCTCGCCCGGATGTGTTTGTTTCAATTACCGTTTCGACGAAGCTTAGACGCCCCGCGCGATCGTTATTCCTCAGGCCGGGGCGCGCAGGCCTCTTCCGCCTTGTGCCCCTTCCCCACGCAGAGCTCCCCGTTTCATGACGGCCAGGAGTGCGTGCTAGGCGCGGACCCTTGGGCGGGCGGGAGCCTATTTAGGCAAGCTCCCGATGGATGGGTTTACGTCCCCCATCCTCATTTAAGCCTTCAGGCCCGGCTCTCGCCGCTCCCTCAGCCCCGCTCGATCGCATCCGCGTCGCCGCTTCGGGCCGGATCCTTGCGCCCTCTCCCTGCGACGGGATGCAGTGATTATGCGGGCGGTCTGGATCCGTCTGATCCAGCAGCGTGAGAAAGTTGCAAGAAGTTGAGATCGTTCAGGTCTTTTCGCTGAACGCAGAGGATGGACGGGGCTGGATCCTCGTCCGCCTTCTTCTCCCTTCCCCCTCGATGGGGGAAGGGCCGGGGTTGGGGTGGCTGCGGCGGTCGGTCCTGATGCGGCGTGGAGGCGGAACGGCCGCGTCACCCCCATCCCAACCCTTCCCCCATCGAGGGGGAAGGGCTTTTTCGGCCGGCATCTCGGAAGCTGAAACCGCCCCCCCTCCGTCGCCTTTGGCGACACCTCCCCCAGAGGGGGAGGATCTTAAGGCTACGCCCCGACGAGCTCGCGGCCGATCAGGTAGCGGCGGATTTCGTTGGTGCCCGCGCCGATGTCGTAGAGCTTGGCGTCGCGCAGCAGGCGCTCGACCGGCCACTCCTTGGTGTAGCCGGCGCCGCCGAGGGCCTGGATGGCTTCCAGCGACACCTTCACGGCGTTCTCGCTGGCCATCAGGATCGCGCCGGCGGCGTCGAAGCGGGTGGTCTTGCCGGCGTCGCAGGCGCGGGCGACGGCGTAGACGTAGGCGCGGGCCGAGTTCAGGGCCACGTACATGTCGGCGACCTTGCCCTGCATCAGCTGGAACGAGCCGATCGCCTGGCCGAACTGCTTGCGGTCGCGCACATAGGGCAGCACGTAGTCGAGGCAGGCCTGCATGATGCCAAGCGGGCCAGCGCTGAGCACGGCGCGCTCGTAGTCGAGGCCGCTCATCAGCACCCCGACGCCGCCGCCCACCGGGCCCATGACGTTTTCCTCGGGGATCTCGCAGTCCTCGAACACCAGCTCGGCGGTGTCGCTGCCGCGCATTCCCATCTTGTCCAGCTTCCTGGAGACGCTGAACCCCTTCATGCCCTTCTCGACCAGGAAGGCGGTGATCCCCCGGCTGCCCTCGCCGGTCTTGGCGTAGACCACCAGCACGTCGGCGTGCGGGGCGTTGGTGATCCAGAACTTGGTCCCGTTCAGCACGTAGCGGTCGCCGACCTGCTCGGCGCGCAGCTTCATCGAGACGACGTCGGAACCGGCGCCGGCCTCGCTCATCGCCAGGGAGCCCACATGCTCGCCGCTGATCAGCTTGGGCAGATAGCGCTGCTTCTGCTCGGGCGTGGCCCAGCGGCGGATCTGGTTGACGCAGAGATTGGAGTGCGCGCCGTAGGACAGGCCTACCGAGGCCGAGGCCCGGGAGATTTCCTCCATCGCCACCACGTGCTCGAGATAGCCCAGGCCAAGCCCGCCGAACTCCTCCTCGACCGTGATGCCATGCAGGCCAAGGTCGCCCATCGGAACCCACAGCTCGCGCGGGAAGGCGTTGGTCTCGTCGATCTTCGCCGCCAGGGGCGCGATCTTGTCGGCGGCGAAGCGGGCCGTGGTTTCACGAATCGCGTCGGCCGTCTCGCCGAGCGCGAAGTCCATCGAGGGTGCGGTTTGCAGCGTCATGCCGCAAGGCATAGCACAAACGCCCGCCGATCAACGAGACCGGCGGGCGTTCATGCTCTTTTCTTCATCTATCCGGGGCGCCGCCGGCCTTTCAGGCACGGCGTTCGGCGATCATTCCTCGTCGATGTCGGGCCCGCCCAGCTTGCGCAGCAGCAGATAGGCCGAGACCGCGAAGCAGATCACGCCGATGACGCTGGCGCCCCAGCCGAACATGCGCACGGCGGTCAGGCCGGGATCGGAGGCCACCGACAGGTTCCACAGCACGCCGCCGCCGAACAGGGCCAGGCCCAGCAGGCCCAGGCTGACCAGCAGGCTGCCGCCGCCGAAGGCCGGCTGCTCGGGCGGGTTCAGCGGCACGTCCAGGGTCTGGATGTCGACCTCGGCGCCGCTGGTCGAGAAGCCGCCCAGATTGAACGGCGAACGCGTCGGCTCGCGGGCGGTCTCGAACAGGGTCGGCTCGACCGGAGTCTGCACCTGAACCTGGGGCGCGGCCGGCGGATCGGGCACGAACAGCGGGGCCTGGGCCGGAACCGGCTCCTCGGGCGTCAGGCGGAAGGGCTCCAGGGTCGGCGGGGCCTCGACCGGCGCGTGCAGCACCGACGCGGGCTCGGCGGCGGCCACGGGGGCCGCCGGCGGCTCGGGCATGGCCAGGTCGGGCGTGGGCGCGGGCTTGGAAGCCGGGCGGACCGGCTCGTCGGCCAGTATGGCTTCCAGGCGGGCGCTGACGGCCGCGGCGGCCTGCTGGCTGGCGCTGGGGCCGTCCTCTTCCGGCACGGCCGGCGTCAGGGGCGCGGCGCCCTCCTCGCGCTCGGCGATCGCCTTGTCGCCCTCCAGGCGGGCCGAGACGGCGGCCGGGGTCTGTTTCGGAACGGCGCAGCTGGCGTCGTAGTCGACCTTGGGGCGCAGCACCGGGCTGGGCGCGGGCACCCACTGGCCGTCCGGCGGGGTCAGGAACAGGGTCTTCTCGGCGGCGCGGCGGCGCACCAGGGCGTCGATGACGATCCGCTCGCCCTCGAAGTCGGCCTTGCGCCACATCTCCATGGCGCAGGCGGCCTGCAGCAGCGAGCCCTCGTTGATCCGGCGCAGCACGCCCGAGCGCATGAAGTTCTCGGTCCCGATGTTGAACGCAAAGCACGTCAGGGCGTCGAACTGGTTCTGGTTCAGCGGGGCGTAGGTATGCTCGTTCACCGCGTGGGCCACGGTGATCAGATCGTAGAGCAGCAGGGCCTCGGCGTCCTGTTCCGAGACGGTCGCGCCGCCCCGGGCGGTCAGGGTGTGCCCGTAGCCGATCGTCCAGCGGCCGTCGGGCAGCTGGGCGGCTTTCTGCCGATAGCCCTCGAACCTCTTGATGAGATCGACGGCGGCGCGGGAGACCTGATGACGCGGCTTCATCGCGAGAAACGACCCAATTTGAAACAGGGGCGGATGCCCTCGCCTCGTCCCGCGCAAGACTGGCGCCGCTCGGTGTCGTTTCTCCCCGGGCCGGGGAAAATAATCGCCAGGTCTAGTTGAACAGCAGCGCCGCGATCAGCAGCACCGAGAAGAAGCCCGCGAAGTCGGTCAGGAAGGTCACGAAGATCGACGACGACACCGCCGGGTCGCGGCCCATCTTCTCCAGGGCCAGCGGCGCCAGGATGCCGCCGACGGCGGCGGTGAAGATGTTGACCACCAGCGCCAGGGCGACGGTCAGTGACAGCTTGGGATTGTCGTAGAACACATAGACCGCCGCCCCCATGACAATCGCCAGGGTGAGGCCGTTCATGACGCCGACCAGCAGTTCGCGCATGACGATGCGGGTGGCGTTGGCCGCGGTCAGCTCCTTGCTCGACAGGGCGCGCACCGCCACGGCCAGCGTCTGGGTGCCGGCGTTGCCGCCCAGCGACGAGACGATCGGCATCAGCACCGCCAGGGCCACCAGCTTGGAAATCTCGGCCTGGAACAGCGCGATGCCCGAAACCGAGATGGTCGCGGTCAGGAGGTTCAGCAGCAGCCACGGCAGCCGTGAGCGCACGATCTCGACGACGCTGGCGTCGCGGCCGACGTCCGACACGTTGGCCAGGGCGAGAATGTCTTCCTGGGCTTCCTCGCGGATGACGCCGACGATGTCGTCGACGGTGATCTGGCCCACCAGCCGCCCGCCGGCCTCGACGACCGGGGCGCTGATCAGGTGGTACTTGTCGAAGATGTAGGCCACCTCCTCCTGGTCCATGTCGACGGTGATCTCGGTCACCGGCTCCATGATCTCGGCCAGGGGGGTCTCCAGCTTGCTGGTCAGCAGCAGGCTGATCGGCAGGGCGCCGACGGGCGTGTAGGACGGGTCGACCACGTAGACGTCGAAGAACAGCTCTGGCAGGCTGTCGCCCGACTGGCGCACATGCTCGATCGTGTGGCCCACGGTCCAGAACTGCGGCGCGGCCAGGAACTCGCGCTGCATCAGGCGGCCGGCGGTCTCGTCCTCGTAGGACAGGGTGGTCTCGATGGCCGCCCGGTCGGTCTCGCCCATGGCCGCCAGCACCTGGAAGCGCTTGGTGTCGTCCAGGTCGTCGATGACGTCGGCGGCGTCGTCGGTGTCCAGCTCCTCCAGCGCGCGGGCCAGGGTGACCGACGGGGTCGCCTCCAGCACCTCCTCACGGATGTTGTCCTCGAGTTCGGAGATGATCTCGCCCAGGGCGTGGGGCGCCAGGACGGGGATGACCTCCTCGCGGTAGGCGGCCGACAGGAAGCCCATCAGGTCGGCGACGTCGGCGGGATCCAGCGCCCCGACCAGTTCGGACAGGCGCGCGGTGTCGCCGCGATCGGCCGCGTCGACCACCATTTCCACGTAGTCGGGCTTGAGGGCGTAGTCGTCGCCGAGCGCCAGGTCCTCGAGATCCTCGACGACCTCGGGCTCGGGAATGGACAGGGCGTGGCGCGCGTCTTCGCTCAGGTCGGTTGTTTCCCGGGTCATGGGGACCTCCTGAACTTCAGGCGAGGCTCAAATGGCTGCGCGCGCGTGATCCGAATGATTGAAAGCCGAAGCTTGGCGGGCGGTTGCTCCCAAACCTTGGCCGAAAAATGGTTAGAGCGCGGAAGGCGATTCGGAAACCGAAGCCTGCCGCGCTCTACGCAAGTTCACCTGGTGCGGTCGAGAAGACTCGAACTTCCACGGGTTGCCCCACAGCGACCTCAACGCTGCGCGTCTACCAATTCCGCCACGACCGCTCGTGGTGAGGCGCGGCAGGTAGCAAACTGAATCGGCTTTGGGAAGAGGAGAGTTGCGACTTGCACGCCATTGCCACGCCAAGGCCGGGTTTATCTGGGGATAGCCTTGCGCTTGCGGAGCTTTTCCGGCTCGCCCTCGCCGATCTTCAGGATCAGGCCGCCGCGTACGAACCGCCCGGTGACAGGGTAGCTGTGGGGCGCGGGGCGCCCGTCCTGGTCGACGCTGCGCATGACGTAGGTGAACGAGAGGCGGTCGGCCTCGATCCTGGCCGGCAGGACTTCAGGATCGCTGCACACGCCCATGCAGTTCTCGAACACGACCGAGGGCTGGGCGCCGGTCCGCACCGTGACCCGCGCGCCCACATAGTCGTCGGCTTCGGCGATGTAGCGGACATTGTCGTAATGACCCGCATGACCCGCGCGATCCGGGGCCGCATGGGCCGTCCCGGCGACGAGCATCAGGGCGCAGGCAAGCGCGGAGGTCTGGAAACGCATGAGGCGCAGCTTGGCGTCGAAGCCGCGCCGGAGCAACGCCGCTCAGGCGCCGCCGGCCATGTAGTCGTAGACGTCGGCCGGGCCGGTCACCTGGATGGCGATGCGATCGTCGTTGATCTGGATCTCGCCCCGGGCGATCGGGTGATTGTTGGCCAGGATCCAGACCTCGTCGTTGGTCTTGGCGTCCAGCGGGATCACCGCGCCGCGGCCCATGCGCAGCAGTTGCTGCATCGGCAGGATCGAGCGGCCGAGCAGAACGGAGATCTCGACATTGACGGCGTTGACCTGGCTCACGAACTAAGGCCCCTGGAACTGAAATTGCCGATCGCGGAGAAACCCGCGCCCCGGCCCATGCAAGACTAAGGCCGCATGCTTGATCGCCCGTTAAACCTTGAAGACAAAGGCCTTCCCGATTTGTCGCGCCCGGACGGGGCGCCGGCGGGGTGGGCGGTTTCGACCGGCTACGTGCCCTACCCGGCAGCCGTTGCCGCCATGGAGGCCCGCGCGGCGGCCATCGCCGACGGCGCGGCGGGCGAACTGATCTGGTTGCTGGAGCACCCGCCGCTCTACACCGCGGGCGTCTCGGCCAAGACCGCCGACCTGCTCGATCCGGAGCGCTTTCCGGTGTTCGAGAGCGCGCGGGGCGGCCAGTTCACCTATCACGGCCCCGGCCAGCGGGTGGCCTACGTGATGCTGGACCTGACCCGGCGCGGGCGCGACGTGCGGGCTTTCGTCGCGGCCCTGGAGGCCTGGATCATCGACGCGCTGGCGGCCTTCAACGTCACCGGCGAGATGCGCGACGGACGCGTGGGCGTCTGGGTCGAGCGCAAGGGTCCCGGCTGGTCGCGCGAGGACAAGATCGCCGCCATCGGCGTCAAGCTGCGCCGCTGGGTCAGCTTCCACGGGATCAGCCTTAACGTGGAGCCGGACCTGTCGCACTTCTCCGGCATCGTGCCCTGCGGCCAGGTTGAGCACGGCGTCACCAGCCTAGTGGACCTGGGCCTGCCGGTGACGCTGGACGAGGCCGACGAGGCCCTGAAGGCCAGTTTCCGCAAGGTGTTCGGGGCGGTCGAGGACGCTGCCCCGCCGGTTTAGAGGCGTTGCGTCCTTCGAGGCTCGCCTACGGCTCGCACCTCAGGATGAGGACACTATTGCACCGATATCCTCATCCTGAGGCGCCCGCGCAGCGGGCCTCGAAGGACGCAAGACGTTTTCAGATCGCCGGAGCCTTCAAGGGCGGTTGGCCGTAGCGGTTGGCCCCCTGCTCGCCGCCCATCACGCCCAGCTCGACGATCGCCCAGACGATCACCAGGGCGAACACGAAGTCGAGGAAGTGCTGCGGGGTCGGCCAGACGGCCACCAGGGCCACCAGCACCAGCGCCGCCCACCAGCCCGAGCGGCCGCGGTCGTGCAGGCGCTTCGAAAGCACGCAGGCGCCGCTGTAGAATAGGGCCGAATAGACCAGCCAGCCGGTCAGCAGCCGCAGCACGTCGCCGGCGATGGCCTCGTACAGCACCGCCACGCCGATCAGCACGGCCGAGGCGATCAGGAACGGCGCGCGCGCCAGCCTGCCCGTTGAGGACAGGAACAGCTCCGCCCAATCGATCCGACCGTTCATCCAAGGCTCCGCGACTCTTCTCGCCGGAACCTAGGCGCAGGCGAGCGTCAGCGGAAGTCGCCGCCGAGCCACACCCTCAGGCGAAAACCTCGCCGGTCCAGGCCAGCGACGTCACGCGAAGGCTTCGGACACGTCGTTGTCGCCGGGGCCCTTCAGGCCCTTGGGCGATGCGCCGAACCGGTTGCGGCCCTTGGTGCCGTCCAGGCAGCCGTAGTCGACGAACCAGTAGATCAGCAGAGCCACGTAGATCAGCCAGACGAGGGCCAGCGCGCCCAGGGCGCCCGCGTCGGCGTCGACGCCCGCCGCCGTCACCGGGGCCGCCAGGGCGATCATCAGGAAGCCCAGGGCGGCCATGATCACCGTCAGCGCGATCGAATAGGCCGTCGAGCGGTTGCGATCGTGGCCGCGCTTCACGGCGAAAGCCAGCGCGGGCCAGAAGAACAGCAGATCGAGCACGATGCGCACGTTGTTTCCGCGCGGATCGGTCATGGCCAATCCCATGGCGCCCGAGATCACCAGGGCCAGCACGAACTTGATCACGCCGACGCCGATGCTCATCAGCCAGAATTCCGAGCGCCGCATTCGGCCCTCGAACCCGAACAGTCCTTCGATCAGAAAATGCGTGCGCTTCTTGGCCATGGCCAAGCTTAGATCACGCGGCGCGGCGTTTCACAAACCCAAGGTTGCTCGCCGCGCCGCCGATACCGGGCCTTGCTCAGGCGAAGACCTTGGCCAGGTCTTCCTCGTCGCTGCCGCCGATGCCCTTCGGCGAAGCGCCGAAACGGTTGCGGCCCTGGGTGCCGTCCAGGAAGCCCAGCTCGACGAAGCCCCAGAGCCAGCCGACGATCGGCACCAGCAGGAAGAACGCGACCCAGCCGCCGCCCTTGTCGCGGTCGTGGCAGCGCTTGAGCATCAGGCAGATGGTGATCCACAGGTTCAGAAGGCTGAACACCACCGAGATTCCGCCGCTGACGAGATTTTCGCCGCTCTCCAGGGCGTTGAGGTCCCAGCCGTTGAGCGCCAGGGTCTGCAGGGTGTCGACGAGGCCGATGCAGATGTTGGTCCCGATGCTCAGCAGCCAATAGTCGAGCCGCCGGATCCGTCCCGAAAAGCCGAACAGCTTGTGTTTCAAGTCCACGGAATCATCCCCCGATTGATTTAGCCGCAGACCTAAACACAAGCGTCATTCGAACTCCACGAGCACCTGGTCGGCGGCGACGGGGTCGCCGGGCTTGGCGTTGACGGTTTTGACGACGGCGTCGCGCTCGGCGCGCAGGATGTTCTGCATCTTCATGGCCTCGAGCACGCAGACCACCTCGCCTTCGCGGACCTGCTGGCCGACGGCGACGTCCATCGAGACCACCAGGCCCGGCATCGGCGAGAGCACCAGCTTGGAGGTGTCGGCCGGGGCCTTGGCCGGCAGCTTGTCGTGCAGCTCGGCGCTGCGGGCGGTCAGCACCAGGACCCGGGCCCTGGCGGCGCGGTGGCGGATCGTGAAGCCCTCGGGCGCGGGAGCGACCTCGGCGGTGAAGGCCGTTCCGTCCAGCACGCCCCGGAAGGTGGGCAGGCCCGGCCGCCAGGCGATGTCGGAGAGGTGCAGCGTGCGGCCCTCGTCGAGCAGCTCGATCGTCAGGGCCTGGCCGTCGCCAGAGAGGCGCACCCGGCGCTTGTCGTGGCCGATCACCACGGTCCAGTCGGCGCGGAGGCTTCCCAGGCGCTGGCCCTGCACTCGCTGCCCCTGCACTCGCTGCATGGCGCAGCCGACGGCGGTCAGCAGGTCGGCCTGGAAGGCGGTGGGCTGGGTTCCGGAAAAGCCGTCGGGGAACTCGTCCTTGATGTAGCTGGTGGCCAGCTGGCCGGAGGCGAAGCGCGCCTGGTCCATCACCGCGGCCAGGAACGGCACGTTGTGGCCCGGCCCCTCGATGTGGAAGTCCTCCAGCGCCCGGGCCATGCCGCCCACCGCCTCGCCCCGGGTCGGGGCCCAGGTGCAGAGCTTGGAGATCATCGGGTCGTAGTACATCGAGATCTCGTCGCCCTCGCGCACGCCGGCGTCGTTGCGCACGACGTAGCCGTCCTTCTGGCCCTCGGCGGGCGGGGCGTAGCGCACCAGCCGGCCGATGCTGGGCAGGAACTTGCGATAGGGGTCCTCGGCGTAGATCCGGCTCTCCACCGCCCAGCCGTTGATGGCCAGATCGTCCTGCCTGAACGCCAGCGGCTCGCCCGCCGCCGAGCGGATCATCTGCTCGACCAGATCAAGGCCGGTGATCAGCTCGGTGACCGGATGCTCGACCTGCAGGCGGGTGTTCATCTCCAGGAAGTAGAAGCTCTTGTCCTGGCCGGCGACGAACTCCACCGTGCCGGCTGAGTCATAGTTCACCGCCTTGGCCAGGGCCACGGCCTGGGCCCCCATGGCCGCGCGGGTCTCTTCGTCCAGCAGCGGGCTGGGCGCCTCCTCGATGACCTTCTGGTTGCGCCGCTGGATCGAGCATTCGCGCTCGAACAGGTGGACGACGTGGCCGTGCCTGTCGCCCAGCACCTGGATCTCGATGTGGCGCGGGCTCTCGATGAACTTCTCGATGAAGATCCGGTCGTCGCCGAACGCGCCGGCCGCCTCGGCCCGCACGGCCGGGAAGCCTTCCTCGACGTCCTTGGCGTTCCAGGCCACGCGGATGCCCTTGCCGCCGCCGCCGGCGCTGGCCTTGATCATCACCGGATAGCCGATGGTCTGCGACACCTTCAGCGCCTCGGCGACGTCGGCGATCTCGCCGATATGGCCGGGCACGCAGGAGACGCCCGCCGCGGCGGCGAACTTCTTGCTCTCGATCTTGTCGCCCATGGCGCTGATCGCGCCGGGGTTGGGGCCGATGAAGACGATGCCTTCGTCGGCGCACCTCTGGGCGAACTCGGCCTTCTCGGACAGGAAGCCGAAGCCCGGATGCACCGCCTGGGCGCCCGTCTGCTTGCAGGCGGCGATGATCCTGTCGGCGACCAGATAGCTCTGGGCGGCCGGCGAGGCCCCGATGTGCACCGCCTCGTCGGCCATCTCCACCGCCAGGCTGTCGGCGTCGGCGTCCGAATAGACCACCACCGTGGCGATCCCCAACCGACGGCACGTCTTGATCACCCGCACCGCGATCTCGCCCCGGTTGGCGATCAGGATCTTGTCGAACATCGGCGGCCCTCGGACGGTTGGTCTTGTCTTTCTAGATCCTCCCCCTCTGGGGGAGGTGGCCCGGAGGGCCGGAGGGGGGAGGCGCGGCGCTGGCCCCTTAGTCGCTTCGCGCCAGCTCCCCCAGAGGGGGGAGCATCTCGCTCGGCGCACCCACCCCGCAAGGCGTATCAGGCCAAGGCCGGTTTGCAACGCGGGCCGCTCGCGCTAAAAGCGTCGCAGGAACCATGACACCGGTTTCCAATAAGAACGACTAGGGAGTGACGCGTGGTGAAGCAGGCGCTTTTTCTGGCCTCGGCCTTTTCGGTTCTCACGGCCGCCGGCGCGGCCTCGGCGGCGGAACCCGCTCTCCTCTTCCACGTCTCCGGCGACCAGGGCCTGAAGGCCGACTACGCGGCCGGCGACGCGATCCCCAACTTCGCCGACAAGGTGGCGGCAGTCCCGACCGGCAAGGCCGGCCCGGCCCTCTCGGCGCAGGACGACGGGATCCTGGCCTGGAACGCGCCGGGCAACATCCAGGCCCAGCGGGGGACCCTCTCGTTCTTCTGGCGCTCGGGCTACCCGGTGGGCGTCGCGCCGTTCGTGATCTTCCGCGTCGGATACGCCGACCACACCAGCTGGGACATGGCGTTCCTGCGCATCGACTGGAACGGCCACGGCTTCGACGCCTTCGTCACCGACAACGGCCTGGCCCGCACCCGCGTCTCGTTCAAGCTGGACAAGCCGCCGGCCGCCGACGCCTGGACGCACCTGGCCTTCACCTGGGACGAGCAGACGGGCGTGCAGCTGTTCGTCGACGGCAAGGCCGTGGCCAGGAAGGAGGCCAAGCGGGTCTATGACGCGGGCCTGGACCAGTTCGGCATCGCCGGCCGGGTGATCGCGCCGCACCAGGTGCAGAGCCGCTACAACTTCCTGCGCGGCGGCGACCTGGACGAGATCCGCGTCTACGACCGTGCGCTGAACGCTGGCGGCGTCGCCGCCCTGGCCCGCAACGAAGCGCCGGCGCAGGCCGCCCCGGTCCCGACGCTGGACGATCCCGCGACGCGCGCGGCCTGGCGTCTGCGCCACGGCTGGACCGGCGAGGCCCCGCCCCTGCTGGCCGATCCGGCCACCCGCATCCGCAAGGTCGAGTTCACCGACGCCAAGGACATCAAGGAATGGATGTGGCGGGCCAACGACGGCATCCCCGAGACCACCTGGCCCGGCGTCTACAACCGCTCGCGCCTGGAAGGCCGCGACGACTATTTCCCCCTGCCGGACTGGAACACCTATGTGGAGGGCGGCAAGGCCCTGACCCTGGCTTTGCCCGACGAGCCGATCAGCCGCCTGGAGATCCAGGGGACCGCCTATGGCGACCTGACCTGGGCCGCGAAAGCCGGGGAGAAAGCCGTCAAGGTCGGCGTGCGCCCCAAGGGCCTCTACCGCTCGGTGACCACCCTGGCCCAGCCGCTGAAAGGCGGCGTGCTGACCTTCACCAACACCGACCAGGAAACCCCGATCCAGGAGATCTGGGCCTATGACGTCAGCGCCGGCAAGGAGCCGGAGGGCGTCTTCAAGATGAACTACACGGTCCGCGCCGACGTGGCGCCGGACTATCTGAATCTGGCCGACCTCAACGCCTACGTCGCCGGGCGCTTCCCGGCCGGCGAGCGGGCCACGGTGGTGGCCATTCCCGACGCGGCCCCGCAGCGCAAGCGCCCGGCAGCCGACCTCACGGCCAAAGGCCTGCCGATCGTCCACGTGATGATCCCGTCGGGCTTCGGCGACGCGCCCGCCGCCCAGCCGCTGGCCCGCAACTGGGCCTATGGCTGGGAGAACGCCCGCGACGGCCTGGACGGGATCGCGCTGGACATCCCCGCCCTGCCCGGCGCGGCGGGAACCACGATCCCGCTGAACATCCAGGTCAAGGACCCGATCTGGCCGGGTCGCAACATGATCGACGTGTCGGTGTCGGTGAAGGCCGGACAGGCCCGCACCCTGTGGCTGGACCTGCGCGACCGGATCCTCACGGCCGACAGCCTGTACCTGACCATCGCCGCCGACAGCGCCGAGTTCGGGCCCAAGGCCCTGGACGGCGCCAAGGTGCGGCTGGTGTTCAAGGCCCGCGAGGAGGCCAGGGCCGAGCACGTGGCCGACCGCTTCAACCAGGTGAAGGACAACTGGGCCTTCCTGGTGGAGGAGCACACCACCTCCAAGCGCCAGGGCCTCTATCGCCGCCTCTACGCCGACATCACCGACCTGCTGCGCGTGGATCCCGACCACAAGGAAGGCCGCGAGTACTGGGGCGACATCACCTATGGCAGCCAGGGCTGGCCGGCCTTCGAGCAGCCCGAAGCGCCGGCGGGCGTGCCGCTGTGGGCCTTCCGCCAGACCGAAGACCTCAAGCGGGTGGCCAAGTTCATCAACTGGTGGATCGACGAGCGCCAGGTTCCCTACGGCGACTTCGGCGGCGGCCTGTCGGACGACAGCGACCTTCTGCAGCAGTGGCCGGGCGTGGCCCTGATGGGCGTCGATCCCGACAAGATCCGCGCCTCGCTGAACCTGCTGACCGACGCGGTCTACCGCAACGGCATGTTCACCAATGGCCTGTCGACCATCGCCACCGACGAGCTGCACGCCTACGAGGAGGGCATCAACTCCAACAGCGAGGCGATGTATCTCGACTACGGCGACCCGCTGGCCGTCGAGCGGCTGTTCACGACGGTGAAGGCCCTGCCGGGGATCATCGACAGGAACCCGGCCGGCCACGTCCACTTCAACACCAACTGGTACAGCGGTTCGATCTCGTACCGCGAAGGCCCCTGGGAGTGGCAGAAGCCCTACTCCTTCGGCGTGGTGCATCCGGCGATCCTGATCGGCGACTACAACGGCGACCAGACCGCGCGCGACATCGTGCTGGGCCTGGCCGACGGCTACCTGGCCCACGCCAAGGCCGACGGCTCCTATCCCAACGAGATCAACTGGCGCACCGACGCCGAGCGGGGCGGCACGGTGCTGCAGGGCTCGGGCGCCAGCGGGCCGTTCCAGATCTTCTGGCAGGCCTGGCGCTGGACCGGCGACGCCAGGTACCTGGCCCCGATCCAGTGGCGGATGGGCAAGAACGGCATCAAGTCGCTGAACGACCTCAACGACAACGCCCTGTCGCTGCTGGGTCTCGGCGAGGCCAACAAGGACGCCATCGTCAAGTCGGCCGCCAAGGGCGGGGCCATGGAGCGCTTCGCCGCCTGGAGCCTGACCGGCGACAAGACCTGGCTCGAAAAGGCCTATGCCGACGAGATCCAGTGGGCCGACCAGCACATGTACATGCACACCGAGGGCCACTGGTGGTCGGACCGGGTGGAGATCCCGTCGGACGTGCTGCAGCGCTCGCGCCTGGGCGGCATCGCCAACAAGCGCGGCCAGATGAACCCCGGCCACATCGTCAGCTGGCGCTTCGAGGACGGGGCCCAAAATCCGGTCAAGGGCGAGGACGTGGCGATCCTGGTCAAGGACGGCGGGGCCAAGGGCTTCAAGGTCGTGGCCTACAACCTGTCGGACAAGCCGGTGACGGCGACCATGACCGGCTGGAACGTCGCGCCGGGCCAGTGGACGCTCACGCAAGGGATCGATGCTTCGGGCGACGACGCCATCGACGGCGCGGGCGAGACGCGGCAGGTCGCGTTCGAGCGCACCAGGGCCGTCACCGTCGTGCTGCCGCCGGGCCGGACCAGCATCGTCGACATGGCCCTGGCGACGCCGGGCGACGATCCCTCGCGACGCGCCGACCTCGGCATCGGCCGCGGCGACGTGACGGTGAAGGGCTCGACGATCGCCGCGCGGATACACAGCCTGGGCGCCCAGGACGCCAGGGCCGCGAAGCTGGAACTGGTCGACGCCTCGGGCAAGGTGCTGGCCAGCGCGCCCGTGCCGGCCCTGGCCGCGCCGAAGGACCTGCTGCCCAAGGTCCACACCGCCCGCCTGAAGATCCCGGCCGGCGCCAAGCCGTCGGAACTGCGCCTGCGCATCGTCAGCGACCAGCCGCAGATCACCGCCCTCAACGACGAGGTGAAGCTGCCATGATCCGCACCCTCATGATCGCCGCTGGCCTGCTGGCCCTGAGCTCGAGCGCCCTTCCCTCGAGCGCCATGGCGGCCGAGCCCTACGGCCGCAACGTCACGCTGAAGGAGGCCAAGGCCGTGGCGGCGGCCGCCGAGGCGGAGGCGACCAAGGCCGGCGTCGCGGTGACCATCACCGTGGTCGAGCCCAACGGCGCGCCCGTGCTCGTCTGGAAGATGGACGGGGCCTCGTACTCGGCCCCCGAGGTCTCGCGCCGCAAGGCCGAGACCGCCACGGCCTATCGCCGCCCGACCAAGGCTTTCCAGGACGCGGTCAAGGGCGGCAACCTCAACGCCATCTCGAACGGCGCCCTGGCCATCGAGGGCGGCGAGCTCCTGATGGTCGACGGCAGGATCGTCGGGGCGGTGGGCGTGGCCGGCGCCACGCCCGAGCAGGACGGCGTCCTGGCCCGGGCGGGCGCTGCGGCGGTGAAGTGACAGCGTGAGTTCCTCGCCCTTCGACAGGCTCAGGGTGAGGAACTCAGATCAACCGTCGCATCCATCACCCTCATCCTGAGCTTGTCGAAGGACGAGGGTGACGCACGGCCTCAGCCCTCGCCGAACTCCCGGGCGAACATCGCCACGTAGCCATTGAGGCGCTCGGAGGCTTCCGGGGCGACCAGGCGGGTGACCTCGGCGGAGAAGGTGACCGGGGCCGAGCCGGCGGCGGTGACGATCCTGCCGTCGACCACCGCGCGGGGGCTTTCGACATAGCCTTCGGCGCCGGCGTAGCCGGGGGCCTGCTCGGCCAGCCAGTCCTTGCCGTTGGAGGTGTGGGCCTTGCCCGCCAGCAGGCCGGCCTTGGCCAGGGCGATGGTCGCCCCGCAGATGCCGGCGACGATCTTGCCGTCGGCGTGGGCCTGGCGCAGCAGGCCGAACACCGCGTCGTTCTCGTAGCCCTGCCAGGCTTCGGACCCGATCAGCAGGTAGACGTCGGCGTCGGACAGCACGGGGTCGTCGAACCGGTAGTCGGCGGCGGCCAGGACGCCGCCGATCGAGGTTTCCGGATCGCCGGTGGGCGTGGCGATCTCGATCTGCACGCCGAAATATTCACGCAAGCTGGCCAGCACGGGACCAGCTTCCCAGTCGGCCCAGCCGGGCTGGAGAAAGGCGACGGCGATCGTCATCAGCGCAGCTTCACGGCGGTGCCGGCGGCGGTGACCATCAGCATGCCGTTGTCGGCGCCGAGGGCCTCGTAGTCGAGATCCACGCCCACCACGGCGTCGGCGCCCTGGCGGCGGGCCTCGTCGATCATTTCCTGCAGGGCGATGTCGCGCGCCTCGCGCAGGGCCTTCTCGTAGCCGCCGGCGCGGCCGCCGATGATGTTGGTGATGCCGGCGAACAGGTCGCGGAAGATGTGCGCGCCGATGATCGCCTCGCCCGAGACGACGCCCAGAGTAGCCACGGTCTCGCGCTCGGCGACATACGGAGTGGTCGAGGTGATCATGCGCTTCCCGTCCCTTATGCGGCCAGCCCTACCGGCGAGCCATGCGAGCCCCTAGATTGGCACGCATGACCCAAGCCGCCACCCTCTCTTCCACAGGTTTCGACCTGACCCCGCCCACCGAGCCCGAACGCGAGCGCCTGGAGGCCGACCTCACCGCCGAGGAGGCGCGCGTCCTGCTGCATCACGGCACCGAGGCCCCGTTCTGCGGCGGCCTGCTGGGCGAGAAGAGCCCCGGCGTCTACGGCTGCCGGCTGTGCGGCCTGCCGCTGTTCGAGCACGAGACCAAGTTCGAGAGCGGCACCGGCTGGCCCAGCTTCTACGCCCCGTTCGACGAGGGCCACGTCAGGGCCATTCGCGACACCTCCTACGGCATGGTCCGCATCGAGACCCGCTGCGCCCGCTGCGACAGCCACCAGGGCCACGTCTTCCCCGACGGACCGGCGCCGACGCGCCTGCGCTACTGCATCAACTCGGTGTCGCTGCGGTTCGTGAAGGCGGGCGATCCCCTGCCCGACCCGCTGCACCGCGGCGACCGCCTGCCCTGACGCACGGCAAAGCTTTCCTTCGGGGAAATTCGACCCTCGGTGGAAAAAATGGATTGCCGGGCACAACCATAAAGAGCACATTCGATCTGAGGCCGCAGGTGCGGCGACTCGCTCGGACGGCGCTCCCTAGGCGACGGCCCGAACCGCCCGCGCACAACCTCCGGCAGGGTTGCGGCGATCCATGGCGGACGCGTCGGGAGGAGGCCCCTTCCCCCCAACCTTCTCCCGACGCGAACCTGTTCTTCTAGGAAGACGCCGCCGGTCCGTAGGCGACGTAGCCGCGCTCGACCATTCGCCTCAGCGCCTCGTAGGCGGCCGACAGTTCGTCGTAGGCCAGACGCAGGGCCGCCAGCTTCTCGACCTCGGCCGCGTCCGGCGCCCGGCCCGACTGTCCGATGGCCAGGGCCACGGCGGCCCATTTGGCCCGCGCCTGGGCGGTCGTCACGGCAAGCTTCTGGAAGTGGCCCGCGTCGAGCCGTCCCAGGGTCTGCGCCATGATTTCCCGATTGGAGAGAAAGGCGGTGTAGTCGATCTGCTCCAGATGGCCGCGCAGGCGGCGCTGTTCCTGAGGATCGATGTCTTGCGGCTCGAAATGGTCGCTGAAGCGACGCGTGCTGGACGTGACGGTAGACGACATGACGGCCTCCCTGACCGCATCGTTCTGACCCGGGAGTCTGCGCCTTGGCCCTTAAGCGGCGGTTATCAATGAAACGTCGCCGCATTAAGAAAATCCGGCGGCGCACCAGCCCCCCAGCGGCGCGCCGGCGTCGTCGCGGAACAGCGGAAAGTCTACGGCGAAATCCGTCTGGCCGGCGGCGGCCACGACGGTCTCGGTCAGGCGGTCATTGAGCGCGAGCGTTCCCATGCCCCGCAGGATCGGAGGCGCGGGAGCGCGCGCAACGCTACTTAAGCGAAGAACTCCTTTCTGAACCGGTCCTCGCTAATTTGTCGCCCCCAGGCGGCATGCAGGTGCGGCTTCTGCGCATCGGATAGAGCGGCACGAAGACGCTCTATGTTTTCTCGAATGCGATGCTCCTCGCTCGGCTTTTCAATCAAGCTCGCCAATTGAGTACCGAGACGGCTCAACAATAAAACCGGACAGGACAGCTTGATATCGGCCGACAACTCCAGCACCCAACCATTATCCTGGAAGCAAATTGGGGCATCAGGTTCAATTCGGTAACTTTTATCCGAGACCGTCAGACCCACTTCATCGAGTGCAGAGAAGCGCATGCCTGGCCTTCCGAGCCAGGAACCCGACAATGTTTCCTTTACAAAAACATTGAAAAGCTCGGCGATATCGGTTTCCACTTCGGCCAAAAATCGGAGTGTCGCGCGAGAGAAATTCCCGGGGCTGCGGATTTCGCCCGCCAGTATCCGCCCCCACATGGCTTGCACTTCATCCTTGGTCGCTCGCTCGGCATAGGAAGAAAACAGGTCGAGCCAGTCTTCGTCGACCGGGGCGTCACCCTTAGGCGGGTCAGCAAGGATCTCCTCGGCCGCCTTGGCCGCAATAGCCTCGCGATTGCGCTGCCGCTTGACCTCTTTGCGAAGCAGACTTTCCGCTGCCCTCTCTACGAGCGCCGGGTCCTCGTTCAACTGCTTCGCCACGGCAGTGGCGCGAGCCTGTGATACAGCCGTGCGGGCGGCCCGCTTGTCCTTGATTCCCTGCGCAGCGTCCTCGAACGGTGCCAAAGCGAAATCTAGGCCAACGCCGATCACTCGCTGAATGGCATCTTTCGCGACCGCCATACCACCGATGGTGGCCGCATATCCGCCTACGATCTGAGCCAGCGCGGTCACGTCAGTCATCGAATCACCCGTTCGCTATCGGGGAACGAAGATACCCTAGCTCTACCTTTCCGGCAGCGCCTCGACTTGCGGCCACCACCAGGTCTGGTCGAACTCGCGCCGGATGCCGGCGTCATACCGACAGGCCCGCTCTCCCAATCGTGTTCGCCGTCGCGTTGCGACCGGAGCGCTCACGCCCCACGTGAGCTTCCTCAACAAAGGAGACCCTATGAAAGACCCCATCCTTCTCTCCGACCTGGTCGACAAATCGGAATACTTCCTGGCCCGGGAGGCCATCGCGATCGTGCACCCGCTCGAAGGCGGCATCGGCGTTCAGATCTGGGACGACACCGGCTTGAACCACGGTGTGGCCGGCAAGTTCGACGACGAGGTCGTCTCGATCGACGATGGCAACTTCATCGCGGCCAACGGACAGTTCACTCTGGGCGGGCAGGCCTACAGCGGCTTCCTAATGATCAATCCCGCCTCCATCGTCCGCTTCGCTCACAAGCCCGAGAACCGCACCCACCTGCGCCTTCGCGGCGGCTACTCGGTGGACGTCAGCCGCCTTGAGCTCATCTACGGCTGACCCGGCAGCGCTTAATCCCTGACCTAGTGAAATACACCGGGCCGGCGAGGGCATGAGCTTCGCCGGCTCGACCTGACAGGACTTGCCGCCGGTCAGAAAGCTTGCTCCAGTCAACCTGCGCGTGAGCAAGGGGGGACGATCATGGCGCGAAGACCAAAATCCGGTCCGGCGGTCAACACGATAGCGTTCGGACCAAGAGCCAAGATCGCCAGCGGCATCGCCGGCGCTTTCATTACCGGCGCGCTTTGGTTCGTCTCCACCGGAGCCGATGTCGGTTCGATGTTCTCAGGTAGCAAGGCCGAAACAACTAGCGCCCCTCCGCCAACGCTGCCGCCATTGGCCTTCGAAGCCTCGGCGTGCACTGAGAAGAACAGGTCCGAATTACTTGACCTGGTCCGCAAAGGCCTGGCCACGCCCGAACAGGTGGCTGAACTTGCCCGCTCGATAGGTTGCCAGTACCCTACAAACGGAAAAGCCGTCATCGGCTTCACGAGCGATGAGGAAACTCAACTCACCGGCTACGTCCGCGCCTTCGCCACTTCGCCCTCGGCGGATTTACGGGATGCGTTCGCCGACGCCGTGGAGCGCGACTTTGACAGCACCTCCATCGACGTGCTGGCGCTAGCCGAGAACCGGGCTATGGGCACGACCATACTGACGGAAGAGATCCAAGTCCTTCTGTTTGTGAGGGAACCTGCTAGCCGCGGCGAGATAGTCTCCGCCCCAAGAGCGACGAGCGCCAACCGCTAAGGCGCGGATCATTCTCCGCCCCGGCAGCGCATCCCTCTCCCGCCACCACTGATCTTGGCCGCCACGCCGCTCCTCGCCATCGGCGGTGGCCAGCAGGTCGGCCATCGTGCAATCCTTCAGGTCCTACAGCCGGCCCATGAACTTGTGCTGGAACCACCAGCGGCTGGCGGCCATGTTCTGGGTCAGGCCCTGGAGGCGATACACCGCCACTTGCCACAGGCGGTCGGCCGATCGGCGCCCTTGGCGAACCTCGCTGATCTCAGCAGGGACACCTTGATCAGATGAGCAAATTCGGCTCCCAGATCGAACCCACGGATAAGCGGTCGTTACGCGTCAATCGGGCGTCAGCAGTCCCTGCAACCCGACGATCATGGCGATGATCCCGAAGATCGCCAAGACCAGTCCAGCGCCTTGCGAACCGCTGGCCGGCAGCTCGCCGCCAGCGCCCAGGCGCCGCGCCAGCGCGCCCGCCCGCAGGCGGTCCCACAGCAGCAGCACGCCGACGGCCAGGCCGACGATCTCGAAGTGGAAGACGTGCGGTCCCGAGACCAGGTGCACGATCAGGAAGTAGCCGCCGCAGACCAGGGCCGCGATCCCGACGATCCACCCGAACGGCGCCAGGCGCGCGGCGAAGCGCCCAAGGTCGTCGCCCGCGCGGGGCAGCAGGGCCAGGAGACCGATCGCCAGCAGGAAGCCGCCGACGAGGTTGCAGAGATCCAGGATCAGTTCGAGCATGACCGGGGAATGCGGCGCGACGGCGGAGCGTTCCGCCTACCTCGGCGTGCCGACGCCGGCGCGACACGCGGCGCTTGCAATATTACATACGTAGCATACGCTCGAAGCTTCACCGGAGGAAGCCCATGCGTATCGTCGTTCCGCTCGCCGCCCTGCTGCTCGCCGTCGCCTCGCCGCTGGCCCACGCCGCGCCCGCGCCGCAAGCCGCCTCGGCCGCCGACGCGCGGGCCGAAAAGGACCGGGCGATCGTGCAGAAGGCCATGGGCAGCAACGATCTGAAGACGATCCGCAAGATGGTCCCCCAACTGGAGGACGTGGCCTCGCGCACGCCCGCCGCCTATCCGCTGATCGAGGAGAAGGACGGCGCCTTCGTCGTTCGCAGCGGCAGCCTCGGCCCGGGCCTGCTGGCCAGCCTGTCCACCGGCGTCGCGGCCAGCAAGGCCCGCCCCGACCAGTCGGCGCGGGTGGACATGCAGTTCAACACCTACGGCCTGGCCCTCTTCCTGCTCGGCTCCGCCGCCGTCGAGGCGCGCGACTTCGACCGGGCCAACGCCTGGCTCGACAAGGGCCTGGCCCTGCAGCCCGACAACCTGATGCTGGTCACCGAGAAGGGCATGGTGCTGACCGCCCAGCGGCGCTTTCCCGACGCCCTGGCGCTGTACGACGCCACCTTCGAGAAGGCCGGCGTCTTTCTCACTTCCGACCAGCAGGGCAAGGCCCGCCTGCTGCGCTCGCGGGGCTTCGCCCTCATAGAGCTGGGCCGCCTCGACGAAGCCGAGGCGGACTACAAGGCCTCGCTGGAGATCGAGCCCAACCACGGCGGGGCCAAGCACGAGCTGGGCTACATCGCCCAGCTGCGCGCCGGAGCCCAGGCTACGGGCCTGCAGATCATGAACGGCGAGGAGGCCATGAAGCCCAAATAGGCCTCAGCGCTCGACGATGGTTTCGAAGCCGCCGAAGATCATGCGCTTTCCGTCGAAGGGCATGTCGTTCATGTACGGCTTGAGGCGCTCGTCCTCCATCACCTTGGCCATCACCTCGTCGCGCTTGGCCTTGCTGTCGTAGGTGATCCACGAGAACACCGTGACCTCGTCGTCCTTCAGCTGGACGGCGCGGGGGAACGAGGTCAGCTCGCCGTAGGGCACGTCGTCGGCCAGGGCCTCGACATAGGACAGCGCGCCCAGCTCCATCCAGATCGAGCCGGCCAGCGTGGCCATCTCCTTGTAGCGCTCGACATTGGCCTTGGGCACGGCGACCACGAAACCGTCGACATAGGTCATGGGATCCTCCCTTGGATCTTTGTTGGTCCCCTAGGACGTTTCAACGCGGAGGCGGCCGACAGGGGCGCGCGAAAAAGTTCAGCGGGCCTCGATCAGATCCAGCAGCCGGGTCAGCGCCCTGGCGTGGCCGCCGGGGTCGCCCACGGGAAAGACCGGCATCGGAACCTGGGGGGCGATCCCCCGCCCCTCCACCACCGCGCCGCCGGGATCGCGGTGGACCTCGGCCGGCAGGGCGAAGCGCCAGCCGTCCGGCAGCGGCTTCTGCAGCTGGTCCGACAGCGCCCCGCGCGTGGTCTCGCCGGCTTGCCGCACATTGGGCAGGGCCCGCATCGACAGCGCGAAGGTCTCGCCGGCGCTGACCGTGACCTGGCTGGTCAGCAGCCAGACGGGTCCGAGATAGCGAGCCCGGTCCGAGGGCGCGACGAACAGCGGCTGGGCCGCGCCGTCGCCGCCGACCGCGACCTTGGAGCCGACCTCGCGCCGCTGGTCGGCGAAGCGTGCGGCGATCCGGCGGGCGACGACGTCGTAGCCGCCCCGATTGTCGCTGACGTCGACGATCACCGCCCTTGCGCCGGCGAAGGCGACCATGGCCTCGTCCAGCGTGGCGTCCAGCAGCGCCGTGTCGTCGTCGCCGGCCTTGGGATCGAAACCGCCCATGGCCGTCACCGCGAGATAGCCGACCTCGCCCTTGCGGCCCCACAGGATCCGCCCGCCGGCCGCCTCGCGCACGCCCAGCGGCGCGGACAGCACATCGCCCCGCCAGGCCCTGGCCCAGGCCACCTCGCCGCCGGGGCCGGCCTTGGCCCGCAGCACCGCCGCCGCCTCGCCGAACCTGCGGGTGCGCGGGCTCCCATCGACGACCCCGTCCAGCGCCACGTGGGCGTCGTCGATCCCGCGCAGCAGCACGGCCAGCGCCCTCCACAGCGCCGCATCGTCTGGCGCCGGCCCCAACGCCGCGAAGGCGTCGCGCCGCCGCGCGTTCCAGTCGAGGCCGCGTTCCGGAGAGAGCGGATAGTAGGCGGCGAAGGTGTCGGCGACCACGGCCAGCCTGCGCCGGGGCGTCCAGGGCCGAGCCTGCGCGCAGACGGCCGGCAGGCCCTTCAGGCGATCGAAGCGATAGACCGTGCCGTCGGGCTCGCCCGCCGTCTCGACGTCGGCGCCGACGGGCCGCCAGAGCTTCAGCACCCCGTCCGGATCGCTCCCGGGGCGCGGGTCGCGCCAGCAGTCGTCGCCGGCGAGGTGGTAGAGGGCGGGCCCGCCGGCGTCGAACCGCACGACCCAGCCGTAGCCGCGCGACTTCCAGACGCCCTGCAGGGGTTTGGGGACGGCGCCGGCGACCGCGACGGGGCGCATGACCGGCTCGCCCCAAGCGGACGGAACCGGCAAAGCTGCGGCCAAGGCGACGGCGAACAGGAACAACCTCATCCGCTCACCTTGAGCCGACAGCAGCTTGAGCATCAAGACGGCCGGCGAGAACAAGCCTCGCCGGCCGCTTCGACTACTCCGTCTTCAGGTAAATCTCGGACCCCTGCTCGCGGAACTTCTCGCTCATTTCGGCCATGCCGAGTTCGGCCGTGTTCGGCGCCTGGGCGGCGGCGAAGTCGCGGACTTCCTGGCTGATCTTCATCGAGCAGAACTTCGGGCCGCACATCGAGCAGAAGTGCGCGGTCTTGTGCGCCTCCTTGGGCAGGGTCTCGTCGTGGAAGGCCTGGGCGGTCTCGGGGTCGAGGCCGAGGTTGAACTGGTCCTCCCAGCGGAACTCGAAGCGCGCCCGGCTGATGGCGTCGTCGCGCATCGAGGCGCCCGGGTGGCCCTTGGCGAGGTCGGCGGCGTGGGCGGCCAGCTTGTAGGTGACCACGCCGACCTTGACGTCGTTGCGGTCGGGCAGGCCCAGGTGCTCCTTGGGCGTGACGTAGCAGAGCATCGCCGTGCCGAACCAGCCGATCATGGCCGCCCCGATGGCCGAGGTGATGTGGTCGTAGCCAGGGGCGATGTCGGTGGTCAACGGACCGAGGGTGTAGAAGGGGGCCTCGTGGCAGTGCTTGAGCTGCTCTTCCATGTTGGCCTTGATCTTGTGCATAGCCACGTGGCCCGGCCCTTCGATCATCACCTGCACGCCGTGGTTCCAGGCCACCTTGGTCAGTTCGCCCAGGGTGCGCAGCTCCGAGAACTGGGCCTCGTCGTTGGCGTCGGCGGTCGAGCCCGGACGCAGGCCGTCGCCGAGACTGAACGACACGTCGTAGGCGCGCATGATCTCGCAGATCTCGTCGAAGCGCTCGTAGAGGAAGTTCTCCTTGTGGTGGGCCAGGCACCACTTGGCCATGATCGAGCCGCCGCGGCTGACGATGCCGGTGACCCGCTTGGCCGTCATCGGAACGAAGGGCAGGCGCACGCCGGCGTGGATCGTGAAGTAGTCGACGCCCTGCTCGGCCTGTTCGATCAGGGTGTCGCGGAAGACCTCCCAGTTCAGGTCCTCGGCCACGCCGCCGACCTTCTCCAGCGCCTGGTAGATCGGCACGGTGCCGATCGGCACGGCGCTGTTGCGGATGATCCAGTCGCGGATGTTGTGGATGTTGCGGCCCGTAGACAGGTCCATGACCGTGTCGGCGCCCCAGCGGGTGGCCCAGACCATCTTGTCGACTTCCTCGGCGACCGTGCCCAGCACGGCCGAGTTGCCGATGTTGGCGTTGATCTTGACCAGGAAGTTGCGGCCGATGGCCATCGGCTCGAGTTCGCCGTGGTTGATGTTGGCCGGGATGATGGCGCGGCCGCGGGCCACTTCCTGGCGGACGAATTCGGGCGTCACGAAGTCGGGGATCGAGGCGCCGAAGTCCTCGCCGTCGCGCACGCACGGACGGGTCTGCTCGCGGCGCAGGTTCTCGCGAATGGCGACGTATTCCATCTCGGCGGTGACGATGCCGGCGCGGGCGTATTCCAGCTGGGTGACCAGCTTGCCCTGGGTTCCGCGAAAGATCTTGCGGCCGTTGTCGGGGAACTGGGGGGCCAGGTGCTTGCCCTGGGCGAAGCCGTTGTCCTCGGGCTTCACCTCGCGCGGATTGGCCACGACCTCGACGTCGCCGCGGGCGACCACCCAGGCGTCGCGGGCGCGGTCCAGGCCCCTGGCGATGTCGATCGTCGCATTCGGGTCGGTGTAGGGGCCGGACGGGTCGTAGATCGTCACGGGCGGCTCGTTGGCCGACGGGTGGACGGCCACCTCGCGGAACGGCACGCGGATGTCGGGGAAGATCTCGCCGGCCTGGTAGACCTTGCGCGATCCCGGCACGGGGCCGGTGGCGACATTGTCGGTCGCTGGAACGATGGGGGTTTGGGCGTTCATGTTGCGGGCTCCTCAAGCACTGAAGAGACCCGGACGTGTCGAGCTAAGTCGGTTGTACGGCCTGGACTGTACGCCTCCGGACCGCGTTCCCTCCCTTCGCCGGCATGACCCGGATCAGGTTCGACGGGTCAGGGCTCAAGCCCAATCTCAGCCGCGACAGCGACCCCCCGGTGAACAGGGCGGACACTAGGAGGATTGACGCGCGGGTCAAGAAGGAACGGCGCTCGTCAGAGGTCGTCCGTGGCGAAGGTGTCGCAGGCGGCCGGCTTGCCGGCGTCGTAGCCCTTGCCGAACCAGCGCATGCGCTGCTCGCTGGTGCCGTGGGTGAAGCTGTCGGGCATCACCCGCCCTTGCGCCTTGGACTGGATGGCGTCGTCGCCGACGGCGGCGGCCGCGCCCAGGCCGTCCTCGATGTCGGCGCGGGTGATGCGGATGTTGGAGACCTCCGGCGCGTGGCGGGCCCAGACGCCGGCGTAGCAGTCGGCCTGCAGCTCCAGCCGCACCGAACCGCTCTCGGCGCCGCGCCGGCCCAGGCTGTCGGCCTTGCGGGTGGCGCCCAGCTGGTTCTGGATGTGGTGGCCGATCTCGTGGCTGATGACATAGGCGCGGGCGAACTCGCCCTTGGCGCCGAAGCGGCTTTCCAGCTCGCTCCAGAAGCCGAGGTCGAGATAGACCTTGCGGTCGGCCGGGCAATAGAACGGCCCCATCGCCGATTGGCCCAGGCCGCAGCCGGTGCCGGTCTGGTCGTCATAGAGCACCACCGAGGTCGGCGGGACGTAGCGGCCGCCCGAGCGGGCGAAGATCGGCCCCCAGACGTCGGTGTTGGAGGTCTCGATGACGTCGACGAAGCGGCCGCCCTCGTCCTGCACCGAGCCACGACGGCCTTCCTGCTGCTGGGCCGCCGGGGCCTGCGCGCCTTCGACGGCGTTCAGCGTGGTTTGCGGATCGACCCCGAACACGAAATAGCCCACCGCCGCCAGCACCAGGGCCCCGATGCCCCCGCCGGCCGCCGCCACAGGCCCCAGACCGCGCCGGTCCTCGATGTTGCCGGACTGCCGGCCGCCTTCCCATTCCATACGCGAAAGACCTCTAGCGTTCCGAAGCGGGCTTGATGGCCCGCAGCACCTCATTGCTCCGCGCCAGGCGGGCGTCGGTCAAGCGGTCCAGTTCGTCCAGACGCAGCGACAGCCCGACCGACGGATCACCGCGCTCCGGAAGGGCCTCGACCGGCGGCGGCCTGTAGGACAGGCCCGCGTCTCCGCCCCGCGCCTGCAGCCCGCGCAGGGTCTGGGCCGCCGCCGCGCGGTCACGGGCGGCCTGGGCCTGACGGGCCGCGGCCATCTGCGCCTGGCGGCTCTGCTCCAGCTCCATCCGGATCATCGCCCGATCGTGGGCGGCGAGCGGATCGACCTGGGCGCCGGCCGCCGTCGCCGCCAGCGCAAGGCCCGTCGCCGCCATTCCCGCCAGCCATCGTCTCATGCCGCGCCTTTCGTCGCCGCCCGCGCGCCGGAAGGGCGCGGCCTCAGCGGCTCTTGAACGAGAAACGCGCCAGTTCCTCCTTCGGCGCCGCCCATTTCGGATCGAGCTCGGCCGCGCGCTGGAAGTCGTAATAGGCCGCCTTGACGTCGCCGAGGTTCTCGTTGGCCAGGGCGCGATTGTAGTAGGCGCGCTCGGGCTTCTCGACGCCCAGGGCCAGGCCGCGGTCGATCTCGCTCAGCCCCTCGGCGAAGCGATCCTCGGCCACCAGGGCCGCGCCGCGATTGACGTAGACCTCGCCCAGCTTCGGCTCGATGCGGCCGGCCGCGTCGAAGTCGGCCCGCGCCTCGACATAGGCCTGGCGACGCAGCTGGATCACCCCGCGATTGACCAGGGTGCGGGCCCTGTCGCCCATCGACAGGGTCTCGACCTCCAGGGCCGTGGTGCACAGGCGCATGGTGTCTTCGTCGTAGCGGCCCCGGATCACGGCCTCCGAGCAGTCCTTGGCGATGCCCCCGCCGATGATCAGCACCGAAGCGGCCGCGCCGCCGGCCGGGGGCAGCATCGCCAGCAGGGCGACGCCGAGAACCCAGCCGCGCAGCGTGCGCGCGCCGGAACGGCCGATGCGAGGCGGCGGCCGGGACTTGAGGATCTTGGCTTGCATGCGTTTTCTCCCAACGTCCGCCTGGCCTTCCGACGGGCCCGCGGGGATGGGGAAACCAAGCCGCGGATACGCGGGGACAGGCTTTTGGCGCCCGGCGGCGTCGAGGCCGGAGGGCGAGCGCCAGCATAGCACCGTTCCGCGCCGAAAGCCTCGCCGAAACGCTTTGCCAGCCCGCGCTGGGCGGCCTATCTGCAAGCGTCCGGATCGGAGTTCCCGCATGCACCTGGCCCGCTTTCCCCGCGCCCGCTTCGCCCACCTGCCGACGCCCTTGGAGCCCCTGCCCCGCCTGGGCGCCGCGCTCGGGATCGACCTCTGGGTCAAGCGCGACGACTGCACGGGCCTGGCCGGCGGCGGCAACAAGACCCGCAAGCTGGAGTTCCTGCTCGGCGAAGCCCTGGCCCTGGGCGCCGACACCCTGGTGACGCAGGGCGCGGTGCAGTCCAACCACGTGCGCCAGACGATCGCCGCCGGCGCCCGCCACGGCCTGGCCACCGAGGTGATCCTCGAGGAGCGCACCGGCTCGAAGGCCAGCGACTACATGGGCAACGGCAACGTGCTGCTCGACCGGCTGATGGGCGCGTCGATCCGCTTCGTTCCCGCCGGGACCGACATGAACGAGGAACTGGAGGCCAGCGCCGAGATCGTCCGCCGTCGCGGCGGCAAGCCCTACGTGATCCCCGGGGGTGGTTCGAACACCGTCGGCGCCCTGGGCTATGTCGACTGCGCCCGCGAGCTGATGGTCCAGGCCGACGCCCAGGACCTGAGGATCGACCGCCTGGTCACCGCCACCGGCAGCGCCGGCACCCATGCGGGCTTGATCGCCGGCTTCGCGGCCCTGTCGGTCGACGTGCCGATCCTGGGCTTCGGGGTGCGCGCCCCCAAGGCCAGGCAGGAGGAGAACGTCTTCAACCTGGCGCTCGCTACCGCGCAGACGATCGGGGCGGCGGGCCGGGTGCGGCGCGAGGCCGTGGTCGCCGACTGTGACTATGTGGGCGAGGGCTACGGCCTCGTCGACCAGGGCGTGATCGACGCGCTGGCGCTGGCGGCGCGCACCGAGGGCCTGCTGCTGGATCCGGTCTATTCGGGCAAGGCGTTGAAGGGCCTGATCGACCAGGCCCGCAAGGGCGCCTTCGAGGGCCAGCGGGTGGTGTTCCTGCACACCGGCGGCGCCCAGGGTCTGTTCGGCTACCAGTCGGTGCTGGAGCCGGCGCTGGCCTGAGGGAGCATCGCGATGAGCAAGGTTCTCGGCGTGTTGGGCGGCATGGGTCCGGCCGCCACCCTCGACTTCCTGGCCAAGCTGCAGGCGGCCACGCCGGTGGTCCGCGAGCAGGACCACATCCGGGTGCTGGTCGACATCAATCCCAAGATCCCCGACCGCAACACGCAGGGCGACGCGGCCGGCCCGGTGCTGGCGGCCATGGCGGCCGGCCTGCGCGACGCCGGCGCCGATGTGCTGGCCATCGCCTGCAACACCGCCCACGCCTTCGCCCGGCAAGTGAAGGCCAGCGGCCTGCCGCTGATCGACCTGCCGGAGACGGCGGTGGAGGCCGCGCGGGTCGGCGGCGCGACCCGGATCGGCGTGCTGGGCACGGCCGGCGGGCTTTCGATCTACCGCGACCGCCTCGCCCACCTGGGGCTGGAGGCCGTCACCCTGGGCGACCACGAGCAGGTCGAGTTCATGGCCCTGCTGTACCGCATCAAGCGCGGCGACCTGTCGGCGGCCTCGCGCGAGACCATGGCGGCCCTGGCGCATAGGCTGGTGGGGCTGGGGGCGCAGGCCGTGGTGGCGGGCTGCACCGAGGTTCCGCTGGTCCTAAGCCAGGCGGACCTGACCGTGCCGTTCGTCGACGCGACGCAGGCCCTGGCGAGGCGGTGCGTGGAGGTTTGCCGGTAGCTCCAAGACCCTCTCCCTGAAGGGAGAGGTGTCGGCGAAGCCGACGGAGAGGGATGTGGCTGCAAAGCCTGCGGCTGCCTTTTGCTAGCAGGAACTTCCCCCTCCGGCCCTTCGGGCCACCTCCCCCTTCAGGGGGAGGATCTCAAAGATCACCCCCCGAAAATCCGCCGCAGCCAGCGCGGGATGCCGCCGAGATCCTGCTCCAGCTGGCGCTCCAGCCCGTCCTCCTCGGACGGCGGCGGCGCGCGGGGAACCGGGGCGCGGTCGCGGGCGATCAGGCCGGCCTTCAGGCCCTGGCCGACGAAGTCGCGCCAGATCTGGGCGGGGAGGCCGCCGCCGGTGACGCCGTTCATCGGCGAGTGGTCGTCGTTGCCGACCCACACGCCCACCACCAGGTCGCCGGTGAAACCGACGAACACCGCGTCGCGGTGTTCCTGGGTGGTGCCGGTCTTGCCATAGGTCAGCTGGCCGGTGCGGGCGGCTCGGCCCGTGCCCTCCTCGACAACCGCGCCGAGCAGTTCGTACAGCGCCGCGCGCTGGGCGGTGTCGAGCGGCCGGCTGGGCGGCGGGGCCTCTCCCGCCTTGCGCGGGCGGCCGTAGGGCGCGACCGGCATGTGGCCCGAGGCGACGGCGGCGTAGGCGCTGGTCAGTTCCAGCAGCGTGGTCTCGGCCGCGCCGAGCGACAGGCTGGCGTCGGTCGTCTTCAGCGGCGAGGTGATCCCCAGGTCGCGGGCCGCCTGCACCACCGCCTCGCCGCCGGCCGTCTGCCAGATGCGCGCGGCGATGACGTTGTTGGACTGGGCGAAGGCGTCGCGCAGGGTCAGGTCGGTTCCCGCGCCGCCCTCGTAATTGCGGGGCGTCCAACCGTTGATGGTCACCGGATCGCCGAGCACCCGCATGTCGGGCCGGGCCCCGTCGCGCAGGGCGGCCAGGTAGACGAACAGCTTGAAGGCGCTGCCCGGCTGGCGCCTGGCCTGGACGGCGCGGTTGAACTGGCTCTTGGCGTAGGAGCGGCCGCCGACCATGGCCACCACCTTGCCGTCGGGGCGCATGGCCACCAGCGCCGCCTGCCCCGCCTTCAGCCGGGTTCCGGACTTGGCCAGGGCGCGGTTCACGGCCTGCTCGGCGCGGCGCTGCAGGCGGCCGTCCAGCGTGGTCGAGACCCGGACCTCGCCGTAGCGGGCGGTCTCGAAGGCGTCGGCGATCTGGGGCGACACCCAGTCGGCGAAGTAGCCGCCGACCGGCAGGCTGGCGCGCGCGGCCCGGGCGCGGGCGCCGCGCGCATTGGCCGCCTGCTCGGCGGTGATGAACTTGACCTCGACCATGTCGGCCAGCACCTGGTCGGCGCGGGCGGCGGCGGCCTTGGGATTGTCGACCGGGTCCAGGCGGCTGGGCGCATTGACCATGCCGGCCAGGATCGCCGCCTGGCCCAGGGTCAACTTTTCGGGCGGACGGCCGAAATAGTGCCGCGACGCCGCGCCCAGGCCATAGACCCCGTCGCCGAAATAGATGCTCGACAGGTAGCGAGCGAGGATCTCGTCCTTGGACAGCCTAAGCTCCAGCCACACCGCGATGACCGCTTCCTGCGCCTTGCGGCGCAGCGTGCGCTCGTTGCTGAGGAAGGCGTTCTTGGCCAGCTGCTGGGTGATTGTGCTGGCGCCCTCGCGCGCCCGGCCGGCCTTGATGTTCACCGCCGCCGCCCGGCCCATGCCCCAGACGTCGAGGCCGAAGTGGCGGCGAAAGCGCCGGTCCTCGACTGCGATGAAGGCGTCGGGCACGTACTTGGGCAGGTCGGCGACGACGACGGGCGCCTCCTTGTAGGCGCCGCGCCGGGCGAAGGGCTTGCCCTGGGCGTCCAGCAGCACGACGGCCGGGCTGTCCAGCGGCTCCAGCGACCGCGACAGCGGCAGGCTGACCCCGATCCAGACGAAGGCCGCCAGCAGGGCCGCGAAGACCAGGCCGAAGAAGCCCATCCAGCGCGGATGACGGCGGACGAAGGCGACGAGACCGCGCGCCCTGGCGGCGACGAAAGCGGCGACGGCCAAGGCGCCATGCCGCGCCTTCACCGTCCAAGCTCGCCAGTCGAAATCGGCCACTCGGCCCCCGTTTCCTGTTTCAGCCCGCGCCTGAATGGCAAGAACTTGCGGCAGGAAAGCGTCACGGCAGGCTGGAGGTTGCCGCTCTCAGGTCTGCAGGGCCATGAACGCGTCGACCTTGTCCAGCGCCGCCAGCGGGGCGCGCAGGGTGCAGACCAGGCCGCCCGGCCGATAGTCCAGCTCGACCTGCCCGTCCAGTTCGCTGGCCAGGGCCAGTTCGATGATCCGCGAGCCGAAGCCGCGCCGGGTGGGCCGGGCCACCGGCGGGCCGCCGCGCTCGGTCCAGACGACCAGCAGGCGCGCGCCGGGCTCGGACGTCCAGCGCACCTCGACCTCGCCGCCGGGAACCGACAGCGCGCCGTACTTCAGGGCGTTGATCGCCAGCTCGTGGAAGGCCAGGGCCATGACCACCGCCGGCTTGGGCGAGACCATCAGGTCGGGCCCGCCGACGGCCACCTCGTGGTCGGCGTTGCGATAGGGCCGCACCGAACCCTCAACGATCTGGCGCAGGCTGGCCGCGGCCCAGTTCTCGTCGGTCAGCACATTGTGGGTGGCGGCGATGGCCATCAGCCGCCCCTCGAAGGCCCGCCGCACGGCCGGGTCGACCCCGGCGTTGCGCAGCGACTGGGCGGCGATCGACTGGACGATGGCCAGGGTGTTCTTCACCCGGTGGTTCAGCTCGTTGACCAGCAGCTGGCGATGGCGCTCGGCCAGCATGGCGGCGGTGACGTCGCGCGAGGCGGCCAGCACCCGCACCACCCCGCCCGCCTCGTCCAGCACCGGCGAGACGGTGGTGTCCCACCAGCGGACATTGCCCTTGGCCGTGGGGCACAGGGCGCGGAACGAGGAAGAGCCGCCGGCCAGGGCCTTGCCCAGGGCCGCGACCACGGCGGGACGGCTTTCGGGCGGCCACATGTCGGGCCAGTAGCGGTCGCGATTACGGCCCTCGAAATCGTCGATCTCGAAAAGCTCGCGGCCGCGCGTGTTCATGTACTCGATCAGCCCGGCGCGGCTGAGGACGCGGATGCAGTCCTGGCTGGCTTCCAGCACGCTGTGGAAGTAGGCGCCGGCGCCAGCCAGCGCGCCCTGGTCCTTGCGATGTCGCCCCATGCCCCCTCCGTCGCCCGGCTCCACCTTCCGGAGCCAGAGTTGCGCGAGGCCGCGACGGTCGTCAGGGACGCCACAGGACGAGGCGGCCTCAGCAGGCGGCCGCGGGGGCGTCCTCGGCGCAGGCTTCCATCAGTCCGACCATCGCGGCGGTGACGCGCGAGGTCTGGGCCATGCGGCGAAGGGCGTCGCGGGCGTGGGCGCTGTCGGCGATCTCGGCCTGGCGCTCCAGCCGTTCGGCTTCCCTGAGATGATCGTTTTGGCTCGGCATGGGTCGATTCTTTACTGCGAATGAACGTCGTTCTCCATGCGACCGCGCGACGCAGGCCGAAGGGTTTTGTTAACGCCCTCAGCCAGTTAGGTGCACGAGCACATATGAAAACACCCCCGGGTCGAATGACCCGGGGGTGTCGTCCTGTTCCCCAACAGGACGGCGTCGCCCGCTGCCTGACCGGCGCGGCGGCGTCGCCTCATGAACCGATGGCGGTCATTTGTTGGATATCGCCTCTGGAGACAACGCGGCGGCCTGTCGCACACGTCCTGGGGGAATTTCGGCCACGCCTCGCCCACAGCGCGCTTGCCAAACATGACACCGGTGGACATTGTGGCGTCCAAACGCGCGCCGGGCCAACGGCGGCAAGGATTCGAGGCCTCCGGCCTCGACGGGGAAGGAAACCACGGCGACGCTTGGAAACGAGCGCCGCGACCCGCCTCCGGACCCTGCCGCCTGCGTCCCCGCGTCGCGCCCGCCGCTCTCTGGAGTTATCGCGTCGATGCCGCTCAGCCCCCTCTCCCGCCGCCGCCTGCTGGCGACCACCGCGGCCGCCTTCGCCGCCTCGGCGGGCCTGGCGCCCTTCAAGGCCCTGGCGGCCGAGGCGCCGACCAGGGACGCGGCGCTGGCGACGATGAAGCGCGCCACGACCTTCATGGTCGAGAAGGTCGCCTACCAGGGCGGGTACGTCTGGAGCTACCTGCCCGACTTCTCGCGCCGCTGGGGCGAGATGGAGGCCTATCCGACGATGATCTGGGTGCAGCCGCCCGGCACGGCGACCATGGGCCACCTGTTCCTCGACGCCTATCACGCCACCGGCGACGAGTATTACTACGAGGCCGCCAAGCAGGTGGCCGGCGCCCTGATCAAGATCCAGCACCCCGCCGGCGGCTGGAACTATCTGGGCGACCTGGCCGGCGAGCCGTCGATCAGGAAGTGGTACGACACCATCGGCAAGAACGGCTGGCGGCTCGAGGAATTCCAGCACTACTACGGCAACGCCACCTTCGACGACGCCGGTACGGCCGAAAGCTCGCAGTTCCTGCTGCGGCTCTATGTCGAGAAGAAGGATCCGGCCTTCAAGCCGGCCCTGGACAAGGCCATCCAGTTCGTCCTCGACAGCCAATACCCGGTCGGCGGCTGGCCCCAGCGCTTCCCGCTGAAGGACGAGTTCCACCATCATGGCCGGCCCGACTACACCGGCTACATCACCTTCAACGACGACGTGGCCGGCGAGAACATCGAGTTCCTGATCATGGTCTGGCAGGCGCTAGGCGACCCGCGCGTGCTGCCGGCCGTCAGGAAGGCCATGGACTGCTTCGTCGCCTGCCAGCAGCCCCTGCCCCAGGCCGGCTGGGGCCTGCAGCACAAGGTCAGCGACCTCAAGCCGTCGGGCGCGCGCACCTACGAGCCCGAAGCCTTCGCCACCCATACGACGGCCGCCAACGTCACCGCCTGCATGGGCTTCTACGAACTGACGGGCGATCCGAAGTACCTGGCCCGCCTGGGCGAGGCGCTCGACTGGCTGGAAACCACCAGGCTGCCGGTCGAACATCAGAAGGGCCGCCAGTTCCCGACCTTCGTAGAGATCGGCAGCAACAAGCCCTTGTTCGTGCACCGCACCGGCAGCAACGTCGTCAACGGTCGCTACTATGTCGACGGCAATCCCGAGAACACCGTGGCGCACTATTCCTCGTTCCGGGGGGTCAACATCCCGGCCCTGCGCAAGCGGCTGGAGACCCTGAAGGCTACCCCGCCCGAGGTCGCCAGCAAGGCCTCGCCGCTGAAGGGCGGCCGCCAGGCCCTGCCGAAGTACTACACGCTGAAGGACGTCTCGGTGTCGGACCTGAACGTCGGCGCCCTGAAGGGCGACCAGGCGGCCGGCGCGCCCGACAAGGCCGCCGGCCTGATCGCCGCCCTCAACGAAGCCGGCTGGTGGCCGACCGAGCTGAAGGCGACCAGCAATCCCTATATCGGCGACGGCTCGCCCACCCCCGCGCCGGGCGACTTCAGTCGCACCCACGTCGGCGACGCCTCCGACACCTCGCCCTACGTCACCGACAAGCCGAAGATCGGCATTTCCACGGGCAGCTACATCGAGAACATGGTGACGCTGCTCAAATACGTCGGCGCGGCCTGAGCCGCCTGGCGGCGGCCCCCTCGGTCGCTCCGCGACAGCTCCCTACTCCTCCCCCGTGAAACGGGGGAGGTGGCGCGCTGCGGATACGCAGCGTGACGGAGGGGGCGACCGTCGGCACTGCGCCCAGTCTCGCCCCCTCCGCCGCTTCGCGGTCCCCCTCCCCCGTTTCACGGGGGAGGAGAAGTCAGCCGATCATCGCCAGCGGCAGCGTCCCGCGATCCAGCACCCTGGCGTGGAACTCCCGCAACGTCCCGCCCCACGCGCGGCGCAGGCGCGAGAGCTCCAGCCAGTACATCCCCTGCCCCGCCGCCGCGCCGGGGGCGATAGCGGCGCGCTCGACCTCCTGGGCGAAGGGCGCGAAGATCACCGGCGGTCCTTGCGTCGCCGCCAGGAAGGCCATGGCCCTGTCCTGCGTCCAGCCTTCGAGATGAACGCCCAGGTCCATGCGGGCCCGGGCGGCGCGGAACAGGATCCAGTAGAGGCCGCCGATCTCGGCCAGGGGCTCGCCCTCGAAGGCGCCCGCCTCCCAGGCCAGGTGCTCGGCATAGACGGCCCAGCCCTCCATCGCCGCCGGGCAAGCCACGCGCGAGCGGTAGGGATGCGCGCCCGACAGTTCCTCCTTGGGGATCTGCAGCATGTGGCCGGGCAGCACCTCGTGATGCACCACCGCCGGCAGGCTCCAGCTGGGCCGGTCGCGGATGCGCTTGAGGTCGACATAATAGGCCCCGGGCTTGCCGCCGTCGGCCGACGGCAGGTCACGATAGCCCTGGCGGCCGGCCGCCTCGTCGGCGGGCGACATCCGCCGCACCGACACCGCGTCGACCGCGCCCGGCAAGTTTCCGAAGGCCTGGGGCAGGCGCGCGCGGGCCTTGGCCAGCCAGGGCGCCATGTCGGCGATCGCCCGGTCGCGGCCCGCGTCGTCGTCGGCATAGAGGAACCGCTCGTCGGCCGTCAGCGCCCGCAGCCGCGCGCCCACGCCGCCCTGGGTCAGGCCCTGGGCCCTGAGCAGGACGTCGGCGCGGGCGTGCAGCGACCGGATCGCCACGTCCAGCCGGCGACGGGCCTCGGCCGGCGCCATCGGCGCGCCGAGTTGGGCCTTCAGCATCAGGGCGTAGTAGGCCTCGCGGTCCCTAAAGCGGACGCCGGCGGCGGTACCCGCGCGGCGCTTGAGGGCGCTCAGGGCCTCGGCCTGGCGGGCGAGCGCGGCGGCGACCTGCGGCGCGGCCCTGCGAGCGGCCTCGGCCAGGCCCGTCTCCAGCCTGGCGATCAGGAAGGCCGGCGGGATCACGCCCCGGGCCGCGTCGGCGCGGACCTGCTCCGTCTCGGCGTCGAGGCGCCTGACTGTCGCCGCCACGGCCTCGGGCCTGGCGTCGGCCGCCTTCTGCCAGGCGCCCGAGCGCGTGGTGACGACATAGGGTCCGGCGATCCCGCCGCCGAACGGAAAGCGCGCGACCAGCTCGGCCTCGGCCCGGGCGGCGATGCTGACGGCGTCGTGGTCGAGGCGGGCCTTGGGCGACAGCGTCTCAGGATCGAGGGCGGCCAGAGCCTTGCGCCTGTCGGCGGCGGTCCCGCCCTTGGCGAAGCCGTCCAGCAGGGACTTCAGCGCCGCGTCGCCGTCCTGCGCCCAGGCCGGACCGGCCGCCAGGCTGGCGCCGGCCAGCAGCATCATCGCGCGACGATCGATCATCCGGCCGCCTCCCTCCTATATCGTTGCCCCTGTCGTAGCGGGAAAGACACCGGTGTCTAGAGGGACCCGCCCTCGGCGGCGACCAGGGCCAGCAGGCCAGGAAAGCGGGCCTCGATCTCGTCGCGGCGCAGCTGGGCGGCGCGGCTGTTGCCGCGGTCGACCTGGCGGATCAGGCCAGCCTCGCGCAGCACCCGGAAGTGATGGGTCAGCGAGGCCTTGCTGACCGGCAGGCCGAACGAGACGCAGGTTCGCTCGGTCAGTGGCTCGGCCGACGCCAGCTCGGCGACAACGCGGCGGCGCAGCGGATCGGCCAGGGCGGCCAGCAAGGCCCCCAGCTGCATTTCCTCGGGTTCGGGGTGGCCTTCGGCGTCGGGCATCGGACATCCATGACAAGGTAAGGATTGAACCATACCTCTGGGGCGGTTTAGGTAAGGACAGATTCTTACCTACGAGGTGCATCCATGTCCAACACCCCCTTCGGCCCGCCGCAGCCCGACGCAGACGAAACCGGCCCCTACGCCCTGGCGGGCACGGCCCGCGCCCGTCCCGGCATGGCCGACCAGCTGGAGGCGCGGCTGGTCTCGCTGGTGGCGTCGACGCGTCGGGAGGAAGGCTGCGTGGCCTATCACGTCCATCGCGACCGGGCCGATCGCGACCTCTTCGTGTTCTACGAGGCCTGGAGCGACCGAGACGCGCTGCTGAAGCACTTCGACGAGCCCTACATCGTCAGCTTCCTGGCCGATCGCGGCGACTATCTGGACGGCGAACTCGACGTTCGCTGGCTCAGGATGAGCAGTCCCGCCGCCTGAAACACGCGGCTAGGTGCGATCGCCCGCAATACATTCACAGATTGCAAAATCGACGAATTCTCCCAAAGGTGCCACGTGGCCTTCGGGGGGCCAGGGCGTCACACCGGCGACGGCGCGCCCGTCTTCGGGCGGGCGTCGCGGCCGTCCTTCCCATCGCGCCAGACGGTCTTCTGCGACGCGCTACGCGTCCGAAGACCCCAGTGACCAGTCAGCGTCCGCGTCCAGCCAACCGCGCGGTCGATGTCGGCCGCCGCCTTCCACGGAGGTACGACCAGATGACTTCGACCAATCGCCGCGCCCTGATCGCCTCGGCCTTCGCCCTGGCCGCCGTCGCCGGCTCGTCGGCGCCCGCCGCGGCGCAAGCCATCCCCCCGCGGGTCTCCGAAGCCGAGGTCCGCGCCGCCGCCGAGGCCTGGGGCAAGGGCCTGGTGTCCATCTCGACGGCCTATAACGAGGACGAGGCCAATTTCGAGAAGGCCAAGGCCGTGGCCAGCGCCTTCATCGACAAGGCCTACGGCTACGATCTGGGGCCCGTGCTGTTCAAGCCGACCCTGACCCGCGAGCCCTACACCTTCCGCACCACCAAGGTCGGCGCCATGGCCTATTTCGTCGGCCACGACAAAGCCTATCCCTACGACGACGGCTTCGCGCTGCTGCCGTGGCGCAGCGTGACCTACAAGCCCGTCGGCATCCAGATCAACGGGGCCGTGGCCAGCACCATGGGCAAGCTGGAGCTGCGCGACAAGGACGGCAACCTCACGGTGGTCGACAAGACCTGGGTGTTCAAGAAGGACGATCGCGGCGCCCTGCGCATCATCGTCCATCACTCGTCGCTGCCCTTCGTGGGCTACTAGCGGGCAAGGTCCGGGGCGCGAGGAGACGGAGGCTTCCCGATCCCGCGTCCGCTCGCAACGACACGTGACAACGCTGTCAGTAATCGTCTAGGGTCTCGCCGGGACGCGAAAAGACGTCCATCTGTTTCGCATCCCGGAGGAAGCCCTTGCCCCACCGTTCGATGCCCGCCCTGCTGGCGGCGACCGCGCTGACGACCCTGGCCGCCCTCGCCTCGCCCAGCCTGGCGGCCGAACCGCTCGCCCCCATCCGCCTGAACCAGGTCGGCGTGCTGGAAAGCGCCGGCAAGCTGGCGGTGCTGCCGGACGCCTCGACCAGCCCGCTGGCCTGGACGCTGGAGAACAAGGACGGTCGCCTGGTCGCCAAGGGCCAGACCCGGGTGGTCGGCCCCGACGCGGCCTCGGGCGAGAGCCTGCACCAGATCGACTTCTCGGCCGCCCCGGCCGGCTATGGCTATCGACTGAAGGTCGGGCAGCGGACCAGCCGCCCGTTCGCGGTCGACGCCCATCCCTATGCGCGGCTCAAGCGCGACGCCCTGGCCTTCTTCTACCAGAACCGCAGCGGGATCGCGATCGAGGCGCGGTTCGGCGACGATCCGAAACTGGCCCGCCCGGCCGCCCACGCCCCCGACCGCGCCACCTGCTTCAACGGCCAGGACCAGCGCGGCCAGGTCTGGGCCGGCTGCGGTTACGAGCTCAACGCCAGCAAGGGCTGGTACGACGCCGGCGACCACGGAAAGTACGTCGTCAACGGCGGGATCGCGGTCTGGACGCTGGTGAACTATCACGAGCGGCTGTCGGCGCTGGGCCGCAAGGCCGACTTCGCCGACGGCAGCCAGCGCATTCCCGAGGCCGGCAATGGCGTCTCCGACCTGCTGGACGAAGCCCGCTGGGAGCTGGAGTTTCTGCTGCGCATGCAGGTCCCGCAGGGAACGGCCATGGACCTGCCGATCGGCAAGCAGGGTCAGGGACAGCTGGCGCTGACCCCGGTCGACGCCTCGGGCATGGCCCACCAGAAACTGACCGACGCCTACTGGACCGGCGTGCCGACCGCGCCGCACGAGGATCCGGCCCAGCGCTACCTGTTTCATCCGACCACCGGCGCGACCCTGAACCTGGCCGCCGTCGCCGCCCAGTGCGCGCGGGTCTGGAAGGACGTCGACCCGGCCTTCTCGGCCCGTTGCCTGAAGACCGCCCGCTCGGCGTTCGACGCGGCGCGACGCAATCCGGAGATCTACGCCCACAGCCAGTTCAACGGCGGCGGCGGTTATGGCGACGGCGAGTTGTCGGACGAGCTGTTCTGGGCGGCGGCCGAACTGTGGGCGACCACCGGCGAGGCGGCCTATGGCGAGGTCGTGCGCGCATCGCCCCACATGCCCGCGGCCGGCAAGCCAGCCGAGGCGCCGGGCTGGGGTTCGACCTCGACGCTGGGCGTCGTCTCGCTGGCGCTGTCGGACAAGGTTCCGGCACAGGTTCGCGACGCCGCCCGGGCTGGCCTCGAGGCCGCGGCCGATCGCTACGCCGCCGAGGGCCTGCAGGCCGGCTACCGGCTGCCGGACGCGGGAACGCGCTATGTCTGGGGTTCGAACGGCGTGGTCATGAACCGCGCCATGGTGCTGGGCCTGGCCTACGACTTCACCGGCAAGCCCGCCTACCGGCAGGCCGCCGCCGACGCCATGGACTACGTGCTGGGCCGCAACCCGCTGGACCAATCCTACGTCACCGGCTGGGGCGCGCGGCCGATGAAGCATCCGCACCACCGCTTCTGGGTCGGCAAGGGCAAGTACCCCGCCCCGCCGCCCGGGGTGATCTCGGGCGGACCAAACAACACCGCCTTCAGCGACGAGGTCGCCAAGAAGATGCAGGGCAAGTGCGCGGCCCAGACCTGCTGGACCGACAGCATCGACGCCTTCACCCAGAACGAAGTGGCCATCAACTGGAACGCCCCGTTCTTCTGGGTGGCGGCGTTCCTGGATGAAGGCAGGTAGGCGACGACCACCCTTGGCTGACATCAGATCCGTTCGCTTCAGCGAGGGTCGCCGGCAGCGGTGAATGTCCCCGCCACAAAGGCGGGAACGACGGGAGATAGAAAAGGGCTTCGCCTTCTACGCCGCCGGTTCCAGCTTGGCGCAGGCCGCCTGCTCGGCGCACGAGCAGATCCGCGCGTTGAGCAGGTGGACGCCGGCCAGGGCCAGGCCGCCCAGGCTGGTCAGGGCCGCCTCGGCCCAGTCGTTCATCGGCACGAAGGCGCCGGCCGCCATCAGCGACAGGCCCGCGACCGCCAGGGCCACCATGCCCGGGCGCTTCCAGTTCCCAGAACGCGCCAGAGCGAAGACCGAGACCGGCGCGGCCATGGCCAGGAACAGCGGGTGCAGCCACTCGGCATGCGACAGGTTCGCCGCCAGCGGCAGCAGGGCGGCCATGGCCGGCAGGGCCAGGCAGTGCACCAGGCACAGGCCCGAAAGGCCGATCGCTGCGCCGTCGAGACCACGTTGCAGGTGGTTGTGGCGGGCCATGGGGTTTCTCCGGAAACGAACGGTCGGGGCGACTTAAATGTTATTACATAACACCACGTCAAGGGCGGGCGCCGACGATTTGTCCATAGCGGCGTTATGCGCACCCCCGACTTGCACCTTCTGAACGACGCGATCGTTCAAGCCCGCGGCCGGCGCCATCGGCGAGTCTCCCCGCCACGCAACGCCCCCGGAGACCGCCATGTCGGACGCCCGTTTCACCCGCGCCAACGGCGCGCCCGTCCATGACAACGTCAACATCGAGACCGCCGGCCCGCGCGGCCCGGCCCTGCTGCAGGACATCTGGCTGCTGGAGAAGCTGGCCCACTTCGACCGCGAGGTGATCCCCGAGCGGCGGATGCACGCCAAGGGCTCGGGCGCCTACGGGACCTTCACGGTGACCGGCGACATCACCCGCTTCACCAAGGCGGCGCTGTTCTCGAAGGTCGGCAAGGAGACGCCGGTGTTCCTGCGCTTCTCGACCGTGGCCGGCGAGCGCGGGGCGGCCGACGCCGAGCGCGACATCCGCGGCTTCGCGGTGAAGTTCTACACCGAGGAGGGCAACTGGGACCTGGTGGGCAACAACACCCCGGTGTTCTTCTTCCGCGACCCGCTGCGCTTCCCCGACCTCAACCACGCGGTCAAGCGCGACCCGCGCACGGGCATGCGCAGCGCCCAGAACAACTGGGACTTCTGGACCCTGCTGCCCGAGGCCCTGCACCAGGTGACGATCGTGATGAGCGAACGCGGGCTGCCGCGCGGCTATCGCCACATGCACGGCTTCGGCAGCCACACCTTCAGCTTCATCGACGCGGCCAACGAGCGGGTGTGGGTGAAATTCCACTTCCGCAGCCAGCAGCCGATCGAGAACCTGACCGACGCCGAGGCCGAGGTGCTGGTCGGCAAGGACCGCGAGAGCAGCCAGCGCGACCTGTTCGAGGCCATCGAGCGCGGCGAGTTCCCGCGCTGGACGCTGTACGTGCAGATCATGACCGACGCGCAGGCCAAGGCCTTCCGCTTCAACCCGTTCGACCTGACCAAGGTCTGGCCCAAGGGCGAGTTCCCGCTGATCGAGGCGGGCGTGCTCGAACTGAACAGAAATCCCCAGAACGTCTTCGCCGAGGTCGAGCAGGCGGCGTTCACGCCGGCCAACATCGTGCCCGGCGTCGGCTTCTCGCCGGACAAGATGCTGCAGGCGCGCCTGTTTTCGTACGGCGACGCCCAGCGCTATCGCCTGGGGGTGAACCACGTCCACATTCCGGTGAACGCGCCCAGGTGCCCCTATCACAGCTATCACCGCGACGGGGCCATGCGGGTGGACGGCAACCTCGGCGCCACGCCGACCTACTGGCCCAACAGCCGCGGCGAGTGGATCGACCATCCGCACATGGCCGAACCGCCGCTGGCCATCGAAGGCGCGGCCGCCCACTGGGACCACCGCGTCGACGACGACCACTACCAGCAGCCGGGCGACCTGTTCCGGCTGATGGACGCGGGCCAGAGGCAGGCCCTGTTCGACAACACCGCCCGTTCGCTGGGCGGCGCCACCGTCGATATCCAGCAGCGCCACGTCGCCAATTGCACGAAGGCCGATCCGGCCTATGGCGCGGGCGTGGCCGAGGCTCTCGCGCGGCTGGCTCCGCCCCAGGTCGCGGCGGCCGAGTAGCGGCCCCGGGCAGCGACCAAGAAAAACCCCGGCGCCCTTTCGGTCGCCGGGGTCTTCAATTCCGGAATGCGGAAGGACGATCAGTCCTTGGCGCGTTCCTGATAGCTGTTGTCTTCGGTCAGGATGATCACCTTGGTGCCGACGGTGATGTACGGCGGGACGGTGGTCTTGACGCCGTTGCTGAGCACGGCCGGCTTGTACGACGACGAAGCGGTCTGGCCCTTCACCGACGGTTCGGTGTCGACGATCTCGAGGACCACGGTGCGCGGCAGTTCGATGGCGATCGGCACGTCGTTGTGCGTCGACAGCTGCACCGTCATGTTTTCCTGCAGGTAGGGCGCGGCGTCGCCGATCACGTCCTCGGTGGCCACGAGCTGGTCGTAGGTTTCCGGGTTCATGAAGTGGAAGCCTTCGCCGTCCTGGTACAGGAAGGTGTGGTTGCGCTGGTCGACGAAGGCGCGCTCGACCTGCTCGGTCGTGCGGTAGCGTTCCGACACCTTAACGCCGTCGCTGATGCGGCGCATGTTCAGCTGGGTCACCGGGGTGCCCTTGCCGGGGTGGATGTTGTCGACGGTCAGGACGACATAGAGCTTGCCTTCCATGTCGACGACGGCGCCCTTGCGGAGCGAGCTGGCGGCTACCTTCACGTGAGAGTCCTCGAAGATCGGGCGACGGCGCGTTGACCGCGCGCGCGTATATTGCAGATGAATCCGTGTGCCCCTCTATAGCGAACGGGGCTAGATCGCCAGTCCTTCCGTCGTTTCGCTTCCTATCGAGGCCCTCCGTGTCAGCCCCCTCTCCTTCTCCCTGGTGGAGCCGCGGCAAGCACCAGGACCGCCGGCCCTTCCTGCTGGCCCGCAACAGGATCACTGCGGCGGTGCGCGACTGGTTCGCACAGCGCGACTTCCTGGAGATCGACGCGGCGGCCCTGCAGGTCTCGCCGGGCAACGAGGCCCACCTGCACGCCTTCTCGACGCAAGCGATCAGCCTGTCGGGCCAGCGCGCCGAGCTGCACCTGCACACCTCGCCCGAATTCGCCTGCAAGAAGCTTTTGGCGGCCGGCGAGGAGCGGATCTTCAGCCTGGGCAAGGTATGGCGCAACCGCGAGCGCGGCCCCCTGCACCATCCGGAATTCACGATGCTGGAGTGGTACCGGGTCGGCGAGCCCTACGAGACCCTGATGGACGACTGCGCGGCCCTGACGGCCCTGGCGGCGCGGACGGCGGGGACGGAGCGGTTCAGTTTCCGGGGCCTGGAGTGCGATCCCTTCGCCGCGCCCGAGCGGCTGACGGTGGCCGACGCCTTCATGCGCCACGCCGGCGTCGACCTGCTGGCCAGCCTGGGCGAAGGCGGAGCGACCGATCGCGACGCCCTGGCGGCCTCGGCGAGCGCGGCGGGGATCCGGGTCTCGGCCGACGACACCTGGGCCGATGTCTTCAGCCGGGTGATCGTCGAGAAGGTCGAGCCCGAGCTGGGCGTCGGCCGGGCCACGGTGCTGTGCGAATACCCCACCGCCGAGGCCGCCCTGGCGCGTCCCAAGCCGAGCGACCCGCGCGTGGCCGAGCGGTTCGAGCTCTATGCCTGCGGGGTGGAGCTGGCCAACGCCTTCGGCGAACTGACCGACGCGGCCGAGCAGCGCCGCCGCTTCGTGGCCGAAATGGACGAGAAGCAGCGCGTCTATGGCGAGCGCTACCCCATCGACGAGGATTTCCTGGCGGCGCTGAAGCATATGCCGCCCGCCGCCGGCTCGGCCCTGGGCTTCGACCGGCTGGTGCTGCTGGCGACGGGCGCGCGCCGCATCGACGAGGTGCTGTGGGTGCCGGTGGCGGAGGTCTGAGGATGACGCGGGGACGTGTCATGCTCGCTCTCGCCCTGGTCGCCGTCGCCGCCCAGGCCTGCGGCCCCAACGCCCAGGATCGCCGGCGGACGGAGGCGCGCGAAGCCGTTCGCGCCGCTGGCTTCACGGACGCCCAGTTCCAGCGCGGCCAGTCTCCCACGCTGCTGAGCCTCTGCAAGGTCGGCCAGACCCGCAACCGCGGCTGGGCCTTCCACTGGCGGACCCAAGAGGCCACGGGCCTCTACTGCGCCCGCGACGACGGGCGGGCCGACAAGATCATCCTGCTCGAAGGCCCCCGCCCCGCCGATCCGGCCGGCGACGTACCGATCGAGGCGGCCTCGCCCGAGGCGCGGAGGCTGGCCCGAACCGTACGCTGAGGCCCATCCGCGCCGGCCGTACGATTTCTGCCGGCGGATTGTCGGTTCCGACCGGGCTCGCACGTCCTATGGTCCGCAAAGCAGTCGCGGAAAATGGGAGATCCGCCATGAAGATCGTCACCAGCCTGAGCTTCCAGGGCGAATGCCGCCAGGCCTTCGACTTCTACGCCGAGGTGCTGGGCGGCAAGGTCACTTCGGCCTTTCCGTTCGGCGAGGGCCCGCCCGACATGCCGGTCGATCCGAAATACAAGGACTGGCTGATGCACGCCTGGCTCGACGTCGGCGACCAGTCGCTGATGGGCGCCGACATGCCGCCCGAGTTCGCGCCCAACATCGGCAAGCCCAAGAACGGCTTCGACGTCACCTTCCACACGCAGGACGCCGCCGAGGCCAGGCGGGTGTTCGACGCGCTGTCAGAAGGCGGCAAGGTCGGCATGCCGTTCGCGGCCACCTTCTGGTCGCCCGGCTACGGCAGCCTGACCGACAAGTTCGGCATTCCGTGGATGGTCAACACCATTCCGGGCGAGGGCTGGACGCCGGGGCAGTAGCGTCACCGCAGCCAAGCTCGTCATCCCGGCCGTAGCGCGTAGTGCGAGGAGCCGGGATGACGAATTGTAGGTAGGCGGGGCTAACCCGCCTCCCGCCCCACTTCCGCCAGCAGCCAGTCGCGCACCTTGAGGATCCGCGCCAGGCGGGGCGCGTCGGCGCGCCAGACGACATGGTGGCCGGTCTCGACCTCGACCTCGCCGGCGAAGGGCCGCACCAGCCGGCCGTCGCGCAGATCGCGCTCGGACAGGCCCTGGCGCGCCAGGGCCACGCCGATCCCCTGCGCGGCCGCGTCAAGCATTACCGAGGTGTCGTCGAAGGCGATGCCGGTGATCATCTGCGGCGGCTCCAGCCCCATGCCCCGGAACCAGACGGCCCAGTGCACGCCGGTGTGGCGCAGCAGCGGCACGGTCAGGAGGTCGGCCGGACCGCTCATCGGGTGCGCCGCCAGAAAGCCCGGCGAGCAGACCGGGAACAATCGCTCGCCCAGCAGCGGGATCGACTCCAGCCCCTCCCACGGCCCGCGCCCGAAGCGCAGGGCGATATCGACGCCGTCGGAGCGCAGGTCGGCCTTGCGGTCCTCGATGCGCAGCTGCAGGTCGGGCTCGCCTGTGTCGGCGGCCAGGCGGGCCAGTCGCGTCACCAGCCAGCGGCTGGCGAAGGCGGCGGTGGCGCTGACCACCAGCGGTCCCTTCTGGGTCTGGCGGGCGCCCTCGACCCCGGCCTTGAGGATCGACAGCGCCTCGGCCACGTGTTCGGCCAGCCGCCGGGCGACGGGCGTGGGGACCATGTCGTTGCCCTCGCGCCGGAACAGGGTCGCGCCCAGCTCCTCCTCCAGCTTGCGGATCTGCTGGCTGACCGCGCCGTGGGTGACGTGCAGCTCGTCGGCCGCCCGGCTGTAGCCGCGATGGCGATAGGCCGCCTCCAGGGCGATCAGGGAACCGAAGGGCGGCAATCGCACGCGGCTGATCTCCGTTAGCTGGACTTACAACCTTGCGCAGAAGCCATCGTTCGTAAAGCTGCCCTGGATTTGAGATCGTCTCTGCGTGGCCGCCCTCCCCTGCGACCTCGCCTAACAGGAATGAGACGATGAAACTGCTGCTCGCCGGCGGCGCCCTGGCGCTCGCACTGATGGGCGCGCTCGAACGCGCGCCCTCCTCGCCCTTCCGCGCCGAGCCCTGGCCCGGCAGCGTGCCGGTGCACAGCCCGCGTTAGAACCCTCTTCTCTTCCCGTCATTCCCGCCCCAGCGTTGACGGTGATGGGCAGGGGCTGGACCGGAAACGCGCCAGCGGCTTTGCGCCGCTGGCCTCCCTCGTCGCGGGCCAGGGTGAGCAAGGCCTCAAGGTCCCCGAACAACTGCGCATGGACAGCGCCGCGACGGTCCCCAGGCGTTAGCACGATCCGGTCGATCAGGCCACGCAAAGCCTTGGCCGCCGCATCGCGATCTTCGGGCCGGTCGAGGGCTTCGGCCAGGGCATAGACCTTCCGGCGATATAGCTCGGGAACGTTGGGGTGAATGTCGGGGACGTCCCTCGGCGCTTCGGCGAGCCGGCGCTCGATGCCCTCCGCGTCGGCCTCCAAGGAGCGCAGGCGGTCCATGAGCGGCCGGCTATAGCCGCCGTCTTCAATAGCTGTCACCAGCCCGGCGATGGCCTTGCGGGCCTTCTCCAACTGTTGAAGGTCGGCCTCTCGGGTAGCCCGGCGCTGATGGTTAAGGCGGTTGGTCTCTTCGATGAATGAGCGCATGGCCTCGGCCAAAGCGTCGGGCGTCATCAGCCGATCCTTCAGGCCCGCTAGAACCCGCGCTTTCCAGCACGTCGCGGAGAACTGAGCGGGCGTTGGTGCAGCCCGTCCCCATTGTGTGACTGACGCAGGCGAACCGGTCGTTGCTGCGCTTGGCGTAGGAGCCACCGCAGACGCCACACACTAGCAGGCCCGACAGCAGGTTCTTGGGCCGGCGTACGGTCGCCATCGCCCGGCCTTCACCCTTGGCGATATTGGCCTCGTAGATGCCGACTAGGCTGTCTTGCTGGGCTCGGGCGGCCTGCCAAAGCTCGTCCGAGACGATCCGCAGATACGGCGCGCTCACATGCACCCAGTCGCTTTCCGGATTGAGGCGCGTGGTCACGCGGCCGGTGTCGGGGTTCTTGAGCTGCGCGTCTATGCGGTCCATTTCCTGGGCCTGCGGGAACGCCTGTTGCGCCTCCTTGGAAAGCTCGTGCCAGCCCGGAATATCGAAGAGCTCGCCCTCCAGATCCGCCCAGCGGCTGAGGAGGCGATTGATCCTGATGTCGGTCGCCACGAACGTTCCGCAGCGCGTCAGGAGGCTGTCTGCTGGCGGGGTGACATCCGCCACGGCCGCCACAGGCGCGAGCGCCGCTGCGCCCATCACGGAACGTCTGGTGAGGTCAGGCAGGCGCGCAAGGTCGCCGCCCGTCTTTCGACGCGAGCCCATACATGAATCTCCTCGCTATCCGCTTGGCCGTATCCGCGTGACCAACGGTCGACGATGGGCTTTACGCGTTCGAGAAATTGATACGTAAGCATACCAAAAACCTGCGGGTCATTGTCGTGCCGACGAAGGCGGATGAGATGTACTAACGTCTCGATACGCCAAGTTCGGTCGCACCATTCGGTATGTGGAATGTTCAGGGCACAGGCGATTTCATCCTCGACCCCCTGATGTCGAGTGTAGGGCTCGCCGCTTTTCCGGCAGCACGTCAGAGGCGCCGCCCGCATTGGAGCGGGTTCCTGATGCTGCTGATCCGGCGACGACTGGTTCATGCCAAGCTCAAGAGCAGTTTCGGCGCGACCGGAAGTCCGAGCGTAAAATTTTCTCGGCTGGTTCTTGAAGCCAACCGAAACCGCTCGCTACTCGGGTATGAAGCTCGCGAATTGATGGCCTACTTCTCCTAGCCAAGGCCAAGTTAGAAGTGGGTTTGCGGGTAAACGCAACTGGAGGCTGCCACTCGGCCTAGACACCAAGTCGGCGGGCAGGCAGCTTGCTCCACTAGATCGCCACCGTCAGCAATTGTTGGTTCGGGTGAATTCTCGCCCTTGTGGCGGGAACCTCTCTGTCAGCCGCAAAGGCGGTAGAGGCGGATCGCCAGCGATCCGCTTGCGTCTCACGTGGCGGCGGAACCAGGGCTTCCCGCCACAAGGGCGGGAATGACGGGAGAGAGGGGGCGAGGCAGCGCTCAATCCTCCCGCATTTGCCAACCACGCCCGTTCGGCGCATATCCCGCTGCGATCATGATCGCCGCCAAGAAGACCCTTCGCAGCGCCAGCGCCCTGGCGCAGGCCGGACTCGTTTCCGTCGACCGCCTGCCGGCGCTGGAACGCGTGGCCGCCCAGTACGCGGTGGCCATCACGCCCGACATGGCCCAGCTGATCGACGAGGCCGATCCGTTCGACCCGATCGCCCGCCAGTTCACGCCCACCGAAGCCGAGCTGACCACCCTGCCAGCCGAGTCCGAAGACCCGATCGGCGACTTCGCCCACAGCCCGGTCGAGGGGATCGTCCACCGCTATCCCGACCGCGTGCTGCTCAAGCCCACCCACACCTGCGCGGTCTATTGCCGGTTCTGCTTCCGGCGCGAGATGGTCGGTCCCGAGGGGCTCAAGACCCTGTCTCCGGACGAGCTGGACGCGGCCTTCGCCTATGTCGCCGCCCGCCCCCAGATCTGGGAGGTGATCGTCACCGGCGGCGACCCGTTCGTGCTGTCGCCGCGCCGCATCGCCGACCTGATGGACCGGCTGGAGGCGATCGAGCACGTCAAGGTCGTGCGCTTCCACACGCGTATCCCTTCCGTGGATCCGCAAGCCGTGACGCCCGAGCTGGTGGCGGCGCTGAAGCGCGGCTCCAAGGCGGTCTATGTCGCCCTGCACGCCAACCACGCCCGCGAACTGACTCCGGCCGCCCGCGCGGCCTGCGCGCGCCTGGTGGACGCGGGCGTTCCGATGATCGGCCAGACCGTGCTGCTGAAGGGCGTCAACGACGATCCCGAAAGCCTGGGCGCGCTGATGCGGGCGCTGGTCGAGACGCGGGTGAAACCCTATTACCTGCACCAGGGCGATCTGGCCCCCGGCACCAGCCACCTGCGCACCAGCGTCGAGGAAGGCCAGGCGCTGATGAAGGCCATTCGCGGCCGCTTCTCGGGCCTGTGCCAGCCGACCTACATGCTCGACATCCCCGACGGCCACGGCAAGGTTCCGATCGGTCCCAACTATCTGGACGACGGCGCGGTGGAAGACCCGCGCGGCCAGACCCACGCCTATCCCCCGAAAGTCGACTGACCTCATGGCCTGGACCCGCACCTACGACGAGGCCGAGCCTCAGCGCGTCAACAAGTGGCTGGCCCAGAGCGGGGTCTGCTCGCGCCGCGAAGCCGAGGCCCTGATCGGCCAGGGCCTGGTGACCATCGACGGCGAGGTCGTCGAGGACGCCGGCCGCAAGATCCTGCCCGGCCAGACGCTGGTGCTGAACGACGGCGCCACCCAGAAGCTGGGCGCGGCCATGACGGTGATGATCCACAAGCCCGTCGGCATCGTCTCGTCCCAGCCGGAAGGCGAGCAGATCCCGGCCGTGCGCCTGCTGACCAAGGCCGCCCAGTTCGGCCAGCCCGGCCCAGTGCCAGGCCGCGACAGCAAGCTGGCGCCGGTGGGGCGGCTGGACATGGACTCGCGCGGCCTGCTGATCCTGTCCGAGGACGGGGTGGTGGCCAAGGCGGTGATCGGCCCGGAGTCGACGCTGGAGAAGGAATACCGCGTCCGGGTTCGCGGCGAGCTGACCCGCGAGAAGATCGACTGGCTGCGCCACGGCCTCGAACTCGACGGCCGCAAGCTCAAGCGCGCCGTGGTCGACCGCCTGGGCCAGGAAACCCTGCGCTTCGTGCTGACCGAAGGCCGCAACCGCCAGATCCGCCGCATGTGCGACCTGGTGGAGCTGGACGTGATCGACCTGTTTCGCCACCGCGTCGGTCCGATCGAACTGGGCGACCTGCCCGAAGGTCGCTGGCGCCCGCTGACGCCGGCCGAGCGCGAGGCGCTGATCCGGGGGTAATTCCCTTCGTCTCGCCCCCTACCTCCCGTCATTCCCGCCCTTGTGGCGGGAACCTCTGGTTCCGCTCGCACGTGAAGCGCAAGCGGCGTGCTGAGCACGCCGCCCTTACTGCTCTTGCGGCTGACAGAGGGGTTCCCGCCACAAGGGCGGGAATGACGGGAGTTGGGAGCAAGTGCGAACCCACCGCCCAACTCCCGCCACGGCGTGTTGCAAGTTCGCCCAAAGCCGTTTCAAAGCCGCAACATCGTCGCGACGTGACGTTGTTAGCCAGTCGATCCCAATACACTGGAGATCGACATGAAAGTCGTCGTCACCGCGCTTGCCCTCGGCGCCCTCGCCCTTTCCACCCCGGTGCTGGCGCAAGGCCACGACCGCCACGACACGCCCGCCCCGCGTCACGAGCAGGCCAAGCCGAGCAAGGAAACCAAGCAACAGCGCCACGTGCGCGCCTGCAAGGCCAAGTACCGCTCCTACGACGTCAAGCGCGACGCCTACCGCGGCCAGGGCGGCCGATGGATCAAATGCCGCCTCTAGCAGTTTAGCTTGAGCATCGGGTCGCCAAGGTCGGCGACCCGACTTTTCGCGCATCGCTTACCCTCCGCCGGCGTCCCCCTGGACGACGGCGCTTCGAGCATCTTCGCCGCCCGTCCGCGCCCAGAGGCCGTCCATGACCGAACCCCGCCCGTCCCTCGCCGTTCGCAAGCCCAGCCGCCGGGCGCGGATCATCGGCGGCGCCGTCGCCCTGGCCGCTCTGGCCGGCGTCGGCGTGCTGGCCTGGACCCTGCTGAACGGCGGCGGAAGCGGCGGCGACATGGGCGGCCCCGGGGGGCCCGGGGGGCCCGGCGGCCCAGGTGGCGGCGGCGGCCGTCGCGGGCCGGCCAGCACCGTGGCGGTGGCGACGGCGGCCAAGGCCGACCTGCCGGTGGTCATCGAGGCCCTGGGCACGGTGACCCCGGCCGCGACCGTCACCGTCAAGCCGCAGGTCTCGGGCGTCATCACCCAGGTGCTGTTCCGCGAGGGCCAGATGGTCCAGGCCGGCCAGACCCTGGTGCAGATCGACCAGCGCCCCTACCAGATGGCCCTGATGGAGGCGCAGGGAAACCTGACCCGCGACGAGGCCCAACTGGCTGTCGCCCGCCTGACCCTCAAGCGCTACCAGACCCTGCTCGAGCAGGACTCGATCGCCCGCCAGGAGGTCGACACCCAGGCCGCCACCGTCAAGCAGCTGGAAGGCACGGTGATGAGCGATCGCGCCGCGGTCGGCACCGCCCGCCTGAACGTCGGCTTCTCGCGCATCACCGCTCCGGTCAGCGGCCGGGTGGGCCTGCGCGTGGTCGACGTCGGCAACTACATCGCCTCGGGCGACGCCAGCGGGGTCGCGGTGATCACCACCCTGTCGCCGATCGACGTCGAGTTCACCGTCCCGCAGGACGACGTGCCGCGCATCTCGCAGCGGGTGTTCGGCGGCGCCACCCTGCCAGTCACCGTGCTCGACCGCACCCGCGCCAACACCCTGGACCAGGGCACGTTCTCGACCCTGGACAACCTGGTCGACACCGGCACCGGCACGGTGAAGGGCAAGGCCCGCTTCCCCAACAGCGGCGGCAAGCTGTTCCCCAGCCAGTTCGTCAACGTCCGTATCCAGCTCGACACCCTCAAGGACGCCGTGGTCGTGCCGGCCACCGCCGTGCGCCAGGGCTCGGACGGCGCCTTCGTCTGGAAGCTGAAGAGCGACCAGACCGTCACCAAGACCAAGGTCAAGACCGGCCAGTCGACCACCACCCAGGTGGCCGTCATCGAGGGTCTCGCCGTCGGCGACAAGGTCATCACCGAGGGCGGCGACCGCCTGACCGAAGGCGGCAAGGTGCAGCTGCCGGGCCAGGCGGCCCAGCGCCAGGGCGGCCAGCGCGGCGAGAAGGGCCAGCGCGGCAAGCGTCCCGAAGGCGGTGAAGGCGGCGAGCGCCGTCGGCGTCCCGAGTAAGCCGGCGGACGGTCGATGAACCCCTCGCGCCCCTTCATCCAGCGGCCGGTCGCCACGGCCCTGTTCATGGCGGCCATCGTGCTGGCCGGCCTGGTCGGCTTTCGGCTGCTGCCGCTGTCGGCCCTGCCGCAGGTCGACTACCCCACTATCCAGGTCCAGACCCTCTATCCGGGTGCCAGCCCCGAGGTGATGAGCCAGACCGTCACCGCCCCGCTGGAACGCCAGCTGGGCGAGATGTCGGGCCTGGCGCGCATGAGCTCGGTCAGCACGGCCGGCGCCAGCGTCATCACCCTGCAGTTCAATCTGGGCGAGACCCTCGACGTCGCCGAGCAGGAAGTGCAGGCGGCGATGAACGCGGCCAATTCGCTGTTGCCGGCCGACCTGCCCGCCCCACCGGTCTACGCCAAGGTCAATCCGGCCGACGCCCCGGTGCTGACCCTGGCCATCACGTCGGACACCCTGCCGATGACCGAGGTGCAGAACCTGGTCAACACCCGTCTGGCCCAGAAGATCAGCCAGGTCTCGGGCGTGGGCCTGGTGTCGCTCAGCGGCGGCCAGAAGCCGGCCATCCGCATCCAGGCCGACACCCAGGCCATGGCCTCCTACGGCCTGACGCTGTCGGAACTGCAGAGCGCCATCGACAGCTCCAACGCCAACAGCGCCAAGGGCAGCTTCGACGGCCCCACCCGCACCTACACGATCAACGCCAACGACCAGCTGCTGACGGTCGACGACTATCTGAACCTGATCGTCACCTACAAGAACGAGGCCCCGATCCGCATCCGCGACGTGGCCAGCGTGGTGCAGAGCGCCGAGAACACCCGCCTGGGCGCCTGGGCCGGCAAGACCCCGGCGATCATCGTCAACGTCCAGCGCCAGCCGGGCGCCAACGTCATCAAGACCGTCGACGCCATCAAGGCCAAGCTGCCGGAGCTGCAGGCCGGCCTGCCGGCGACGCTGAAGGTCGAGGTCCTGGCCGACCGCACCACCGGCATCCGCGCCTCGGTGCACCACGTGGAGATGGAACTGGTGCTGGCCGTGGTGATGGTCGTGCTGGTGATCTTCTTCTTCCTGCACTCCATCCGCGCGACCGTGATCGCCAGCCTGGCCGTGCCGATCTCGCTGATCGGCTCGTGCGGAGTGATGTACCTGCTGGGCTACAGCCTCAACAACCTCTCCCTGATGGCCCTGACCATCGCGACGGGCTTCGTCGTCGACGACGCCATCGTGATGATCGAGAACATCATCCGCCACATGGAGAAGGGCGAAAAGCCGATGGAGGCGGCCCTGAAGGGCGCGCGCGAGATCGGCTTCACCATCATCTCGCTGACCATTTCGCTGATCGCGGTGCTGATCCCGCTGCTGTTCATGGGCGACGTGGTCGGGCGCCTGTTCCGCGAGTTCGCCGTCAGCCTGGCCATCACCATCCTGATCTCGGCCGTGGTGTCGCTGACCCTGACGCCGATGCTGTCGGCCCGCTGGCTCAAGAGCCACGAGGAAGACAAGCCCGGCCGCGTCGGCGCCAGGGCCCAGCAGGTCTTCGAACGGATCGAGGCCCGCTACGAGACGGCTCTCGCCTGGGTCATGGCCCGCCAGAAGGCCACCCTGGTCGTCGCCGTCGCCACCCTGGTGCTGACCGGCGTGCTGTACATGGTCATTCCCAAGGGCCTGTTCCCGACCCAGGACACCGGCCAGCTCCAGGCCCGCACCGAGGTCGAGCAGTCGGTGTCCTACGAGCGCATGGCCGGCCTGCAGCAGCAGGCGGCGGCGGCCATCCTCGACGATCCGGCCGTGGCCAGCGTGGCCTCGTTCATCGGCGTCGACGGCGCCAACAACAGCATGCTCCACACCGGCCAGATGCAGATCAACCTGAAGGGCGACCGCAAGGGCTCGCAGGAAAAGATCATGCAGCGGCTGCGCGAGCGCGTGGCCCAGGTGCCGGGCGTCACCCTCTACCTCCAGCCCACCCAGGACCTGACCATCGACGCCGAGAGCGGGCCGACCCAGTACCGCCTGTCGCTGGAAGGCGCTGACACCGCCACGGTCAAGGAATGGGCCGGCAAGCTGGCCGAAAGGCTGGCGACCGTGAAGGCCGTCCGCAACATCTACAGCGACGCCTCGGCCACCGGGGCCGCGGCCTATATCGACATCGACCGCGACACCGCCGCGCGGCTTTCGATCACCGCTTCCGACGTCGACGACGCCCTCTACAGCGCGTTTGGCCAGCGGATCGTCTCGACGATCTTCACCGAGACCAACCAGTACCGGGTGATCCTGGAGGCCAAGCCCGGCCTGCTGACCGATCCCGCCTCGCTGGGGAACCTGAACCTGCGCACCGGCGGCGGCTCGCCCGCGCCGCTGGCGGCCTTCTCGACCATCAAGGAACAGCAGTCGCCGCTGCAGGTGACCCACGTCGCCCAGTTCCCGGCCACCACCCTGGGCTTCGACACCGCGCCGGGCGTCTCGCTGGGCCACGCCGTCGACGAGATCCGCGCGGCGATGAAGGACATCGGCATGCCCTCGTCGGTGACCCACACCTTCCTGGGCGCGGCCGGCGCCTACGAGAACTCGCTGAGCAACCAGCTGTGGCTGATCCTGGCGGCCGTGGTCTGCGTCTACATCGTGCTGGGCGTGCTCTACGAGAGCTACATCCACCCGCTGACCATCCTGTCGACCCTGCCCTCGGCCGGCGTCGGGGCCCTGCTGGCGCTGTGGCTGACCGGTCACGACCTCGGCGTGATCGGGATCATCGGCATCATCCTGCTGATCGGCATCGTCAAGAAGAACGCGATCATGATGATCGACTTCGCCATCGAGGCCGAGCGCAACGAGGGCAAGTCGCCGGAGGAGGCGATCTTCCAGGCCGCCATCCTGCGCTTCCGGCCGATCCTGATGACCACGCTGGCGGCCCTGTTCGCCGCCGTGCCGCTGATGCTGGGCTTCGGCGAGGGCGCGGAGCTGCGCCGGCCGCTGGGCATCGCCATCTTCGGCGGCCTGCTGGTCAGCCAGCTTCTGACCATGTTCACCACGCCCGTGGTCTACCTGGCCTTCGACCGCATCGCGCCGTCGGGCAGGAAGCGCCGCGACGATGGCGTTGACGAGGATCGCGTCGACCAGCCGCTGCCGGGCTTGCCGTCATGAACCTGTCGGCGCCCTTCATCCGCCGGCCGGTGGCGACGGTCCTGCTGACCATCGGCCTCGCTTTGGCCGGCATCTTCGCCTTCTTCGTGCTGCCGGTCTCGCCCCTGCCGCAGGTGGACTATCCGACCATCTCGGTGTCAGCCAGCCTGTCGGGTGCCAGCCCCGAGACCATGGCCTCCAGCGTCGCCACGCCGCTGGAGCGGCGGCTGGGCGTGATCTCGGGCGTCAACGAGATGACCTCGCAGAGCTCGTCGGGCTCGACCCGGGTGACCCTGCAGTTCGACCTCAACCGCAAGATCGACGGCGCCGCCCGCGAAGTGCAGGCCGCCATCAACGCCTCGCGCGCCGACCTGCCCGCGACGCTGCGCAGCAACCCCACCTACCGCAAGATGAACCCGTCGGACTCGCCGGTGATCATCCTGGCCCTGACCTCGGACACCAAGACCCCCGGCCAGATCTACGACGCGGTGTCCAACATCGTCTCGCAGCGCGTCTCTCAGGTGCAGGGCGTGGGCGACGTCGAGATCGGCGGCGGCTCGCTGCCGGCCGTGCGGATCTCGGTCAATCCGTTCCTGCTCAACAAGTACGGCGTCAGCCTGGAAGACGTGCGCGCGGCGATCCAATCGGCCAACGCCAACCGCCCCAAGGGCGCGGTCGAGGGCGACGGCAAGCGCTTCCAGATCTACACCTCCAGCAGCGGCCGCAAGGCGGCCGACTACGCCGGCCTGCTGGTCGCCTGGCGCGGCGAGGCGGGCGTCAAGCTGTCGGACGTGGCCAGCGTCACCGACAGCGTCGCCGACACCCGCACCATCGGCCTGTTCAACGGCAAGCCGGCGATCATCGTGCTGATCACCCGCCAGCCCGGCGCCAACATCATCCAGACCGTCGACAGCGTGCGCGCCGCCCTGCCCGAACTGCGCGAGCATCTGCCCAGCGACATCAACGTGCAGGTGGCCAGCGACAGCACCAACTCGATCCGCGCCTCGCTGCACGAGATCGAGGTCACCCTGCTGATCTCGATCGTGCTGGTGGTGCTGGTGGTCAGCGCCTTCCTGCGCAGCGGCCGGGCGACCTTCATCCCGGCCGCGGCGACCATCGTCTCGCTGCTGGGCACCTTTGGCGTCATGTACCTGCTGGGCTTCTCGCTCAACAACCTCAGCCTCATGGCCATCACCGTGGCCACGGGGTTCGTCGTCGACGACGCCATCGTCGTGCTCGAGAACACCCAGCGCCACATCGAGGCGGGCATGGAGCGCTTCAAGGCCGCCACCCTGGGCGCGCGCGAGGTCGGCTTCACCGTGCTGTCGATCAGCGTCTCGCTGGTGGCCGTGTTCATCCCGCTGCTGTTCATGGGCGGCCAGGTCGGCCGGCTGTTCCGCGAGTTCGCCGTCACCCTGTCGGCGGCGGTGCTGATCTCGCTGGTCATCAGCCTGACGACCACGCCGATGATGTGCGCCTACCTGCTCAAGCCCCGCCCCGAGGGCCACAAGGAGGGCCGCATCGCCCGCTTCTTCGAGTGGATGTTCGACAGGATCCAGGCTGTCTACGCCCGCTCGCTGGACTGGGCGCTTCACGCCAAGCCGCTGGTCATGCTGCTGCTGGTCGCCGTCATCGGCATGACCGTCTGGCTGTACGTCGCCGTGCCCAAGGGCTTCTTCCCCCAGCAGGACAACGGCCAGCTGATGGCCGGCATCCGCGCCGACCAGAGCGTCTCGTTCCAGACCATGGAGCAGAAGCTGCGGGCCGTGGTCGAGATCATCCGCAAGGACCCGGCGGTCGACACCGTGGTCGGCTTCACCGGCGGCGCCCGCGCCGGCGGCGGCTTCATGTTCGTCAATCTCAAGCCCGCCAGCGAGCGCAAGGAGAAGGGCAGCGCCGTCATCGCCCGCCTGCGGCCGCAGCTGCAGAAGGTGACCGGCGTCTCGATCTTCCTCAACCCGGTGCAGGACCTGCGCATGGGCGGCCGGTCGAGCAACTCGACCTACCAGTACACCCTGACCAGCGACTCCAGCGACGCCCTGAAGGAATGGGCCCCGAAGCTGGCCGAGGCGATGAAGGAACATTCCGACGTCATGACCGACGTCGACAGCGACCAGTCGGAAAACGGCGTAGAGACCTTCGTCACCATCGACCGCGACAGCGCCTCGCGCATGGGCGTCACGCCCCGGGCCGTGGACAACGCGCTCTACAACGCCTTCGGCCAGCGCCAGGTCGCGATGATCTACGAGGACATCAACCAGTACTCGGTGATCATGGAGTGGCAGCAGCAGTTCGCCCAAGGCCCCGAGGCGCTGAACGACGTCTACGTGCCGACCACGTCGAGCAGTTCGACCACCACCTCCAGCACCAGCGGGGCGGCGGTGAACCCCTCGCTGCGCGACGCCTCGACCGGCTCGGCCCTGAACACCACGGCCACGCCGATGACGCCGCTGACCGCCATCGCCAGCGTCTCCCAGAGCGCCACCCCCACCTCGGTCAACCACCAGAACGGCGAGCTGGCCACGACCGTGTCGTTCAACCTGCCCGAGGGCGTTTCGCTGTCGCAGGCCCAGGCGGCCATCACCCAGGCCGAGGCCGACATCGGCCTGCCCACCAGCGTGCGCGGCAGCTTCCAGGGCAGCGCCCGCAGCTACAACGAGCAGATGAAGCAGCAGCCGTTCCTGATCGCGGCGGCCATCATCGCGATCTACATCGTGCTGGGCATCCTCTACGAGAGCTACGTCCACCCGGTGACGGTGCTGTCGACCCTGCCGGCCGCCGGCGTCGGGGCGGTGCTGGCGCTGCTGATCTTCAAGATGGAGTTCTCGATCATCGCCCTGATCGGGGTGTTCCTGCTGCTGGGCATCGTCAAGAAGAACGCCATCCTGATCATCGACTTCGCCCTGGAGGCCCAGCGCGGCCGGGGCCTGTCGGCGGTCGAGGCCGTGCGCGAGGCCAGCCTCCTGCGCTTCCGCCCGATCCTGATGACCACCCTGGCCGCGGCCCTGGGCGCCCTGCCCCTGGCCATCGGCTTCGGCGAAGGCGCCGAGCTGCGCCGGCCGCTGGGGATCACCATCATCGGCGGCCTGATCGCCAGCCAGCTGCTGACCCTCATCACCACCCCCGTGGTCTACGTCTATCTCGACCGCCTGCGCGGCAAGCGGCGCGACGAGCGCGACCTGACCCACATGCCCTCCGCCCCGGAACTCGCCCGATGACCGTCCGCCTGCTGACCGCCCTCCCCCTCGTCGCTCTCGTCGCCGCCTGCTCGACGACGCCGGCCTACGAGACCCCCAAGCTGGCCTCGCCCGCCCCCTCGACCTGGAAGGCGATGGACGGCTGGAAGGCCGCCGCGCCGTCCGACCACCTGGATCGCGGCGACTGGTGGACCCTGCTGGGGGATCCCCAGCTGAACGCCCTGGCCGAGCGGGTGAAGGTGGACAACCAGACCATCGCCGCCGCCGAGGCCGCCTATCGCCAAGCCCGGGCTCTGGTGAAGGAGCAGCGCGCCTCGCTGTTCCCCAGCATCGACCTGTCGGCCTCGGGCACGCGCTCGGGCGGCGGCGGGACCAGCAGCGCGCCGGGCGCGGGGGGGCCACCAGCTCGGGCGACACCAAGCGCTACTCGGCCAGCATCGGCGCCAGCTGGGAGCCCGACGTCTGGGGCCGCATCCGCGCCTCGATCGGCAATGCGAACGCCAGCGCCCAGGCCAGCGCCGCCGACCTGGCCGCCGCCCAGCTGTCGGCCCAGGGCGAACTGGCGACGAACTATCTGGGGCTGCGCCAGGCCGACATCGAGATCGCCCTCGTCCAGGCCACGGTGGACGGCTACCAGCGCGCCCTGAAGATCACCCAGAACCGCTACGACGCCGGGATCGCCCCGCGCTCGGACGTGCTGCAGGCCCAGACCGCCCTGGCCAACGCCCAGTCCAGCCTGGAGGGCCTGACCCAGACCCGGGCCGCCTACGAGAACGCCATCGCCGTGCTGGTCGGCCAGCCGGCCAGCGGCTTCACGATCGCCGCCGATCCCGCCTGGACCGCCGCCGTGCCGGACATCCCCGTCGGCCTGCCCTCGGCCCTGCTGGAGCGCCGTCCGGACGTGGCCGCCGCCGAGCGCCGCGTGGCCGCCGCCAACGCCCAGATCGGCGTCGCCCGCGCCGCCTACTTCCCGACCTTCACGCTCAGCGGCTCGGGCAGTTCGACCGCCAGCGTGCTGGGCGACCTGTTCTCGGCCTCGGCCAACACCTGGTCGCTAGGTCTGTCGGCGGCCCAGACCCTGTTCGACGCCGGCGCCCGCAAGGCCCAGGTCGCCCAGTCCCGCGCCGCCTACGACGCCGCTGCGGCCAACTATCGCCAGACGGCGCTCACCGCCTTCCAGGACGTCGAGAACCAGCTGACGGCGGTGCGGGTGCTCGAGCGCCAGTACGCCCTGCTGGAGACCGCCTCCAGGGCCGCCGACCAGACCGAGCAAATGCTGCTGAACCAGTATCGCGCCGGCCAGGTGGCCTATACCGACGTCGTCACCGCCCAAGCCTCGGCTCTCTCGGCCCGCCGCGACCTGGCGGCCGCCCGCGTCTCGCGCCAGACGGCCGCCGTGGCCCTGGTGCAGGCGATCGGCGGCGGCTGGACGGGGCTGTAAGGCCGCGCGTCCTTCGAGGCCCGCTACGCGGGCGCCTCAGGATGAGGAATTCGGAGCTGTGACGTCCTCATCCTGAGGTGCGACCCGAAAGGGGAGCCTCGAAGGACGCACAGCGCCCCTCTCCGCCTCGCGCATCTGTTCTGGGGGCAGAGGGTCGAGGGAGGACCGGCGATATCGCGACGCGTCCCGCGCGAAACACGCAGGCAACACCAGCCCGCATGATCGCCGACGAGGAGTAGCCCCATGACCCGCACCGAAGACGACGTCCGCGAAGCCGCCGCCTGGTTGGAGCGCCTGCGCTCCCCGCAGGCCGGCGACGGCGATCGCGAGGAGTTCGAGACCTGGGTGGCTCATCCGCGCCGCCGCGACGCCTTCGAGGCGGTGGCGGCCGTCGACGCCGAGATCGCCAGCTGGGACCCGCCCTCGCCTTCGGCATGGCCTATCCTCGGCGCCCTGGCCCTAGGCGCGGGCGGCCTGGTCGCCGTCGCCGGCATGCTGATCCACTAGCCCCCGAAACGCGAAAAGGGCGCCGGTCCGCCAAGACCGGCGCCCTTCCTCGCCGCCGCCGGGGCTGACTGGGCGGCGAGCGCCGGGCGCGCAAAGGGGGAGAAGCGCGCCCGGGTAGTTCAGGCCTCGACTAGAAGCGCTTGCGGATGCCCACGTAGTAGGAGCGGCCGAGAACGTCGTAGTTCTGCGGGTCGTAGTTGCCCTCGGTGTCGCCCACCTGCGGCGGGGCCTTGTCCAGCAGGTTGTTGACGCCGAAACGCAGGGCGGTGTCCCAGGGCAGCTCGACGCGGCCGTTGAGGTCGAAGGCGTTGTAGGCCTTCACGCCGCGCGAGGTGCTGGTCGGGGTGACGACCTTGGCCGAGTTCTCCATGGCCTCGATCCAGCGCCAGCGCAGGCCCAGGCTCGCCGGACCCCAGGTGTAGGTGCCCGAGGTGACCGACTTCCACTTCGGGTGGGCCGTGCCGGCGGTGCTTTCCACGCCCGTGCCGATCGTGCCGACATAGTCGTAGACCGGCGCGTTCGGCAGGTTCTGGATCTTGAACTTGTCGGTGTAGCCCAGGGCCACGTTCAGGGCGAACGAGCCCGGGATCATGTCCAGGGCGCTGTCGGCGAAGTCGAAGCTCCAGTCGACCTGCACGTCGACGCCGGTGGTCTGGAACTGGCCCAGGTTCAGCAGCGGCTGGACGGGATTGGTCGGCACGCCGCTGGCCGAATTGCGGGTCAGCAGCGAGCAGTAGTAGTTGCCGGGATCGTAGGTCGGGTTTGAGCCGCCCGAGTTGAAGCAGAACTGGAAGGCGTTGACGATCGACAGGCTGCCGATCGCGTCCTTCACCTTGATGTCGTACCAGTCGATCGAGGCCGTCAGGCGGCTGAGCAGCGGGGTCTGGAACGGCGAGCGCAGGACGGCGCCGAACGAGTAGGTGTCGGCGGTTTCTTCCTGCAGGTCCGGGTTGCCGCCGGTGAGGGCGAAGACCTGGGCCGTGCCCAGCTGGTAGCTGTCGATGATCGCGGTCGGCACGCCCTGCGCCAGGCAGAGGCTGCGAACGGCCGCGGCGTTGGCGCCCGTGCGCCAGGACGAACGCACGTCGCAGGGATCGCCGTTGGTGGTGGTCGACGAGGCCGTGCCGATGGCCACCGAACCGGTCGAGACCGGCGCGTAGAGCTCGCCGACGCTCGGGGCGCGGATGGCGCGGTTGTAGCCGCCGCGCAGGCGCACGGGCTCGACGATCTTCCAGTCGAAGTCGGCCTTGTAGGTCTGCACCCCGCCCACCGAGCTGTAGTCGGAATAGCGGTAGCCGAGGTCGAGGTTGAACTCCTGCACGAAGGGCAGATCCTTGACGATCGGCACCAGCAGTTCGCCGTAGACCTCGTAGGTGTCGACCGAGCCGGAGGCGTCGCGCAGCACGCTGTAGCCCAGGATGTCGCTGGTGCCGTCGGGCTGGTTCAGCTGGCTGTCGGGGGTGAAGGTGTACTCGTTGGAACGGTAGTCCGTACCGGCGGCGAACTTCACCGTGCCGGCCGGCAGGTCGAACAGCGAGCCGGAGACGTTCACCTCGACCATGCGCTGCTCGAGGGTGTTCTGGTTCAGCGTGCGGCGCGACATGTAGCGCACGCACTCGGCCGACGGCGTCAGGTTGCCGAAGGGATTCCAGCCGCCGGCGCAGTATTCCGTGCCGCCCGTCGGGCTGTTGAGCAGGCGCGAGATGGCGCTGGCGCTGGCGCCGCCGGTCTGCTCGTTGTCGAACTTGGCGCGGCTGAACGAGACGTAGCCGTCCCAGGTCCAGTCCTTGAAGCCGGTCTCGCCCGACAGGCCGTTGGTGAACTGGAAGACGTCGTAGCTGTATTTCTGGACGCGCGGGCCGAGGATATCGAGCGCCTTGTAGAAGGTGAAGGCCGCGTTCGGGGTTGGGCGCGAGGCCAGGATCGGACGGAAGTCGGTCGGCACGAACGGGTTGGTGACCGGCACGGTCAGGCCGTAGACGTTCGAGGCCAGGGTCGGGTTCGACACGCCCACCGAGACGTAGTCGGTGAAGGTGAACTGCGAGAAGAACTTCAGATTGTCGGTCAGGTCGTAGTCGACCTTGGCGAACACGGCGTAGCGGTCGAGGTCGGCCTGCATCGAGCTGCCGTTGTAGCCGAAGTTGACCTGCTGCGAGGTGCCGGCGGCGTTGGCGTTGACGATGTAGGCGTTGTCGGTCTGCGGGTCGCGGAAGTTCAGGACCGGCACGCCAGAGGTCGAGAACAGGGTCTGGTCGGTGTTGAAGCCGATCTGGCCGGTGTAGCGGCCGGCGGTGTTGCCGGTCAGGGCGGCGGTGCCATAGCTGCCCTGGAACAGGCTGTTGATCGAGGCCAGGGTCGGCAGGTTGGCGCCGAACAGCACCGTGCCCTGCGGGATGGTCGACAGGCCGGGCGCCGAGGTGCGGAAGATGTAGTAGTCGCGGGCGCTCTGCAGGGCGCGGTCACGGTTGGTGTAGTCGAACGACAGCACCGCCCGGCCCTTGCCCTCGGCGAAGTCCGAGCCGCCGGTGACCGAGAAGCGGAACGACTCCGCGTCGCCCTTCTCGGAGATGCCGTACTGGGCGTCGGCGGTCAGGCCGTTGAAGCTGCGCTTGAGCTTGAAGTTGACGACGCCGGCGGTGGCGTCCGAGCCGTAGGCGGTCGAGGCGCCGCCGGTGATGACCTCGACGTTCTCGATCAGCGCCTCGGGGATGATGTTGAGGTCGACCGAACCATCGGGGTTGGAGGGCTGCAGGCGGCGGCCGTCGAGCAGGATCAGGGTGCGCTTGGCGCCCAGGCCCCGAAGGCTGGCGTAGGACTGCCCGCCGTTGAGGCCCGTGCTGGTCGAGCCGGTGTTGCCCTGACCGAACGAGCCGGTGAACTGCGGCATCTGCGACAGGGCCTTCTCCACCGTCACCTGGCCGGTGGCCTCGATGGCGGCGGCGCCGACGGTCTGGATCGGGCTGTTGGCCACATAGTCCTGGCGGGCGATGCGCGAGCCGGTGACGACCACGGCCTCGACGGCCTGGGGCTCTTCGGGAGCGGCGGCCTCCTGGGCGTGGGCGACGCCGAGCATCAGCGCGCCATACGCGCAGCCGCCGGCCATCATCCGCTTCAAGGTCCTCGATCGCATGCTTGCATCCCCTTTGGATTGGGTCGCGCCCCTCGCGCTTCCGATCCTCAAGACGCAGCCTGTTTCCGAACCCACACCTTCCCGACAACTTTTTGCCGCAGAGCCAAGTCACGGATTGGTAAGGGGAAAAATTTTTGCTTTCGGACGTGAGGAAACGCCGACGGCCTGCGTCTTGATAGATGCGGGCCGCTCATGTCGGCCTCTTGAACAGAGCTACGGGACCGCCATGCCGGACGTGATCCAGATCCCCGCCGAACATTTCGAGCGATTGAAGAGCCGCCTGCCCGCCATCACCCGCGAGCACCTCAACAACGTCTACGGCATCAGCGAGACGACCTGGACCAAGCTGCGCCGGGGCGAGCCGATCAAGCGCGTCACCTGGGAGCGGCTGCTGAGCCGCTACGAGCGCCTGCAGAAGGCCGCAGCGTCCTGATCTTCGCGCTCTAGCGCTTCCGACACCGACGGGCCGGCCCTACCGCGCCCGCTGCCTGCCCCTTTCCCAAAATTCACGCGCTTCACGGACGTCCCGGCGACGCCCGGCGCGTTCGCCGCGTGCGCAGAGGCTTCTTCATGAACAAACGCTTCGCCTATCTGATCGTCGGCGCGATGGTGCTGGGGGTGCTCGTCGGCTGGGGGTGCAACCAGTTCCTGGACGCGGCGGGGGCCAAGTCGGCCGCCTCGGGCCTTTCCTTGATCACCGACATCTTCCTGCGGCTGATCAAGATGATCATCGCGCCGCTGGTGTTCACGACCCTGGTGGCCGGCATCGCCCACATGGAGGACGCCGCCGCGGTGGGCCGCATCGGGGCCAAGACCCTGGGCTGGTTCATCGGCGCCTCGGCCGTGTCGCTGGTGCTGGGCCTGCTGATGGTCCACCTGCTGGCCCCGGGCCACGGGCTGCACCTGGTGGAGGCCGCCGTCTCGACCAAGCCGGCCGCCACCACCGAGGCCTTCACCCTGAAGGGCTTCATCACCCACCTGGTGCCGACCTCGATCTTCGACGCCATGGCCAAGAACGAGATCCTGCAGATCGTGGTGTTCTCGCTGTTCGTCGGCACCGCCGTGGCCGCGCTCGACGACAAGGCCCCGCAGGTGCTGCACCTGGTGGAGCAGTGCGCCCAGATCATGCTGAAGGTCACCGGCTTCGTCATGAAGCTGGCCCCGCTGGCCATCTTCGCGGCCCTGGCCTCGACCATCGCCACGCAAGGGTTGGCCATGCTGGGCACCTACGCCAAGTTCGTGCTGGGCTTCTACGGCGCCATGGCCACCTTGTGGGCCCTGCTGTTCCTGGCCGCCTTCGTGGTGCTGGGCAAGCGCGCCATCCCGCTGTTCGGCGTCATCCGCGAGCCGGCCCTGCTGGCCTTCTCCACCGCCTCGTCCGAAGCCGCCTATCCGCGCATCCTCGACAGCCTGCCCAAGGTGGGCGTGCGCCGCCGCATCGTCTCGTTCGTCCTGCCGCTGGGCTATTCGTTCAATCTCGACGGCTCGATGCTCTACTGCACCTTCGCCACCATGTTCATCATGCAGGCCCATGGCGTGCACCTGACCATCCAGCAGCAGATCTTCATGCTGCTGCTGCTGATGGTCACCTCCAAGGGCATCGCCGGCGTGCCGCGCGCCTCGCTCGTGGTGATCATGGCCACCCTGACCTATTTCGGCCTGCCCGAGGCCTGGATCGCCCTGGTGCTGGGCGTCGACCACCTGCTCGACATGGGCCGCTCGGCCACCAACGTCGTCGGCAACTCGGTGGCCGCCGCCGTCGTGGCCAAGTGGGAGGGCGAGCTGGAGGACATTCCGGAGGGCGAGGCCGCGCAGGCCTGACTTCTCTCCCGAAAAATCCCCGCGAAAGCGGGGACCCAGGGGTTTTGTCGTCGAGCGCCACGCGCGTCAGAAAAAGCCTAGGCCCCGCTTTCGCGGGGGTTTTACGGTTTTGGGGATCGTGAAATGAGAAAGGGCGGAGCCTCGCGGTCCCGCCCTTTTTCTCTGCTCGTTGTTCTTCGCTTCCCTCGCCCCCGTGGCGAGGGCCCATGCCGGCGGCGGCTCATACCCCGGCAGGACGCGACAGGTCCGAGCGGGCCAGGCCATGGATCCTGGGCACAAGGCCCAGGAAAGCAAAATAAGGGGCAGAAGCGGCCCTACGGCGCCACGCCCGTCAGCGCCTCGATCACCTTGGGATCGGCCCACCGGCCCCAGGTCGGATCCAGCAGACCATAGGGCTCCACCGCCCCGGCGGTGCGGTTGTAGCCCGCCGACTGCGTGCCGTTCAGCGGCCACCAGGCCCAGTCGATCCCGCTCTCGCGTGCGTAGGTGGCCAGGGCCTGGACGAAGGCGATGCGGTCGCTCTTGCAGGGCTGGCCGTCGGGGCCGTTCTGGGTGCAGCCGCCCCACTCGCTCATATAGACCGGCGCGGTGAACGGCTGGCCGGGATCGCGGACGAAGCCCCAGCGCTCGTGAGCGACGCGAGCGAACAGCGCCGGGTCGGCCAGGTCCTCGGGCTTGTGGGTCCAGGCGTAGTCGTGGGCGGCGTAGACCAGCTTGTCAGGCACGGACAAGCTCACTGGCGCCTCGCGCACGCCGCGCAGGTTGGACTGGTAGTCGATGCCGCCGACGATGATCAGCAGCTTCGGATTGACCGCCTGCACAGCCGCCGCACCGCGCATCGCCGCCGCCCGCCAGTCGGTGCGCGGGTCGCCGCCGCCCCAGGCGGGCTTGAGGCCCAGCGAAGGGTCGGGCCTGATCTCGTTGCGCAGTTCGGCGGCGACCACGAACGGCCGGTTCGCATAGCGGGCGGTCACCGTCTTCCAGTCGGCCAGCCAGGCGCTCTCGGGATAGGCCGGGGTCCACCACAGGCCGTCGCCATGGGCCTCGTCGCAGCACCAGTCGCCGCGGCTGCGATGGTTGTCGAGCACCACCATCAGCCCCTGGCGGCCGATCTCGTCGACCACAGCGTCGAACACGGCCAGGGCCGTCTTGCCCTTCAGCTTGGGATTGGCGGCGAGATAGCGATCCTCGACGACAGGGTTACGCTCGACCAGTTCGTTCGACCACGGCAGGCGCACCGAGTTGAAGCCGCCGGCCTTGACGGTCTTCACGATCTTTTCGAGCGGCTGCCTGTCGAGCCCGCCGACCACGAACTCGCCCGACTCCGCGCCGAACCAGTTGACGCTGACCAGCCGGACCTTGGCGCCCCTCGCGTCGACGATGTCGGGACCGCGCGTGGAGAGCGGATACTTCGGAGCCGCCAAGGCGGGTGTCGTCAGCAGCACGCAGAGGAAAGCGGCCGCGAGGCCTCGAAGGAATGCCGACAAGAAAACGCTCCGCCACCAGCAAGGGACGGAGCGCATTCATCCTACAAATACCCTGGGGCGCAAGCCGCCCCGGGGACTACTTCACCGTCTTGTCGACCGTCTCGCGGGTGACGGCGTGATAGAGCGGCCGGGACGTGGCGTAGATGCGCTTGGCGATCGGCTGGCCCCACTCGCCCTGCCCCCACAGCGACACGAACAGCGGGGCCACGAACTTGCGACGCCCCTGCCCCGTGAGGAACTGCTCCAGCGACGGCACGGCCGGCTCGTAGCGGTTGGCCACGGCCAGTTGCAGCCAGGCGAAGCGGATCTCGCTGTTGCCCTGGGCCGACAGGCCAAAGGCGGTGTCGACGGCGGCCAGGCGCTCGGCCGGCAGCTGGCGCGGCAGACTGCCCACGAAGCGCACGCGCTCGGAAGTGCTCCAACCCTTCCAGGCGTCGAGCGGCGCGGTCCCGCCGGCCGCAAAGGCCTTGGCCTGGGCGTCGACGGCCTCGAAGGCCTTGGACTGCACGTGGACCGCGTTCTCCGGCAGGCCGGGCTGGTAGACCCAGCGCTGGACGTCGATCTTGGCCTCCAGCGCCTTGTCGCCCTTGAACAGGTGCGTGCGCAGGTCGGCGATGAAGCCTTCGGCTGTCTGCGGCTGGAAGGCGTGACGGTCGAAATAGCCGCGCAGATAGGCGTCCCAGCGCTCGCGGCCGACCTCCTTCTCGATCGTGCGCAGGAAGGCCGCGCCCTTCTCGTAGGGGATGTCGGTCATGCCGTCGTCGGGATCGCGGCCGGTCAGGTCGATGTGCAGGCGGGTGTCGGGGCCCGTGGGGCCACCCGCCTCGTCGATCGCCCGGTGCAGGTCGGTCCAGCCCAGGTCGGCCAGCATGGCGGCCGTGTCCTTGCCGTACAGGGCCTCCATGATCCGGTTCTCGAAATAGACCGTGAAGCCCTCGTTGAGCCAGAAGTCGGCCCAGGTGGCGTTGGTGACCAGGTTGCCCGACCACGAGTGCGCCAGTTCGTGCGCCACCAGGCTGACCAGCGAGCGGTCGCCGGCGATGATGGTCGGCGTGGCGAAGGTCAGGCGCGGGTTCTCCATGCCGCCGAACGGGAACGACGGCGGCAGCACCAAGAGGTCGTAGCGGCCCCAGCGATAGGGCCCGTAGAGCTTCTCGGCGGCCTCGACCATCTTCTCGACGTCGGCCAGTTCCCAGGCGGTGGCCTTCATCACCGACGGCTCGGTATAGACGCCCGTGCGCTGGCCCAGCGGCTGGAACGTCAGGTCGCCGATGGCGATGGCGATCAGGTAGGGGGCGACCGGCTTGTCCATCGCGAAACGATAGGCGCGGCCGCCGCCGGCGACGGGCTCGCCGTCCGGCGTCAGCATCTCGGCGCTCATCACCGCCTTCAGGCCCTCGGGCGCGACGATGCGGGCGGTCCAGGTCTGGCGAATGCCCGGGCTGTCCTGGGTGGGGATCCAGGTGCGGTTGAGGATCGCCTCGCCCTGGCTGAACAGGTAGGGCTTGGCCTTGCCCGCCGTCTGCGACGGCGACAGCCACTGCAGGGCCGCGCCGTCCGGGGCGCTCTCGTAGGCGATGACGATGCGCTTGGCGCCGTTCAGGACCACGGTCAGCGGCGCGCCCAGGTGCGGGTCGGCCGGACCCAGGGTCCACTTCAGCGGCTGGCCCTTGGCGTCGGTGATCGACTTGATCACCAGGCCCTTGCTGTCGAGCACGACCTCCTTGGCGCCGGGCGCGAGCTGCAGGTCGAGGGCGGCCGTGCCGACCATCTTCTTGCCGGCGAAGTCGGCGGTCAGGTCGAGATCGACATGGGTGACGCGGGCGATCTTCGGCTTGGCGTAGGAGTGGATGTCCGTCGCATCCGAGGCGGTCGACAGCGGCGCGACCATCGGCTTGGCCGGCGCGGCCTGCGCAAGAGCCGGGACGGCGGCGGCGCCGAGCAGCGCGGCCATCAGAACGGCGCGCGGGGTGTTCGAGATCAGGGACATGAGCAATCCGTGGAAGCGGAACTTTGCCCCCTTATTCCAGATACGGACGGCTACAGATAGTCGAGCAGGCTCATGCCGGTCTTGATCGACCCGTCGGGACCGAACATCGACGAAAGTTTCGCCGACAGGTTCTGCGTCTCGACCATCTTCTCGTACAGCGCCGGGGTCCAGCCGACCGCCTCGCGCTCCTCGACGCTCATCGACACGTACTGCGAGACCAGGGTGCGGCCGAACGCCGAGCCGTCGCCCGACTGCTGGGCCGCCTTCCAGTAGGACGACACGCCCTCGCGGTTGCGGTTGCGGATCTCGCCGGCCGCTTCCTTGGCCTCGTGCTCGGAGAACTGGCCGCCCTTGTTGAGGGCCATGGCCGACAGCGAGCGGTCGTCGAAGCGGGTGAAGTCGATCTTGCCGGCGTCGGGGCCCGTGGCCATGCCCTCGCCGGTGGCCAGGCTGTACTGCCGGTCCAGCGCCACGCGGACGTCGGCGACCACGTCCTCGATGTCGCGCGAGCGGGGATTGGAGACCACGCCGCCGTTGGCCTTGAGATAGGCCGCGACCGGATCGTCGGCGATCCCGGCCGGCGCCGTTCCGGGCTTGGCGGTCGACTGGCGCAGGCCCTCGACCAGGGCGGTCTTTTCGTTCTGCCACTTCAGCGTGGCCTTCTCCTCGGCCCCCGCGGCCTCGTGTCGGGTCAGGGCGGCCTTGTAGAGGCCGGCGTAGTCGCCGGTGACGCGGGCGTCGGCGGCGGGACCGGCCAGGGCCGCGTTCTGACCGGCCTGCAGCTGCAGGCTGGCGACCACCTGCTCCTCGATCGGGAAGCCGCCGCCCTGGTTGGAGGCGATGGCGTAGAGGCCGCGCCGGTCGATGCCGGAGACGTCGATCGTGGCCTTGCCGTCCTTCAGGGCGCTGGTTGCCTTGGCCGCCGACAGCAGGGCGTCGAGGCTCTTGCGGGCGTCGGAGACGACGGTGGAAAGGTCGCGGCCGTCGGTCTTGGCGGCCAGCGCGGCCTGGGCCTGCGCCGACAGGGTGACGCTGACGCTCGACGCGCCGGTCCTGGCCGCCTCGGCCGCCTTGGCCTGCTGGGCGGCTGTTCCCGTCTGGCTGCTCGTCGCCCCCGCATAGGCGTAGGCGGCGGCGTAGCCCTGCGACCCGATCCTGGTCATGACGTACTCGACCCCGATTCAACTCCGGCGAGTTGTATCAGGCTCGATGCGATTTGAAATGTTTAGAAATCAGGCGGTTGGTTGGTTAACGCCCACCAGGCCCGTACCGAGGCCCGTTCAGGCCGAGATGTTCACCAGCACGCCGGTCAGTTCGCCGGTGGCCTGGGCGAGGGCCGCGCCGGCCGAGGCCGTCGCCTTGGCGTTGGTCTGGGCCACCGCCAGCTGGGTCAGGTCGACGATCTTAGCGGCGGCCTCGCTCGCGGCGGCGGCCGGGCGCGGCGTGTACTGGGCGGCGTTGGCGGCGGAAACCTGCACGGCGACTTCCTTGCGAGAAACGTCGCGGCAATCTGGCCGCGAAGGGTTAAGCAGGTCCGACCAAACAAGGTTAAGGGGGCTTTCGCCCCCCTACTCGGCATGCCCCGGCTTGCGCGGCGTCGCCCAGGGATCGGACAGGTCGGCCAGCACCACCTCGATGCAGTCGACGGCCACCTTCAGGTCGCCGCCGCCGGCGAAGGTCAGCAGCACCGTGCCGCCGGGGGCTTCCTCGCCAGGCTCGAAGGCGATCGACAGCAACTCGACCACCGCCTGCTTGGCGTCGCGGCGCAGGTTGCGGGCCTGGACGCCGACGACGTCGCCCAGCTGCAGGGCCGAGCGTACGCGCTCGCCGCCCTTGCCGCGCCCCTTGCCCGCCTCCCAGCGGAAGCGGTTGCAGGCCAGCGTCAGGGTGCGGGCCCCGGCGTCCCAGCGGATGTCGCCGATCTTGGCCACGGCGTCCTGCAAGGCGGCCGAGACCACCTCGAGGTCGGCGGGCTCCTGGGCCAGCAGGCGAAGGGGAGCGGCGGTCATGGCTTACAGCTCCGGCTCGCCGTCGCCCTTGATGCGACGCACCTGGGCCCCGCAGGCGCCCAGCTTCTCTTCCAGCCGCTCGAAACCGCGGTCGAGGTGATAGATGCGCGACACCACGGTCTCGCCGCGGGCCACCAGGCCGGCGATCACCAGGCTGACGGACGCCCGAAGATCGGTGGCCATCACCTCGGCGCCTTCCAGCTGGGCGACACCGCGCACGCGGGCCTCGCCGCCGTGCACCGAGATGTCGGCGCCCAGGCGCATCAGCTCGGGCGCGTGCATGAAGCGGTTCTCGAAGATGGTCTCGCGGATGTGGCTCTCGCCGTTCGCGGTCGTCATCAGGGCCATGAACTGGGCCTGCAGATCGGTGGCGAAGCCGGGGAACGGCGCGGTCTCGATGTCGACGGCGTTCAGGCGCGAGCCGTTGCGCTTGACGATCACGCCATCCTCGGTGCGCACGACCGTGGCGCCGGCCTCCTCGAGCTTGACCGACAGGCTTTCGATCAGTTCGGGACGGGCGTTGGTCAGGCGCACTTCGCCGCCGGCCATGGCGGCGGCGACGGCGTAGGTGCCCATCTCGATGCGGTCGGGGATCACCGCGTGGGTCGCGCCCTTCAGGCGGGCGACGCCGGTGATGGTGACGGTGGGGGTGCCCGCGCCCTCGACCTTGGCGCCCATGGCGTTCAGGCATTCCTGCAGGTCGACCAGTTCCGGCTCGCAGGCGGCGTTCTTGATCACCGTCACGCCGTCGGCCAGCACCGCGGCCAGCATGGCGTGCTCGGTGGCGCCGACCGAGACGATCGGGAAGCTGATCTCGGCGCCCTTCAGGCCGCGCGGGGCCTGGGCGTAGACATAGCCTTCGTGCAGGTCGATCTTGGCGCCCAGCGCCTCCAGCGCCTGCAGGTGCAGGTCGACGGGGCGCGCGCCGATGGTGCAGCCGCCGGGCAGGCTGACCTTGGCCTGGCCCGAGCGGGCGACCAGCGGGCCCAGCACGTTGAACGAAGCGCGCATCTGGCGCACCAGGTCGTAGGGCGCGAAGCCGCTGGTGATCTCAGGGGCGTGCAGGATGGTCTGCTGGCCGTCCGGGCCGTCGCTTTCGGTGACGGAGACGCCCAGGCGCGTCAGCAGCTTGCCGAGGAATCGCGTGTCGGCCAGGCGCGGCATGTTGGTCAGGCGCAGCGGCTCGTCGGTGAGCAGGCTGGCGGCCATCAGCTTGATGGCCGAGTTCTTGGCGCCGCTCACGGGGATGACCCCGTTCAGCTGCGCGCCGCCGGTGATGGCGATGCGATCCAATGAAAATCCCTCGAACGCGCGAAAAACCGTCCCTCGCGCGGGTCACATGTGAGGGCGCGGTTCTAACGCTTGCAAGTCCGCATGCAAGAGGCCGCGCCGATTCCCCTATTCGCCGCCCTGCGGGGACGATTCAGGCTTGGCCGAAGCGCTGGCCGGCGCCTTTCGACGGCGAAGGTTGGTTCGCAGGGCCTGGGCCAGGCGCGCCTCGCGATCGGCTTTTTCCTTGTCCTGGCTGGGGTTTGGCTTCGAAGACTGACTCATGTGTCCACAGGTGAATTGCGTGCGGGCCTTGGTCAATACGATTTGGGCTTTGCAATCCCGGAAATCGTTGGCTATACGCCCCTCCTCGCCGCCGCCGTAGCTCAGTGGTAGAGCGCATCCTTGGTAAGGCTGAGGTCGGCAGTTCAATCCTGCCCGGCGGCACCACGGGGACCCAGATGGAAGTCTGGGTCCCCACCACACTCCAAAAATGCGGCGAGAACCACCCTGCTCAGGCGGCGCTTCGATGGGCGCTACAGGCTTCCCGCCTCGCCGGCCGGGATCGGCCCCTGCACGAATTCGATCAGGTTTCCGGCCAGGTCGCGGATGAAGCAGGCCGTGCCGTGCGGCATGACCTTCAGCCATACGATGTCGGCGCCCCGCCCCTTCAGCTCTTCGGTCAGCGCCGCCACGTCCGGCGTGACGAAGGCCACGTGCTTGAAGCCATGGGTATGGACGTCGCGATCCGGGACGCGGCGCTCGTCCGGCAGCGGCGCGGCGCCGGGAACCTCGAACAGCTCGATCCGCAGGTCGCCGTTCACGATCATCGCCACCCGGGCGGGGATGGTGGGAATCTCGAAGCGCCGCTCCAGCGAGAAGCCCAGCACGCGCCCGTACCACGCCACCGCCGCGTCGAGGTCGGGAACGCTGACGCCGCCGTGATGAAAGCCGTACCGGAAGCCGCTCATCCTTGATCCCCTGCGGTCGCACGCCTCGCGACGCCGGCATTCTGGACGCGCGGAAAGCAAGCGCCACCCGCCCGGGCGCTTCGCTCGCACAGCGAACGGCTGGTGGCGCGCCGGCAAGGTCCGGCCACGGATGAAATCGATCACCCCCGGACCTTAAGTATAACCACGCTATACTTCATCATGCTGAAGCTTGCGCAGCTCGAAACGTAGACTTTCCGACACAGATAACTGGCTACCGATGCGCTGTCCTGACGCATTACGCGAGTCAGATGCGCCCTATACACATCGATTAAGCATATCGATTAACCACAGCTGATCGGGGGAGCGTCGATGACGTTCGACTTCGCGCGCCGGGCCATGGGCCTGGCGGCCATAGCCGCCTGCTGCCTGCTCGCCGCTCCCGCCTTGGCCGCCGCCCAGGTCCTGGAGATCGGGGACGAGGGCGAGGTCACGCGCTTCGAGGGCCCGGCCGTCTACACCGACGAATCCGTCGAGGCCATCGCGCCGCCCCTGGCGCCGGTCGTCGAGGTCGGCCACGAAGACGTCCGCCGCGAGATCGCCGTCGCGGCCGCCGCCTACGCGCTGGACCCCAAGCTGGTCGAGGCCGTCGCTTGGCGCGAAAGCCGCTTCAAGCCCACCGCCCGCTCGCGCAAGGGCGCCGTGGGCGTCATGCAGCTGATGCCTGCCACCGCCCGCGACCTGGGCGTCGACCCGTCCGACATGGCCCAGAACGTCCGCGGCGGGGCGATGTACCTGCGCCAGATGCTTACCCGCTTCGGCGGCGACGTGAAGCTGGCCCTGGCCGCCTACAACGCCGGCCCCGGCGCCGTCCTAAAGCATGGCGGCGTGCCGCCCTACGCCGAAACCCAGGCCTACGTGACCTCGATCCTCGGCCGCATGGCCGTCTCAAGCGCCGCCTTCGCCGTTCCCGCCCTCGGAGTCTCCAACTGATGCGCCAAATCCTGAAGACCAAGTTCGTAAGCGTTCGCGCCGCCGCCCTGGCCGCGGCTCTCCTCGCCGCCGCCGGCCAAGCCCACGCCCAGGCCGTGCAGGCCGACCCGCAGGGCTCGTCGGCCGTGCTGTCGGGCGTGATGTGGCTGCAGGGCACGCTGCTGGGCAACGTCGCCACCGCCGTGGCGGTGATGGCGGTGGCCGCGGTCGGCTTCATGATGCTGACCGGCCGGATGAACTGGCGCTACGGCGCGACCGTGATCCTGGGCTGCTTCATCCTGTTCGGCGCCACCACCATCGTCAGCGGCATCCGCACGGCGGCGGGCGCGTAACCGCCGATGGCCGCTCCCCTCGATCGCGACGTGGTGTTCGGGGCCCTGACCCGGCCCCAGATGTTCGCCGGCGTGACCTACAGCTACTTCGTCGTCAACGGCGTGGTCACGACCGAGCTGTTCCTGATCACCAAGTCGTTCTGGGCGCTGCTCGCGGCCCTGGCGATCCACGCGATCGGCTATGCGGCCTGCCTGCGCGAACCGCGCATCTTCGACCTGTGGCTGACCAGGGTCAGCCGCTGCCCCCGCGTTCCCAATTTCCGGGCCTGGCGATGCAACAGCTACCAACCGTGAAGCCCAAGGCCAGCAAGGAAGCCTCGGCCGGCAAGCGCCTGCCCTACGCCCGCCTGCTGGACGAGCGGACGGTCGAGACGCGCGACGGCCTGCTGATGCAGGTGATCCACCTGGCCGGCCTGCCGTTCGAGACCGCCGACAGCGAGACCCTGAACTACCGCAAGGCCGTGCGCGACGTGATGTTGCGGGGCCTGGCCTCCTCGCGCTTCGCCGTCTACCACCACGTCGTCCGCCGCGAGGCGCGCGTGGGCACGCAAGGCGCGTTCGCCGACGGCTTCAGCGCCCGGCTGGACGCCGAGTGGAGCGAACGGCTCGCCGGCCGCAAGCTCTACGTCAACGACCTGTTCCTGACGATCGTGCGCCGACCCCTTCAGGGCCAGGGCGGGCTGATCGACAAGGCCCTGCGCCTGGCCAAGGGCCCCGCCCAAAGCGCCGGCCAGAAGGCCCAGGACCGCCGCGAACTCGACGCCGCCCGCGACGGCCTGGTCTCGGCCCTGGCGCCCTACGGCGCGCGGGTGCTCTCCCAGTACGAGGGCGCGAACGGCGCCTGTTCCGAGCCGCTGGAATTCCTGTCCTGCCTCTACAACGGCGAGATGCGTCCCGTGCTGGTCCCGCAAGGCGACGCCGGCGAGTACCTGCCCTATCGCCGGGTCAGCTTCGGCCACGAGACGCTGGAGCTGTCGCGCGCCGGGGCCCTGGCGCGGAGCTTCGCCTCGATCGTCTCGGTCAAGGACTACCCCGCCCAGACCACGCCGGGCATGCTGGACGACCTGTTGCGCCTGCCGTGCGAGATGGTGGTCACCCAGAGCTTCGGCTTCGTCGACCGCCAGCCGACGCTGGACCGCATGAACCTGGCCCTGCGCCGCATGCGCGCGGCCGACGACGACGCCGTCAGCGTCAAGGCCGACCTGATCCGCGCCAAGGACGACGTAGTCAGCGGCCGCGCCGCCTTCGGCGAGCACCACCTGTCGGTGCTGGTGCGCGGCGAGAGCCTGGACGGCCTCGACCAGTCGACCGCCGAGGTGATGAGCGCCTTCACCGAGATGGGCGCGATCGCCGTGCGCGAGGACGTCAATCTGGAGCCGGCCTTCTGGGCCCAGTTCCCCGGCGCCTTCAAGGACATCGCCCGCCGCGCCCTGATCTCGACCGCCAACTTCGCCGGCTTCGCCAGCGGCCACAACTTCCCGGTCGGCAAGGCCCTGGGCAATCACTGGGGCCCGGCGGTGACGCTGCTGGAGACCACCTCGGCAGGCCCCTACCACTTCAACTTCCACAAGGGCGACCTGGGCAACTTCACGATCATCGGCCCGTCGGGCTCGGGCAAGACCGTGGTGCTGAACTTCCTGCTGGCCCAGGCCCAGAAGTACGCGCCGCGCACGGTCTTTTTCGACAAGGACCGCGGGGCCGAGATCTTCCTGCGGGCCATCGGCGGCCGCTACGAGGTGCTGCGTCCCGGCCAGGCCACGGGCTTCAACCCGCTGGCGCTGGAAGACACGCCGGCCAACCGCCGCTTCGTCGCCGACTGGGCTGCGCGCCTCGTCGCCCAGCCCGGCGAGAGCCTGACGCCCGACGACCTGGCGCGGATCAAGGACGCCGTCGACGCCAACTACGACCAGGCGCCGAAGCTTCGTCGCCTGCGGTGCTTCGCCGAGCTGTTCAAGGGCGCGCGCCGCCCCGACGCCGCCGACCTCTTCGCCCGGCTGGCGCCGTGGCACGGCGCGGGCGAGCACGCCTGGCTGTTCGACAACGCCGATGACGGCCTGGACCTGTCGGCCGCGACGCTCGGCTTCGACATGACCCAGCTGCTGGACGACCCGGCCCTGCGCACGCCCGCCATGATGTACCTGTTCCACCGCGTGGAGCAGCGCCTGGACGGCCACCCGACCCTGATCGTCGTCGACGAGGGCTGGAAGGCGCTGGACGACGACGTCTTCGTGGCCCGGATCAAGGACTGGGAAAAGACCCTGCGCAAGCGCAACGGCCTGGTCGGCTTCGCCACCCAGTCGGCCCAGGACGCCCTGGAAAGCCGCATCGCCAGCGCCATCGTCGAACAGGCCGCCACCCAGATCTTCATGGCCAACCCCAAGGCCCAGGCGAAGGACTACTGCGAGGGCTTCGGCCTGACCGAGCACGAGTTCGAACTGGTCCGCAGCCTGCCCGACACCGCCCGCTGCTTCCTGATCAAGCACGGGACCGACAGCGTCGTGGCCCGCCTGAACCTGTCGGGCTCGCCCGAGCTGCTGACGGTTCTGTCGGGGCGCGAGAGCACCGTCCGCAAGCTGGACGCGCTGCGCGAACGCCTGGGCGACGCGCCCGAGGCCTGGATGGCGAAACTCCTGAAGGAGGCCGCATGACGCCTGTAGCCTGCCCTTCCCCCGATGCCGCCCTGGTCCAGGGCCTGATCGGTTCGGTCGACTGCCAGGTGCACGGCCTGGCTCAGGCCGGCTATGCCGCCTTGTCGGCGCCCGGCTCGCCGGTGTCCACCCTGCTGACCGTGCTGATGACGCTGTACGTGGCCTTCATGGGCTACCGGCTGGTGCTGGGCCGCGGAACCCTACGGATCGGCGACGCCACCATCGCGGCGGTGAAGCTCGCCTTGGTCGTGGCCCTGGCCACCAACTGGGCGCTGCTGGAGACCCTGGCCTACGACCTGCTGTTCAAGGCCCCGACCGAGGTCGGAAGCCTGCTGCTGGCCCAGCTGGACAGCGGCTCCGGAAAGCTTGATCCCTTCGTGCGCCTGCAGTTCGCCTTCGACACGCTGCAGGAGGCCGCCCAGCACTTCGCGACCCGGGCCGGCGCCCGCGACGCGGCCCTGCAGGGCGGTCCCGGCTTCGCGGCCTTCGCCGCCAATGTCGGCGGCCTGGTCATGCTGCTGACCAGCCTGGGCGTCGTCCTGGCCTGCAAGGTGGTGCTGTCGGTGCTGCTGGCCCTGGCGCCGATCGTCGCCGGCCTGCTGCTGTTCGAGACCACGCGCGGCCTGGTCGAAGGCTGGCTGAAGGCGATGATCGCGCTCGCCGTCCTGCCGATGATCGCCACCCTGGCCCTGTCGCTGGAGCTGGCCATGCTGGCGCCGTCGTTGAAGGCCCTGGCGGCCATGAAGGACGTCCAGCAGTTCGCGCAGCTCGACATGGCCCCGGCGATCACCGTGCTGGTGCTCAGCCTCGTCTTCGCCGTCGTGCTGGTCGCCGCAGCCATCGCCGCCTGCGTGATCGCCGCCGGCCTGCGCCTGCCACGCGAACGCCCGGCCAGCCAGGAGACCCCGATCGTCTCGACGTCCGGCGCCTCGACCGCCGCGCCGCTGGAGCCGCCGTCGCGCGCCGCCCACGTGGCCGCCGCCGCCGTCAGCCTGGCCCGGCGCGAGGAACAGGCCGCGACGGCCGCCGCATCGTCCTCGCCCGCCGGCCCGCGCCGGCTGGTGGTGGTCTCCGACCGTTCCTCCGCCGCCCCCGCCACGGGCCCGGCCGCCGCCCAGGCCGCCGTCGCTCCGCTGGGCGCCAGCTATCGCCGCCCGGCCTCGCCCCGCCGCACCGCCTCCGGAGCCCGGAGAGACCAGTGACCCCGCTTACCCGTTCCGGAGTTCCGCCCATGAAGCGTTCGCTTCTGGCCCTGCCGTTCGCCTGCATGCCGCTCGCCTGCCTGCTGGCCACGCCGGTCATGGCCCAAACGGCCGCCACGCCGGCCGTCGCCGCCGACCCGCGCATCCGCACCCTGCCCTATGATCCCGACCAGGTTTATCGCCTGGCCGGCGTGATGGGCTTCCAGACCATGCTGGAGTTCGCCCCCGACGAGCGGATCGAGAACGTCTCGATCGGCGACGCCCTGGGCTGGCAGGTGACGCCCAACAAGCGCGCCACCCTGCTGTTCCTCAAGCCGGTCGACCGCGCCCCGGTCACCAACATGACCGTCGTCACCGACCGCCGCCGCTACGTGTTCGAACTGTCGACGGCGCCCGGCGGGGCCGACGCGGCCTATGTCGTGCGCTTCCGCTATCCGGCCGTTCCGGTCGAGATCGCTGCCCCTCCTGCCAAGCCGGTCGCGGCCGAACCGGCGCGCAACGCCGCCTACACCATCAAGGGCCCGGCCGCCCTGGCGCCGGCCCAGGTGTTCGACGACGGCCGCGCCACCTATTTCGCCTGGCCCAGGCAGGCCGAGCTGCCGGCGATCTTCGTCGTCGGCGCCGACGGCTCCGAGGGCCTGGCCAACGCCGTGGTCAAGGACGGCTACCTGGTCGTCGACCAGATCGCGCCGCGCTTCGTGCTGCGCAGCGACAAGGCCGTCGCCACCGTCGTCAACGCCGCCTGGCGCGCGACCCAAGGCCAGGGGAAGGCCCGATGACCCACGACATCGATCCGCGCCTGACGCCCCAGGTCCAGGATGACCTGGCCGCCGCCGACGCCCAGGCCCGCCCCGTGGTCGGCAAGGCCGGCGGGGTGTCGAACCTGGCCATCATGGCCGGCTTCGGCGTGTTCGGCGTCGCCGTCTTCGCCTGGCTGTCCAGCCATCGCGCCGACGCGAGCCAGCGCCAGCCCGTCGCCGCTCCGCCCGCCGCCGCGCAACCCGCCCCCGTGGCCAGGCTCGCCCAGGTGCAGGGCCCGCTCTACGCCGTGCCCGCGCCGCAGTTCACGGTCGACAACAGCGCTCCGGCCGATCCGCCCCCGCCGCCCGCGCCCGCCTACGCGCCGCCCCCGCCGGCCGCCGTGTTCGCCGGTCCGGCGGACGATTCCGGCCGTCGCCGCGCGCCGACCCTGGTGGTCGACCTCAGCGACCGGGGCCAGCCCGCCGCCAAGCCCTCGCCCGGCAGCCCCGCGGCCGCCGCCGGCGAGGCCACGCGCGTCGCCGCCCTCAATCCCGACGAACGCTTCGCCGACCGCGTCGGCCTGGACGAGGCCGCGCCCGCCAAGGCCACGGCCATGCAGGACCTCGACGCGATCATCCCGCAGGGCGCGGTGATCCCGGCGGTGATGGAGACGGCGATCAACTCCGACCTGCCGGGCCTGGCCCGTGCGATGGTCGTCCGCGACGTCAAGAGCTTCGACGGCTCCACCGTACTGATCCCGCGCGGCAGCCGGGTCATCGGCCAGTACAAGTCGGGCCTGGCCCTGGGCGCCAGCCGCGTCTTCGTGATCTGGACCCGGGTGATCCGGCCCGACGGCGTGTCGGTGCAGATCGGCTCGCCGGCCGCCGACCCGCTGGGCCGGGGCGGCCTGGAGGGCAAGGTCGACCGCGACTTCTTCACCCGCTTCGGCGGCTCGATCCTGACCTCGGTGCTCAGCGCCGGCGTCGCCGCGGTCAGCAACGGCCGCTCCAATTCGCAGATCTACATCGGCTCGATGTCGGAGGCGGCCAACCTCGCCAACGCCGCCAAGGGCGCCAACACCTCGCCGACCATCAAGACCCCCCAGGGCGCGCCGGTGACGATCTTCGTCGCCCGCGACCTCGACTTCACCGGCGTGCGGAGCCTGTGACATGACCAGTCACGCCCCGATGGGGGTCTATCTGGAGGCCTACCTGGCGCCGCTGGCGCCATGGCTGGCCGATCCGGCGGTGACCGACCTCTACGTCAACCGGCCCGGCGAGCTGTGGGTCGAGCGCCTGGGCGGCGCCGTCGCGCCCGTGGCCGTTCCGGAGCTGGACGAGACCAATCTCTGGCGCCTGGCGCGCCAGGTGGCGGCCATCGCCCATCAGGGGGTGAGCCGCGAGCATCCTCTGCTGTCGGCCGTGCTGCCCGACGGCGCGCGGGTGCAGGTCGTCGCCCCGCCCGCCACGCGCGGCGGCGTGGTCATGGCCATCCGCAAGCACGTGGTCTCGGACCTGTCTCTGGACGACTACGCCGCGACGGGCGCCTTCGACCGCGCGACGACGCCTCCGGCCAGCCCCGACGCGGCGCTGAGGGCCCGGCTCGACGCCGGCGACGTTCGCGGCTTCCTGGCGGCGGCGGTGCGGGCCGGCAAGAACATCGTCGTCAGCGGCGGCACCTCGACCGGCAAGACCACCTTCCTCAACGCCCTGCTGAAGGAGGTCCCGCTCGACCAGCGCCTGGTGCTGATCGAGGACGCCCCCGAGATCCGCCTCGTCCATCCCAACGCCGTGGGCCTGGTGGCCGCGCGCGGCGAGCAGGGCGAGGCCCGGGTCGGAGCCGAGGACCTGCTGCAGGCCTCCCTGCGCCTTAGGCCCGACCGGATCATCCTGGGCGAGCTGCGCGGGGCCGAGGCCTTCAGCTTCCTGCGCGCCGTCTCCAGCGGCCATCCGGGCTCGATGACCACGGTCCATGCCGACGATCCGCGCGGCGCCGTCGAGCAGCTGGCCCTGATGGCCCTGCAGGCCGGCGCCAACCTGCGACGTCAGGACGTGGTCGACCACGTCGAGCGCGTCGTCGACGTCTTCGTCCAGCTTCACCGCCAGGACGGCGTCCGCGCCGTCCGGGAGATCGTGTTCACAGACCGCTAGAGCCGGCCTTCACCCACCTTGTTTTTCGCGTTCAGCGCGCCCGTTCCGCGGGCGTGATCGGGGACTTCTGCGTCATGCGTATCAAACTTCTAGCTTCGGGAGCCGGGATCGGCCTGGCCCTCCTTCTCAGCGCCTGCGGCGGCGGTGGAGGCGGCGGAGGCGGCGGCTCGTCCGCGCCCCAGGGCGGCGGCACGACGCCGACCACACCGCCCGCGCCCGTCGTCATCTCGGCGGCCGAGGCCTCGCGCCTGGCCAAGCAGGCCAGCTTCGGCCCCACGCCCGAGCTGATCGACCAGATCGTGGCCGCCAAGAGCGCGTCGGCCTGGGTCGACCAGCAGCTGGCGCTGAGCTCCAGCAGCTACGCCGACATCGCCGGCAAGGCCGTGCCGACCAACTACTGCACGGCGCAGAGCCTGACGGGTACGGATCTCAGCAACTGCAACCGCGACAACTTCGGCGCCCTGCCGATGGCCATGCGGTTCTATTCGAACGCCATGGGCAAGGACGACCAGCTGCGCCAGCGCACGGCCTTCGCCCTGTCGCAGATCGTGGTGGCCTCGGACCTCGAGGTGCACACCACCGCGGGCCTGGCGACCTTCAACCAGATCCTGCTGGGCAACGCCTTCGGCAACTACAAGGACATCCTGCGCGAGGTCACCCTGAACCCATTCATGGGCAACTTCCTCGACATGGTCGACAGCAACAAGTCGGCCCCCAACGAGAACTACGCCCGCGAGCTGATGCAGCTGTTCTCGGTCGGCACGGTGATGCTGAACATGGACGGCACGCCCAAGACCGGCGCCGACGGGGCGGTGATCGCCACCTATTCCAACGCCGAGGTCAAGGAGGTGGCCCGGGCGCTGACGGGGTGGACCTACGCCCGCCTCGACGGCGCGGCCATCAGCGACTACGTCAAGGTCGACTACACCCGGCCGATGATCGTCAACGCCGCGCGGTTCGACACCGGCGCCAAGACGTTCCTGAACGTCACCATCCCGGCCGGCGCGACCCAGCAGCAGAACGTCGACACGGTGGTCGACACCGTCTTCAACCACCCCAACACCGCGCCCTTCGTCTCCAAGCGGCTGATCCAGCAGCTGACCCTGGCCAATCCCTCGCCGGCCTATGTAGCGCGGGTCTCGGCCGTGTTCGCCGACAACGGCTCGGGCGTGCGCGGCGACATGAAGGCGGTGATCAAGGCCATCCTCGTCGACGCCGAGGCGCGCGGCTCGGCCGCCACGCCGGGCAAGGTCAAGGAGCCGGTGCTGTTCCTGACGGGCCTGGCGCGCGGCATGGGCCTGAAGTCGGACGGCTACGCCTTCTACTACCGCGACAACGGCCTGGGGCAGATGCCCTTCCGGGCCCCGTCGGTGTTCAACTTCTATCCGTACGACTTCCCGCTGCCGCTGGGCTCGGGCGAGTTCAGCCCGGCCAGCAAGCTGATGACCACCTCCACCATGGTCGCCCGCCACAACCTGGCATGGGACTGGACCATGGGCGGCGAGTCCACCCGCGCCGAGTTCAAGACCCAGCCGACCATCGCCGGCTCGGTCCCGGTCGAACTGCCATGGGCCCAATGGGAAGCCCTGGCCGCCGACGAGGCCAAGATGCTCGAGCGCATCGATCTGGTCTTCCTCAACGGGACCATGACCTCGGCCCAGCGCGCGGCGCTGTCGTCGGCCATGGCCGCCGTCAAGAACACCGACCCCGCCATCCAGGCGCGCAAGCGGGCGCAGGTCGCCCTCTACATCGTCGCCTCGTCCCCCCACTTCCAGGTCGATCGCTGAGCCATGACCCTCTCCCGACGTGATTTCGGCCGGCTGCTCGCCGGCGCCTCCGCCACCGCCGCCCTCGCCCAGATCGGGGTCTCGGCGGCCATCGCCGACACCTCCAGCTATCGCGCGATGGTCGGCGTCTTCCTGTTCGGCGGCAACGACGCCTGGAACATGGTGATCCCCAACGACGAGCGTTACGCCGACTACGCCGCCAAGCGCTCGTCGATCGCCGTCAAGCAGGACGCGCTGACGCCGCTCACCGGCACGGCCTTCGGCCTGCACCCGGCCATGGCGCCCCTGAAGAGCGCCTGGGACGAGGGCGCGCTCAGCGTCGTGCTCAACACCGGCACGCTGTTCCAGCCCCTGACCAAGACCATCTACCAGAGCCGCCCGGACCTGCGCCCGCTGAACCTGATGTCCCACGAGGACCAGCAGAACGAGTGGCAGGGCATGCGCATGCGCGAGAAGAACCTCGACGGGTTCATGGGCCGCATCCTCGACCGCGCCGAGCAGGCCGAGATCCCGCCGCTGGTCTCGATCGCCGGCGCGCAGCTGGCCCTGCTGGGCAGCCGCAAGTCACCGCTGATCCTGCCCTCCAGCGGCGGCGTCTCGCGCAGCGGCTACAACGCCGCCAGCACCGACGCGGCCGTCATCGCCCGCCAGCAGGCGCTGAATGCGTTCTCCGACGCCTCGGCGTTCGGGGCCGTGACCGACTTCACCGGCCGGGGCATGTCGTCGGCCTACGCCCAGGCGGCGACGGCCAACGCCATCATCACGTCGACGACCTCGACGGTGGACCAGTACTTCAAGAACCCGACCACCGGCGCGACCCTGACCAGCGAGATCTCGCGCCAGCTGCTGCGCGCGGCGCGGATGATCGAGGCCCGCAACACCCTGGGCCACGCCAAGCAGACCTTCTTCGTCAGCCAGGGCGGCTACGACACTCACAACGGCCAGGCCGCCTCGCACAACAGCCTGTACGCCGACCTGGCCATGGCGCTGGCGGCCTTCTACGCCGCCATGAAGGCGCTGGGGGTGGCGGGCAACGTCACCGCCTTCACGATGTCGGACTTCGGCCGGGTCTACAAACCCAACGCCAACGCCGGCACCGACCACGCCTGGGGCTCCAACCACCTGGTGCTGGGCGCGGCCCTGGCCAAGGGCAAGGTCCACGGCCGCTATCCCGACACCACCTACGGCGGGGCCGAGGACGCCTACAACGACGGCCGCTGGATCCCCAGCATCGCCGTCGAGGAATATGTCGGCGCCATCGCCCAGTGGTACGGCGTCGCCGCCGCCGACATGCCGTACGTCTTCCCCAACTGGGCGACCTGGAACGGCGGCGGGCGGGGCCCCGTGCCGTTGTTCGGGTAGAAGGAAAAGACCCCCTCCGGCCCTCCGCCCCCTCTGGGGGAACTGTCGCGGATCCAGCCCCTGCTCGCGCGTCACCACCGGCGCCCCTGAAACGAGAAACGCCCCGGAGCCTTTCGGCCCCGGGGCGTCCCCTAAGCTAGATCCAGCGCCTTAGAACTGGATGTTGGCGCCGAAGAAGATCGTCCGGCCGCTCTTGGTGTGGTTCCACAGGCGGTGGGCGCCCGGGGCGGTGATCTCGACCTTGTTGACCGTGTCGTAGACGTAGAAGCTGTTGTACTGGGCCTCGCGCTCGTCGGTCAGGTTCACGCCGTCCAGCGTCAGGCGGATGCGCGGCGAGACCTGGTAGAAGGCCGAGGCGTCAACATAGGTCGTGGCCTCGAAGCCGCCGCTGTCGACGGTGTAGTCCGAGCGATAGTTCGACGACACGCGGCCGCCCCACTTGGCGGTCTCGTAGTACAGCGTGACGTTGGCGTTGACGTCCGACAGGCCGTACATCTGGCCCTTCACGTCCCTGGTGTTGATCTTGTTGGTCGTCTCGGAGTCGATCAGCGTCAGGTTGGCGACCATGCCCAGGTTCTTGAGCGGGCCAGGCAGGAAGAAGAAGTCGCTCTGGGCGCTCAGCTCCAGGCCGGTCAGGGTTGCGCCGGCGTTGTTGATCGAGCGCGTCCAGGTCACCGGGGTCGAGCCGGTGACGCCGGCCACCAGGCCTTCGGCCAGGCCGGTGTCGGAGTAGAGCGCCGAGGTGGTCGTGCTGGCGATCAGGTTGTCGATCTTCTTGTGGAAGACGCCGGCGGTCAGCATGCCGACGCTGCCGAAGTACCATTCGGCCGCCAGGTCGAACTCGTCGGAGGTGTAGGGCTCCAGGTTCGGGTTGCCGCTCGACACGGTAACCGTCGTGCCGTCGACGCTGATCGAGCCGTTCATGGCGTAGGCGCCCAGGGACGGGCGGTTGATGTTCTGGGCGGCGGCGGCGCGGATCTGGAACTGGTCGCTGACTTCCAGCACCGCGTTGAAGGCCGGCAGCACGCCCGAATAGGTCTTCTTGACGGTGGTGGCGGTGTTGACGCCGCGCACGGCCATGACGCCCGACGAGGTCAGCTCGGTATCGTAGGCGCGGGCGCCGACGTTGCCGCGCAGGGCCATGCCGGCCACTTCGGTCTTCCAGTCCAGCTGCAGGTAGCCGGCGGTGGTGTCTTCCTGCACCTCGAAGATCGACTTGGGCGCGCCCAGCGTGCGGGTGACGTTGTACTTGGCCAGCGCCTTGTCCCAGTCGACGATCAGCCAGGCCTGGTCGTCGTGCTCGCGGAAGATCTTGTAGTAGTCGTTGACACGGTCATCGAGCGTGCCCCTTTCCCAGGCCGTCTTGTTCACGTCGTCGTTGGTCTGGGTGAAGCCCGAGTTCTCGAAGCCGCGGAACGACACGCCGCCCTTCAGGGTCAGATTGTCGTCGAAGGCGTACGAGCCGTTGAACTCGGCGTTCTTCAGCTTGGTCGTCTGGTAGGTGGCCGAGAAGTCGATCTCGTGGGCGCGGTAGTTGTTGGGATCAGTGGTGTCCCAGCCGTAGGTGTTCTTGCCGGTCTTGCCGCGATAGTCGGTGATCAGGTCGCCGAACGCCTCGGTGTAGAACTTGTCCGAGATCGGGATGTCGTAGTCCGAGGTCTCCTGGCCGATGTGGCCGTCGAACTTCAGCTTGTCCGACACTGCCCACTCGCCGGTCAGCACCAGCTGCTTGAAGGTGTTCTCGGTCTCCTGGCGACGGGTCTCGGTGGCGAACACTGTGTTGGCGACGTCGGCGTAGATGATGGTGTTGTACTGGTCGTACTGGATCGCGCGCAGCACCGGCGCCGGCGCGGTGACGCCCGAGTGCGGGGTGGCCGCGCCCAGGATGGTCGATCCGACGCTGGCGCGGGTGGCCAGGTGGTTCTCGCTGCGGTCGTTGGAGAACTTGCCGTACAGGCCGTCCAGGGTGAGGGTCAGGTTCTCGACCGGACGCCATTGCACGGCGGTGGTCACGCCCAGGCGCTCGTTGTCGGCGCCCCACACCGACAGGCGGTTGCCGCGCTGGAAGATCAGCTCGCCGTTCAGGGCCTTGGCCCGGTCGGCGGCGCTGAGGTTGACGACGTTGGCGGCGACGGCCTTCTGAACGCCCGCGCCGTAGGTGTTGTAGCCCTGTTCCTCGACCTGGCGCTTGGAGTAGGCCACCGAGACCAGCACGCCGAACTTGTCGTCCCAGTTCTGGCTGAACATGCCGGCGACGCGCGGCTGGAAGTCCTTGGTGGCGCTGTTGGTGCCGCCCTGCAGCGACAGCGCGGCCTTGCGGCCCGAATATTCGAACGGCTTGGCGGTGTAGAGGCCGACCGTGCCGGCCATGCCGCCTTCGTCCTGCTCGGCCGAGAACGACTTGCGCACGTCGATCTTCGAGAACAGCTCCGAGGCGAAGATGTTGAAGTCGAACGAGCGGTCGCGCGAGGTCTGGCCGCGGCTGTCCATCGGCGAGTCGACGTTGCCCAGCACTTCCATGCCGTTCAGCTGCACGCGGGTGAAGTCGGGACCCAGGCCGCGCAGCGAGACGCGGCGGCCTTCGCCGGCTTCGCGGTTGATGGCCACGCCCGGCAGGCGCTGCAGCGACTCGGCGAGGTTGAGGTCGGGGAACTTGGCCATGTCCTCGGCGACGATCACGTCGGCGACGATGCTGCTGTCGCGCTTCATCTCGCGGGCCACGCCCAGCGACTTGCGGAAGCCCTGGACGACGATGGCCTCGACGGCGTCGGCGTCATCGGCGGTGGCGATCGGCGCGTCGGCCGACAGGTCGGCGGCGTAAGCCGGAGCGGCAAGCATGGCGAAGGCCAGGACGGCCGACGCGGCGCCGAGCGACAGCGCTTTCTTCGTGGTGGACATGAGACCCCCTGCAACTGGATCGCCGGAAGCCTCCAAGAGCGGGCCGCCGGCGCGATGGCGGGGCGGTTAGGGCGAAATTGTGACCCTGTGTTACGAGTTTGATAACGGCTCGATGAAGCCCCGCGTCGAGGCCCCGACTTTCCCCGCATTTGTTGCGAACCAGCCGCAGGATGGTCACGGGCGCCTGACGTCGGACCGTCATGCGCCGTCGCTAGAGAGGCCGCTTCGGTTTGCGGAGGGCGTGTGATGCTGGGTCTGGCGGCGGCGATGGCGATGGCGGCGGCGGGTTCGCAAGCGCCGTTGCGGATGAACGACCTTCAGGCCGTGGGCACCCACAACTCCTACAAGCAGGCCATCCCGGCGCAGGAGCTGGCGGCCATGGTCGCCGCGCGCGGCCGGCCGGTGCTGGGGCTCGACTACGCCCACCGGCCACTGGCCGAGCAGCTCGACGCCGGCGCCCGCCAGCTGGAGATCGACGTCGTCGCCGACCCGCAAGGCGGCCGCTACGCCGGGCCGCTCACCGCCCTGGGCGGCGGAACGGTCCTGCCGCCGGCGACGGCTCAGGCGCTGGCCAGGCCCGGCTTCAAGACCCTGCACATGCCCGACGTCGACTTCCGCAGCTCGTGCGTGACCTTCGTCGAATGCCTGTCGCAGGTCCGCGCCTGGTCGGACGCCCACCGCGACCACGCCCCGATCCTGATCCTGCTGAACGCCAAGGAGGGCCAGGCCAGCCTGCCGGGGGGCGCTGCGCCCCTGCCCTTCGACGAGCAGGCCTTCGACGCGCTGGACGCCGAGATCCGCAGCGTGTTCGGCCCCGACCGCCTGATCACCCCCGACCTGGTCCAGGGCAAGAAGCCGACCCTGCGCGAGGCGGTGCTGGCCGGCGGCTGGCCGACGCTGGAGGCCGCGCGCGGCAAGGTGTTCTTCGCCCTGGACGAAAACCCGGCCAAGGTCGCTATCTATCGCGGCAAGCGCGCCTCGCTGGAAGGCCGGGCGATGTTCGTCAACACCGACGAGGCCTCGCCGGCCGCCGCTTACTTGACCCTCAACGACCCCGTCGCCCAGAAGGACCGCATCGCCGCCGCCGTGAAGGCCGGCTTCATCGTCCGCACCCGCGCCGACGCCGACACCTGGGCCGCCCGCGCCGCCGACATGACCATGCGCAGCGCGGCGCTCTCCAGCGGCGCCCAGTACGTCTCGACCGACTACATGTGGGCCGACCCGCGCCTGCCGGGGAACTACACGGTGCGCCTGCCCGGCGGCGAGGCGGCGGCCTGCAATCCCGTCCGCGCGCCCAAGGCCTGCGACGGCGCGATCGAGATGACGCCCGGCGCTCCGGCCAAGGGCTATCTCGACCCGGCCCGGCGCCCCGACCTGACCCGGGTGCTGGCCCCGCCGCCGGCCGCCGGCTCGCCCCGCGCCCTGGCCGACGCGGCGATCTTCGACGCCAGCCGCGCGCTGAAGGACACGCCGCGCTGGGCGCTGGCCACCTCGGACGTGTCAGGGTCCATGTACGACCATTTCGCCGCGGCCCTCGGCGTTCGCCTGACGCCGAGCGAGGCGCCCGTCCTGACCGCCCTGCTCGAGCGCGCCGGCGACGACCGCTCGGTGGTGGGCGTCGCCAAGACCTTCTGGGGGACCAGCCGCCCCTATGTCGGCAAGGAAGGCGCGCCGACCTGCGAGGCCAAGACCGCCCACCTGACCGGCAATCCCGACTATCCGTCCGGCCATTCGGCCCATGGCGAGCACGTGGCGATGATCCTGGCCGAGGTCGCGCCGGAGCGGGCCGACGCCCTCTACGCCCGGGGCCGGGAATACGCCGAAAGCCGCTGGATCTGCGGTTCGCACACGGTCAGCGCCACCGAGGCGGGCCTGCAGGCCGGCGCGGTGATCTATGCCGCCGAGCACCGCTCGCCCGCCTTCCGCCTCGACCTGGAGATGGCCCGCGCCGAGGTCGCCGCCGTCCTGGCCAGGGCAAACGCGAAATAGACAAACGCAAGTCGCCGAACGCCGCTTGCCAAAACGATAGTTATAGCTAGCATCCTCCTCGTACGGACATGCGGGGGGATTTGTAGTGCGCAAACTGCAAGTGTTCGCCGGGGTCGCGGCTGTCGCCTTGATGGCGTCGGCGACCTCATCCTGGGCTCAGACGGCCGACCAGGCCGCGCCCGTGGCATTGGACGAGATCGTCGTCACCGCCCAGCGGCGGGCCGAGAACCTGCAGGAGGTGCCGGTCTCGGTCACCGCCATGACGGGCGCCCAGCTGCAGAACCAGCGGGTCGGCGACGTGCTGGCGCTGTCGGGCCTGGCGCCCGGCCTGCAGATCAAGACCGACGACAACGCCGCCAACCCGCGCATGTTCATCCGCGGCATCGGCGTCAACGACTTCAACCCCGGCACGGCCAGCGCCGTCGGCGTCTATGTCGACGGGGTGTATGTCGCCTCGCCGCTGGCCCAGTTGGCCGGCTTCTACGACCTGGAGCAGGTCGAGGTGCTGCGCGGCCCGCAGGGCACACTCTACGGCCGCAACACCACCGGCGGGGCGATCAACGTCGTCACCCGCAAGCCGTCGAGCACGCCGGGCGGCGACCTGGCCGTGGAGTACGGCCGCTTCAACGCGGTCAACGCCCAGGGCGGCTTCGGCGGACCGATCGCCGGCGACGCCCTCTCCTTCCGGATCAGCGGCCTCTACGACAAGAACGACGGCTATACGACCAACCGCCTGACCGGCAACAAGGGCAACGACGCCAATCGCTGGGCCACGCGCCTGGCCGTTCGCTACAAGCCCGACGACAAGCTGACCGCCGACCTGTCGCTGAGCCTGAACCAGTCGCGCGGCGGCTCGATCTGGACCTACCACCGCTCGCTGGTGGCCCAGACGCCCGAGGCGGCCGGCGACTTCGATCCCAGCCTCGGCTACGCCGTCTGCAAGCCGGCCTACTACACCTCGGGCCAGTGCACGAACGTGCTGGGCTACGCCAACACCAGCAAGAACCTGTACGAGGGCGACTACCGCTTCGAGGGCAAGGACATCGTCAAGCTGTTCGGGGCGACCGCCAGCGTCTCCTACGACCTGGGCGACATGACCCTCTATTCGATCACCGGATACCAGCGCGCGGCCCGCGACGACTGGGAGGACACCGACGCCAACCCGCTGCAGGTGATCAGCGCCCGCTACATCGCCCTGCAGGAGACGGCCAGCCAGGAGTTCCGGCTGCAGTCGAACGGCACGGGGCCGACCCGCTGGGTGACCGGCCTCTACTGGGCCAAGGACGACCTTTCCAACGACAGCCGCTACGACGTGCTGGGCGACCTGCGCAATCCCACGCCCGACAACCCCACCGGCATGGATCCGGCCGCCAGCATCGGCGTGTTCGGCTGGCCGCTGACCCAGAAGACCCGCAGCTGGGCCGTCTTCGGCCAGGTCGACCACGACCTGACCGACCGCCTGACCTTCACGGCGGGCCTGCGCTATTCGGTCGACGACAAGAGCTTCCACTATGTCAGCGACGTCGACTACGGCCTGGTGACCCTGTTCACCTACGACGGCGACAAGACCTTCAAGTCGCTGTCGGGCCGCCTTGGCCTGCGCTACGCGCTGACCGACGACGCCAACCTCTATGCGACCTACAATCGCGGCTACAAGAGCGGCGGCTTCTTCACCGGCCAGACCACCGCACCCGAGGACCTGGGTCCCTATGACGACGAGACCGTCGACGCCTTCGAGGTGGGGGCCAAGAGCGAGTTCCTCGACCGCCGCCTGCGCCTGAACGCGGCGGCCTTCTACTACGACTACCAGAACCTGCAGGTTTACACCGTGATCCAGCGCGGGGCCCTGTCGGTGCAGTACTTCACCAACGCCTCGGCCGCCCGGGTCTACGGCGCCGAGGCCGAGATCGAGGCGCGGCCCATGCGCGGCCTGTCCCTGACCCTGGGCGCGGCCCTGCTGAACGCCGAGTACAAGGACTTCGTCTCGGTCGGCCAGGACTATTCGGGCAACCGCCTGCCTTCGGCTCCGAAGGCCAGCGTCAACGGCGTGGTCCGCTACGAGCACCCGCTGCCGGTCGGCGACTTCGCCGGCCAGCTGGACTTCACCTACCGCTCCAAGGTCTTCTTCGACACCGCCAACACCGAGCGGCTCAGCGACAAGGGCCGGGCCTACGTCAACGGCCAACTGGGCTGGAAGCTCGACGGCGGCCGCTACGAACTGGGCGTGTGGGGCAAGAACCTCTTCGACGAAACCAACATCCTCGACATCACCGCCGTCGAGGGCCTGGGCTTCGACGTCTTCAGCATGGGTCCGCCGCGCACCTACGGCCTGTATCTGCGGGCCCGCTATTGAGCGGCGCGGAAGGCGGCTGGATCGGCCCGAGGCCCAGCCTGACCGAGCGCCTGGCGGTGCTGTGGATCGGCGTCGTGGGGGTGCTGTTTCCCGGCGTCGGACCGCTGCTGCTGGGCGGGCTGGAGGCGGCCGGGCGGCTGACCGCCACCGAGATCGGCCTGGCCGGCATGGCCGAGCTGGCGGCCATGGGCGTCGGCGCGGCGTTGCTGGGACCGGTCTTCGGCGCCCGGCGGCTGCGGCCGGCCGCCGTGGCCTGCGGCTGCTTCCTGGCGGCGCTGAATCTCGCCTCCACCTTCGCCCATGACGGCCTGCTGGTGCTGACCCGCGCCGCCGCCGGCCTGCCGGCCGGGGCGCTGATCTGGATCGTCACCGGCATGATCGTCCGCTCGTCGCGGCCCGACCGCTGGTCGGGGATCTACCTGACCGTCCAGACCCTGGCCCAGCTGACCGTGGTGGCGGGACTGACCGTCCTCGTCATCGGTCGGTTCGGCCCCAATGGCGGCTTCACGGCGCTGGCGGCGCTGGCCGCCTCGGCCGCCCTGGCCGGCGCCCTGATCCCGCGCGCCTGGACCGCCCTGCCCCATACGGAAGACGCTCCGAAAGGCCTGCCCAGCCCACGCGGCTGGGTCGCGCTGCTGGCCGTGTTCTGCTTCCAGGCCTTCATCCTGGCGCTGTGGATCTACGCCGAGCCGCTGTCACGACAGGCCGGACACCCGGCGACCACGGCGGGCCTGGCCTTCTCGATCTCGCTGGCGGCCCAGGTCGCGGGCGGCGCGGCGGCCACGGCGCTGGCGGGACGGTTGTCATGGTTCCTGTCGCTGACTCTGGGCGTCCTGGCGACCGCCGCCTGCCTGGCGGTGTTCGCAACCCTGCCGCCCGCCCCGGCCTTCCTCGCCGCATCGGGCCTGTTCGGCTTCGCCTGGCTGTTCGCCTCGCCGTTCCTGACGCCGCTGGCCATCGAGGCCGACCCCAGCCGGCGCGCGGCCCTGCTCGGACCCGGAGCCAGCCTGCTGGGCTGCGCGGTGGGACCGCTGCTGGCCGCCCTGATCGTCGGCGAACACGACGTGCGCCCGGCCGTCTGGCTGGCTGGCGCCCTGGCGGCCGTCACCCTGGCCCTGATCCTGGGCCTGCACCTGACCCGGCGCAAGGAACCGCGCGCTTAGCGGCCCCGTTGGCTCACCGTCCGGCGCGTCGCAACCCGTCGGCCAGGAGCCGCGATGACCAAGCCGACGCCCGAGCCCAGAAAAGGCATGCCAAGCCCCAGGCTCGACGAGGCGACGTTCCGGCGAAGGTTCCTGGCCCGCTATGTCGACCCGGCTTTCGAGCCCCTGCAGGCCGAGCTGTCGCGCATCGCCGACGCGGCCTGGGACGCCTACGACAACTCCCGAAAGGCGCCTCACACCCAGAAGGCCGGCGCGGGCTATCACGATCCCGGCTACGACCTGGCCGTCGACTGGCTGCGCGCCAAGGCCGACATCGAAGCGGCCCAGGTCCGTCACGACGACCCGGAAGGCCCCTGCCGCGTGCTGATCGTCAACGCCTCGTCGCGCAGCGAACACACCTGCCCCGGCGAGATGTCGAAGTCTTTCCGGCTCGCGGAGCTGGCCAGGGAGGTGTTCGCGGCCGACGACATCGCCGTCGAGATCCTCGACCTGTCGCGTCTGGCCTCGGAGTTCGGCCGGACGATCCATCCGTGCAAGGCCTGCTTCTCGACCGCCGCCCCGCTCTGCCACTGGCCATGCTCGTGCTACCCGAACTACTCGCTGGGCCAGGTCGACGACTGGATGAACGAGATCTACCCGTTATGGGTCGAGGCTCACGGGATCATGATCATCACGCCTGTGAACTGGTATCAGGTCTCGTCGCCGCTGAAGCTGATGATGGACCGGCTGGTCTGCGCCGACGGCGGCAATCCCGATCCGACCCTCACCCACGGCAAGCACGCGGACGAGGCCAAGGCTGTCGAACTGGCGGGCTGGGACTATCCCAGGCACCTGGAGGGCCGGGTATTCTCGGTCGTGGTCCACGGCGATGTGGAAGGCGCCGAGAACGTCCGCCGCAGCCTGTCGGACTGGCTGCGGTTCATGGACCTCGTCCCTGCCGGAGTGAACGCCGAACTGGATCGCTACATCGGCTACTGGGAGCCCTACGCCACCAGCCACGAGGCGCTCGACGCCGACCAGGCCATGCAGGAGGAGGTGCGCAACGCCGCCCGAACCCTGGCGCAGGCCGCCCACGCCAACCATGCCGGAACCCTGATGATGGCCGGGCGATCGCTGAAGCCGCCGCGCCAGAAGTAATCCCTTTGGATAAAGCGAAGTTGGGCATTGCGAGCCCGCGCGACCTCTGATAGCCAGACCCCCTCTTCGCCGACGCAAGCGTGTCGACCCGGTGGCCCGGTGGCGGAGTGGTTACGCGCCGGACTGCAAATCCGTTTACCCCGGTTCGATTCCGGGCCGGGCCTCCACCCTCTCTTCTCACGACTTCGACCCGCCTCGACGGATCCCTAGTAGCTTTGCGGCAGGGTCAGGCTTTGCGACTGGCTCTCGGCCGGGATGGCCGTCGTGCGGTTGTCGACGTTGGTCGCGCAGTCGAGGAAGGCGATGCCCGACAGGTCGCCGCTGGTCGGGCGGTCGATCCACAGGCCCGTCTGGCAGCTCTGCACCGTGACGCGGCGGACGGTGATGTCGGCCCGGTCGGGACCGGAGTCCACGCCGCCGCCGATGCCGCTGATCGAGACGCCGCGATTGCAGTCGCTGATCACCAGGTCCTCGTAGAGGTGCTGGCGCACGCTGGTCGACTCGCCCACCCCCACGCCCCAGCTGTAGGCGTTGAGCCGCGCGCTGCTGATCTTGCCCCGGCGCACCACCATGTTGTCGCCGTTCAGGCCGATGCAGAAGTTGAGGCCATAGGCGACGAAGTCCTCGATCACCGTCCCGGCGTTGCCGGTGATCACGACATTGCCCTTGCCGCTGCTGGCGCCGCGCATGTCGTACTGGTCGCCGCTGAGCCGCACCTGGGCGCCCTGGTTGTCGCTGAGCTGGAAGTTGTCGGCCTCGGCGCCGTCGGCCGGATCGTAGCGGTTGCCTTCCGAGATCACCCAGCCGCCCTTGGTGGTCTGCAGGAAGACGTCGTCGCCCAGCACGTGGTGCACGTGGCAGGCGCCGATGTAGAAGTTCCTGAAGTTGCGGCTGGTCGCACCGCCCCGGTTAGTGTCGGCCTGGCCCGCCGCGATCGGCCCGATCTCGCAGTCCCACAGCATGTGGCTGTTGAAGCCGTAGTTGTTGAAGCCCTTGAGCTTCCAGTCGCGCAGATGCAGCCCCTCGAGCCGGAAGCCGGACTTGTTGTTCTCGTCGCAGCCGTAGTCCTGGCCGACGCCGACGATCGGCCGCGCGCCCTCGCCATAGGCGCCCACCGTACACCAGTCGGACGGCGGCGACAGGATCTCGCTCCACGAGCCGCCCCGCTTGAGCAGCAGGTGCATGCCCGGCGGCAGGGCCGTCGCGGCGGCGGCGGCCTTGGCCAGCGTGGCCCAGGCGGTGGCGGGGGTCAGACCGTCGGCGGTGTCGCTGCCCTTGGGGTCGACGTAGCGGACGATGTCGTGGGCCATGGCGTCGGCCGGCGGGGCGCTGGCCAGCTTCAGTTCGCGCGGGTCGACGAGACCCCTGATGTCGAGGGCGCGGAACCAGCCGGCGAGCGGTTCGGTCCCGTCGGGCCTGGCGCCGAGGGTCAGCCGCGACAGCCCGGCGGGAAAGGTGTTGAAGGCGTCGTGGGCGTTGGCGCCGCCGACCGACAGCACCCGTCCCTGCGGCCGCAGCTGCAGCGCCACGCGCGCGCCGCCGGGGCCGTGGATCCGGGGAAGACGCGGCGCCACGGTCGTATCGTGGACCGCCCCCACGCCGGTCAGGGTCAGGGCGTTGTCGGCTGAGCGCGTCACCACGACCTCCTCGCCGCCGCCCGAGACGCTGATCCAGCGGCGGGCCAGATCGCTGGCGCGGCGGATGTGGGTGTCGGCGACGATCGTGAACGGCTGGCCGAAGAGGCCGGCGTTGTCGATCACCAGCTCGTCGGCCGCCCGCCCCGCCGAAGCCCCGGCCACGACGATCGGGCTGGTGGCCAGGGCGCTGGGCTCCAGCTGGTGCAGGATCCAGCGGATGCGCGCCTTGGCCTGGATGGCCATGGTCAGCCCCTGGGTGGCGCTGGTCGGGGTCAGGCCCGCGCGCTCGATCCGCGCCCAGTAGGCCTGGCTGTAGACGGGCCCGGCCGCGCCGCCGGTCAGGCGCAGGTCGCCGCCGCCGGCGAGGCAGCGCGTCCAGGCCGACAGGGTGTGCTTGACCCCCACGCCGGCCGGTCCGGCGGCGGTGACGGCCGCCGCGCTGGTCCCGCCGTTGTAGGCCTCCAGCACCATGCCGTTCATGACGCCCCGGTCGAGCAGGTCGCGGAACAGGTAGGCGCCCGTGGCCGGGTCCTGGGCGGCGTAAAGCTCCTCGCGGGCGTCGACGACCTTGAAGGTGACCGCCGATCCCGCCGACCAGCCCTGGGTGGTGGTCGGGGCGGCGCTGAAATTGGCGCAGAGATTGCGCGAGGCCGGCTCGATCAGCAGGCCGGCGTCGGCGTGCTGGCGCAGCTGGCCGTCGGCGAAGGGCAGTAGGCGGCCGCTCGGCGTCAGGGCCAGGCCGCCAGCGGCGCGGATCACCAGGCCCGGCATGGCGGTCAGCGCGCCGGCGTCCTGGCCGTTCAGAAACAGGCGGGCGGCGCGGAAGTCGAGCCTGTAGCCGTCGGACGGCGCCGGCTCGGTCGCGAGGGCCGCCGCGCCCGCCTTGCCAGGCTGGGCGGCGAGCCCAGGAAGCCCCAAGGCGGCCACGCCAACCTTAAGTATTTCTCGACGCTCGAACCCGGATTTCATGGCAACGCTCTGGCTTACTGTTACTCACCCAGCAAACACAGAATGCACCAGAGAGCATCTCGCTCCCAATACCTGATTTTGCTCCAAATACAGGCGCCGGTTGCTTACGCAGGAACCTTGGATACACGGCCAAGGCGAGCCCGCTCGTAGGCCCCAATCCTTTTGGCGAGAAAGTCGGCCATCGGCCGCTCGACGGCGAAGTACAGGGCGACGCCGACCAGCACGGCCAGCACGACGATTCCCGCCACCGCCGCCGTGCTCGCATAGCCCGTGCCGACGGCCGCGCTGACCATGCGGCCCACCCGGGCCCCGACGATGCCGACGATCAGGATGTGGACCAGGTAGATCGAGTAAGAGGCGTCGCCGAGCAGCCCGAAGAGCCTGGGCGTGCGCGCGACCTTGCCGTCGACCTCCAGCGACACCGCCGAGAAGACGACGACCGCGCTGGGGAGCCCCCAGACCAGCACCCGCCAGGCCTCGGCGTGCACGAACAGCGGCCCGACGAACAGGGCCGCGCTCGCCGCGGCGATCGACAGCCACGGCAGCGGCATCCGCGCGCCCCGCTTGATCGCCAGCGCCACCAGGCAGCCGAACAGGAACTCGATGGCGATCGGATTGGCCAGGAAGCTGGCGATCGCGGTCCCGCCGCCCGGCAGCAGGTTGAACGCCGTGACCGCCAGCAGGATGAACGCCGCCAGCGGCGCGAAGAACGCTCGCCGCGCCACGACCACGGCGGCGGCGAACAGCAGGTAGAAATAGAGCTCGTAAGACAGGGTCCAGCCGACGCCCAGGATCGGCTGCACGCCGCCGGCCTCGTTCCAGGCCGGAACCAGCAGCAGCGAGGTGACGATCCGCAGCGGCTGGAGGTCGAAGCCCGACGCCCCCTCGGTCAGGTGGTTCATCGCCTTGATGGCGATCAGGGCCAGCGAGACGATGATGTAGATCGGATAGATCCGCGCCGCCCGCTTCAGCAGGAAGCCCAGGATCGGCTTGTCGGCCGCCATGTAGGCCCCCGACACGTAGACCATGATGAAGCCGCTGATGACGAAGAACAGGTCCACGCCGAAGGCCAGGCTGTCGTAGAAGGCGGGCGCCCCGATCAGGGCCGGCGGGACGATGCCTGCGCTGGCCTTGACGGTGAAGGTGCGGATCGCGTGATGGGCGACGACGGCGATGGCGGCCACGCCCCGTAGCGCCTGCACCAGCGCCAGGTTCTTGGGCAGGCCGGCGGCGGCCTGCGGAGCCGCCTCTCCCCTGCCCAGGCCCGCCAGCAGCCTCACGCGGCGCCCCGCGAGGCGAAGGCCGGGCGACGCGGCGCCGCCCGCCTCGGCGCGGCCTCGAACGAGGCGGGCAGCGAGATGACGATCAGCGGCCACAGCACGATCGGCGCCAGCAGCATGCCCGCGTCCAGGCCCGAGGCCACCAGCACCAGCAGGATGATGATCACCTCCAGCCGCTGCTGCCGCTGGACCGGCACGCTGGCCGGCGACGGCGCGATCTTGGCGAACAGGCGCACCAGGATCAGGAACAGCAGGGCGGCCGCGCCGGGCACGCCGATGTTGAGGCAGAGTTCCAGATAGGTGCTGTGCGTCGAACTGACGTTCCACGAGGCGCGCACGAACTGGTCGAACACCTCCGGCTGGCGGAACACCGCGAAGCCATAGCCGAACAGCGGCCGGTCGTAGACCAGCGGCAGCAGCTGGTCCCAGATGTTCGACCGGCCCGACAGGGTGGCGTCCTTGCCGAACGCCTCGGCGATGGTGGCGATGACGATGTTGTAGGAAACGACGATCAGGGTCGCCATGACCACCGAGGTCCCCAGGATCAGGCCGATCCGCGCCGGCTTGCTCTTCAGGGCCCGCGTGGCGTTGAGGCCGACGATCACCGTCATGCCCACCCCGATCATCATCAGGGCGGTGGACGAGCGGGCCAGCACCACCAGAGCCAGGGCGCAGGCCGTGGCCACGGTCTTGACCACCCCGTGGAAGGTCGGGCCGTACCGGTGCTGCGAGTTCAGGAAGATGATGAAGAACCCGAGGGAGAAGAAGTGGCCCATCAGGTTCTTGTGGTAGAACATCCCCTTGACCATGCCCTGGTAGGCCCCGCCCATGATGGCGAACTTGGGGAAGATCAGGGTGTAGGCGACGTTGACGATCGCCGACACCACCATGAACGTATAGACCGTGTTCCAGGTGTCGGTCGCGCCGTAGCGCAGCCGGTACATCAGGGCCGCGATGGTGATGATCGACACCGCGATCAGGCCCCGCGTCGAGGCCCCCATGTTGATCGACCAGAACACCGAAGCCACGCAGGCGGTGAAGATGATCACCACCGAGATCGGCGTGCGCTGGATCATCTGCTTGACCCGTCCCGGCTCCAGCAGCGCGTAGAGCGAGATCAGCGGGATCAGGCTGTAGAGCAGCGCCTTCATGACGAAGACGTTGTCGCCGCTGCCGCCCTCGTCGAAGCGCGACGGATAGCCGTACGACATGCCCGAGGCCCGCCACAGGCACAGGATCAGGATGCAGGTCAGCAGCGCCTTGAGCTGGCTCTCGCGGCGAACGCCGCCGGAGACCTTGGCCTGGGCGGCGCGCCGGTGCGAGGGACTGTCGTTCACGAGGGTCATGGACTGTTCACTGGGCCAAGCCGCGCGCGAGCGCTAGGCCTGGGCCTTTCCGTATTCCTGATAGCTGTGGCCGAGGATGCCGCTGACGACGCCGGCGCCGCGCACCCCGTGGATGATCGCCCGCATGCCCAGGCTGGGCGAGATCAGCAGGGCCGGCGACATCGCCGCCCCCAGCGCCACCCGCGCCGCGCCGTAGACCAGGCGATAGGCCCGCCGGGCCGGCGTGCCGTGCAGCTGGTCGGCGACCGCGAAGGTGTTGCCCAGACGGTACTGGCGCTGGATGACCCACTTCCAGGTCATGCGGTTGGCCGGCACCACGTCGTAGACCAGCGCCGCGTCGCTCCAGTGGATCTTCGCGCCCTTGCGGACCGCCTGGTTGAAGAACAGGTAGTCGGTGCCGCCGGTGTGGCGCATCCGCTCCTCGAAGCGCAGGCCCATCTGCCGGAACAGCGGCAGGTCGAACATCACGTTGTTGGAGGCCGCGTAGCCGATCCGGGCGCCGTCCTCGTTCTTCTTGCGCTCGAAGACGCGGCTCTTGATGAAGTACTCGGGCGGGTTCTCCGGATAGACCGGCTCCACGGGACCGTAGACGCAGTCGGCGCCGGTGCGCGCGCGCACCTCCAGCAGGGCGTCCAGCCAGCCGGGCACCACCCACTCGTCGTCGTCGACGAAGCAGAAGAACCGGGTGTCGGCCGGCGCCTCGTCCATGGCGCGGTTGCGGCCGAACGGGATGCCGGGTTCGGGTTCGATGGCGTAGATCAGCTGGAAGGCGCTCGAGGCCATGAACGGCTCGACCGCCGCGCGGCCGCTGCCCTTGGGATCGTTGTCGACCACCACCACCGACAGCTTGTAAGGCCGCTCGGCGCTCATGGTCAGGACGCCCAGCGAGTCCAGCAGCTTGGCGATGCCTTCGGGGCGCTTGAAGGTCAGCACGCCGACCGCCACGTGGACGACGTCGGCCGCCGGCGTCGCGGCGACGGCTTGGGGATCGCGCGGGGCCGTGGTGGTGGAGGTCATGATCAGCCCGCCTTCGCCGCCTTGCGCGGCGCCAGAGAGGCGCGCGCCCGTTTCATCGTCACCCGCCACCACAGGTCCAGCGCCGCCAGGCGCGGATTGGACGCGGCGTTGGTCGCCGCCGCCAGCTGCTCGCGCAGGGCCCGGCCCGACAGCTCGCCCTGGGCGAAGCCGCCGGCGGCCAGGCTGGCGCCCAGGCTCTTGAGGCCCGGATAGCGGCGGGCCAGCTCCAGGCCCGTGGCGATCATGATCCGCGAGCGCAGCGGGCTGGCCTGAGTGGCGCCCGTGTAGCGGTTGGTCGCGTGGATGCGCTGGAAGGTCAGCGGCGTGTCGACCAGCACCCCCGCGCCCAGGTGGCTGGCGGCGAACTTCAGATAGTTGTCGCTGAGCACCACGTCCTGGGCCACGGGCATGGGCAGGATCTGCGACAGCAGCCCGCGCCGGAAGGTCAGGCCCGAGGTCGGCACCGGAATGGTCGGAAAGCGGCCGCGGCTGACCGCCGCGCGATGGTCGACTAGCTTCAGCACCAGTTCGGCCGGCGCGCCGACGGTCTCGTCGGTCGTCACCCGGTCGAAGCACCAGTCCACGCCGTCGCGGGCGTAGATCTCGGCCAGGCGCGACAGCTTGCCGGGCAGGAAGGCGTCGTCGGCGTCCAGCAGGCACAGGATCTCGCCGGTGGCGGCGGCGAAGCCGGCGTTGAACGACGAGGCCTGGCCGCCGTTCTCCTTCAGCACCGCGACCAGCCGGTCGCCATAGGCGCCGATGATCTCGCGCGAGCCGTCGGTCGAGCCGTCGTCGACGACGATCAGCTCGAAGTCCGGATAGTCCTGCGACAGCACGCTGTCGATGCACGCGGGCAGATAGGCCGCGTAGTTGTAGTTGTTGACGAGGACCGAAATCCTGGGGGCGGCGGGAAGCGGAGACTGGGCCATGGCTTATGCATTCCGCAGGCGGGCGAAGCGCCCGGTGGTTTTCGACAGCAGGCGCGCGAGTTCGGCCTCGATGCTGTTGCCCGGCCGCCCGGCCATCAGCCAGACCGCCGCGTGGGTCGCCACATAGGCCAGCCCGCCGACGGCCGAGATGGCGACCGTGGCGTAGAGGGCGTCGGCGTGATGCTCGACGCTGGGGAACAGCGAGCGCACCGCCAGGGCCGCGGCGATCATCACCGCGGTGCTGACCAGCGAGCGCCAGGTGACCTTCACCTGCTCGAGGGCGGTCAGGCCGGTCAGCTTGTGCACAAGCATCAGGTTCAGCACCGACAGCAGCACCCCGCCCGACAGGATGCGCGCCACCAGGAGGCCCGTCAGCCCCCAGAAATAGAGCCCGGCCAGCACCACGGGCACGCGCACGGCCGTCTGCCACAGGCTGCGCTGGAACAGGTCCTTGGTCGCGCCCAGGGCGTAGGCCACGGCGTTGACCGCGCCGAACACCACCTGCACGCCCAGCACCGGCGCGATCAGCTGGATCACCACGGCCGCCAGATGCCACTTGGGGCCCAGCGCCAGCGACACCAGCGGCTCGGCCACCAGCGCCAGGCCCACGCCCAGCGGCAGGCCCACGGCGAACAGCGACGACTGGCTGCGCTGGAAGGCGGCCCGCAGGCGGTCGCGGTCGGCGGCGATGTGCACGAAGCTGGGGAAGAACACCCGCTCCAGCGGCTGGATGGCCTGCTGGGTCAGCATGGTGGCGATGTTGTTGCCGACGTTGTACGCGCCGAAGGTGGCCGTGCCGAGCACGCCGGCGATGACCAGGTTGTCGAAGCGGTTGCCGATGACGGTGATGAACTGGTTCAGCGTCACCCAGATCGAGAAGCCCAGGATCAGCTTGGTCGAGGCCAGCGAGAAGCGCGGGCGGTACGGCGCGTAGAGGAAGCTGGCCACCAGCGGCACCAGGCCCGCGGCGATCACGCCGGCGACGATCCCCCAGTAGCTGTGAGTGGTCCAGGCCACGGCCACGGCCGCCACCAGCTGGAGCACGGCGGCCAGGCTCTCGATGGCGATCACCACCGAGAACTTCAGGTGCTTGGCCAGGGTGATGTAGTAGGGGCTCATCAGGCCGGCCATCAGCGGCCGCACGCTGATCGCCGCCATGATCGCGAACAGGCGCGGGTCGCCATAGACCTTCACCATCACCGCGCCGGCGCCGATCATGATCGCCATCAGCAGCAGGCCGCGCAGCACGCCCAGCGTGAAGGCGGTGTCGTAGTCGGCGCGGTCGGCGTCCTGCTTGTGGATCAGGGCGTTGCCCAGCGACAGGTCGGTGATCGCCTGCAGCATCAGCAGCACGGTGGTCGCCAGGGCGACCAGACCGAAGTCCTGGGGCAGCAGGATGCGCGCCAGCACCACCGTCATCGCCAGGTTGGCCAGGCGCGTGAACACCACCCCGCCCATCACCCAGACCGAGGCCTTCACGGCCTTGGAGCCGATGCCCTTGGCGCCGCCGGCCGGCGTCTCGGCCGAGACCTGGGTGTCGATCGGATCGCTCATGCGCGGGCCGCCGGCATGTAGTGGCGGATGCCCTGGATCAGGCCGCGCATGTAGTAGAGCTTCCAGATCGCCCAGAACCGCAGGCGCGACTTGGGCAGCGGATAGAGCATCAGGCTGCGCGCGCCCCAGCTGACGGTTTCCAGCCAGGTCCTGACCGGCACGCCGCCTAGGCGCGGGCCGGAGGGGATCTTCTCGGGCTGCAGGGCCGGAATGCCGAAGCCCAGGCGCTCGGCGCGCTTCTGGACCCAGTCGGCCGACATGTTCGAGGCCGGCACGAAGTGGCGCACCACGGCTTCGGCGCAGTGGTAGGCCGTGTGACCCTTGCCGGCCAGCCGCATGACGATCTCGGAATCCTCGCCCATGGCGTAGAGCTTGGCCGGCAGCGGGCCGATGTCCTCGCGATAGCGCTCCTCGCCCAGGGCGCTGGCGCGGATCGTGGTGTTGGGGCCCCAGATCTTCGACGGATCGCACGGCCCGGTCGGCAGGTCGTCGACGATGGCGAAGGTCGAGCCCAGCGGCAGCCAGGTGTAGAGCGGATCATCGCCCGGCGGGCGCTCCCAGTTGGGAACGATGCGGCCGCCGATCACCGACACCTCGGGATGGGCCCGCGCGCATTCGACGATCGACGACAGCCAGTGCGGCGCGGCCTCGACGTCGTCGTCGGTGAAGACCAGGAGCTCGCCCTGCGCCCGCGCGATCGCCTCGTTCAGGGCGCTCGACTTGCCGGGCGTGACGTGCCGGAACGGCTTGATCGGCAGGCGGTCTGCATAGGACTGCAGGATCTCGAACGTACGGTCGCTGCTGTTGTTGTCGACGGCGATGATCTCCCACCCGTCCTTGGGCAGGTCCTGGCGTACGAACGAATCCAGCGTGTTCGGCAGCCGCTTCTCGCCGTTGTAGGACGACAGGATGACGGTGGCGGAAAGGCTGCTCATCGCTCGCGCCTCACTGCTCGACGGGCTGGACGTCGCGGACGACCGCCGGCGCGAAGTCGGCCTTCAGCTTCTCGACCTGGGCCAGCATGGCGGCGTGGGCGGCCTCGATGGCCGCGTCGGCGCTCAACTGGCCCGGCTTGGCGGCCACGGCCTTCAGCGTGGCGCCGGCCGAGCCGAAAGCCATGTCGCCGGTCAGCTGGCGGATACGGCGGTGACGGAAGGTGATCGCCTTGCGCCAAGCCGAACCCTTGCGCAGCGCGGCCAGGGCCTCGACCGGATTGGACGGACCCAGGGTGTCGAAGTCGATCGAGACGTCCAGGGCGCTGGCCCAGTCGTACCACTTGGCGCGGTTGGCCGGATCCAGCGGCACGATGGCCCGCCACGGCACGCGCAGGGCGTCGGAGATGATCACCCCGTGCATGGCTTCGGAGATCACCTTTTCCGAGGCGCTGATCTCTTCCAGCACCTTCTCCACCGACCAGCGCGGGTCGATGAAGTGGATGCCGGCCTTGGCGCAGACCTTCTCCCAGGCGCCGTACATGGCGCTTTCGTAGTGCGGGATGAACGAGACGGCGTGGCGCTTCTCGACCTTGCCGGCGTCCCACAGGCTGCGGATCAGTATGCCGCTGTCGCCGATGCCCAGGCTCTCGTCGACGCCCAGTTCCTGCGCGGTCTTCTTGCCGCGCACGAAATAGACCGTCCACTTGTCGTCGAGCGTCGGCGCCTTGGTGTAGCCGCCCCAGCCCGAACCGAAGACGACCTTGCGGATCGACGGATCGAAGTTGTCGTAGAGGATCGAGCCGATGCCGAGGAACAGGTCGCTTTCGTCCTCGTCGAAGAACTCCGGCAGGATCTGCGGCCACAGCCAGTGGTTCAGCTCGTCGCCGAAGTTCTCGTGCTTGCCGCGGTAGAAGAACATCTTCATTCGGCGGCTCCCAGGGCCAGGGCGGCGACGTTGGCCGCCTCGATTTCGTCCTCGCGGGCCATGCGGCCGTAGCGCGAGATGATCTTGATGTCCGAGCGGATGATCTTCGCCGGGTTGCCCGCCACCAGCGAGCGCGGCGGAATGTCCTTGGTCACGACCGCGCCCGAGCCGATCACGCACTCGTCGCCGATGGTCACGCCCGGCAGGATGATGCTGCGCGCGCCGATGAAGCAGCGGCGGCCGATGAAGGTGTTCAGGTACAGGCCGCGCGTCAGGTCGTGGGTCAGGATCGCCGCGTCGAAGGCCACGTAGGTCTCCTCGCCGACATGCACGCCCTTGGGGTTGGTGCGGTCGAACTTGGCGCTCAGCGAGAACGACGCGGTCGGGTGGATGTGCATCCCCCAGACCTTGTTGTAGTAGGCCCGCCGGACATTGATGATCGCGTCCCGCAGCGGTCGGAACACGTTCAGGCTCCACTTCGGCTTGACGCCCTTGGGCGTCGGCGCTGTCTGGGGCGTGGCTGGGGACGTCATCGGCGCGTCTCCCCCTTCTCATGGGCGTCCAGGACGCTGTCGTAATAGTCTTCCAGCAGCGCGGTCTGGCGGCGGATGTCGAAGCGCTCGGCCACCATCCTGGGGGCGCGTTCGCTGAAGGCGTTCCACAGCGGCTGGTCGTTGAGCAGGCGGCCGATATGGTCGGCCATGGCGGCCACGTCGCGCTCGGCGGCCAGGAAGCCGGTGGCCCCCTCCTCCACCGCCTCGCCCACCCCGCCCGAGCGGAAGGCGACGACCGGCGCGCCCATGGCCTGCGCCTCCAGGTTGGCGATGCCGAAGGCCTCGGCGTGGCCGTTGGCCAGGGTCACCGCCCCGTGCAGATAGAGCTCGGCTTCCGACAGCAGGTCGCGGATCTGGGCCTGGGTCTGCTTCTCGCGCACCTCGACCTTGGGCAGAGAGCGCCGGGCCAGGGCCTCGATCTCGTCGCGCAGCGGCCCCTCGCCGATCATGATGAACTCGACCGGCGTGCCGGCCTTGGCCACCCGCTCCAGCGCCTCGATCATCAGCTTGTGGCCCTTGTACTCCACGAAGCGCGCGACCGAGACCACCAGCCCCTTGCGGCGCGGTCTGGTCGGGGCCGAGAACAGGCTGGTGTCGACGCCGATGTAGTGGCGAAAGATCCGCTCCTGGGAAAAGCCCAGGGCCAGCAGGCGGTCCTGGATGAAGTCGGACACGGCGATCTGCCAGCCGCCGCCCTTGGCCATCTGCTCGCGGCCCTTGGCGAAGAACCGCACCTGGTTGAAGCCGTCCACGTCGCCGGCATTGCCCGCGAAGGTGGCGTCGAAGCCGTGGAAGGTCGTCACCAGCGGCTTGCCCGCGGCGCGCGCCGCCAGCGGCTCGATGACGTAGCCGTTCTTGCCGAAGTGGGCGTGCACCAGGTCGGCCTGGCGGACGGCCGGGAACAGCGCCGGCGCCGGCAGGCGCACGGTCTTCAGGGCCAGCTCGCCCGCCCGCATGGCCGGCGAGGCGCGGATGTCGTGCACCGGAAAGCCGATGATCTCGCGATCCAGGTCAGCCATGGTGCTGCCGGCCAGGATCGCCGGCTGGTAGCGCGCCAGGGCCCGCGCCTGCTGGGCCACGAAGGCCTGCGACGGCGGCAGGTAGCGCTCCACGTAGTAGAGCACCTTGCGACGATCGTCGGGCGAGGTCGTCACGCGCCGCCGCCGATGAAGGCGCCGATGGCGTCGGTCAGCTGCCGGCGCTTGACCGCCGCGTCCGGATCCTCCGAACCCGAGACCAGCCCCTTGTCCATCAGCAGCGCGCGCAGCTCGCCCTCGTCGGTGGCCACATAGATGCCGGCCTGGGTCTTCAGCTGGGCGCAGGTGGCCAGCTGGTGGTCGTTGCGGTGCTCGTTGTGCGCGGCCAGGCGCGGGAACAGGATGATCGGCTTGTTGTACTTGCGGGCCGTCAGGATCGAGCCGATGCCGGCGTGCGAGACCAGCACCCGCGCCGAGGTGATCTTGCTCTCGAAGTCGCGCGGCGGCAGGTTTTCCTGGAAGGTGAAGTTGCGCGGCGACAGCGTGCTCTTGCCGATCTGGCCGAACACTTCCTCGCCGGTGTCGGGCGCGACGCGGTCCACGATGTCGACCAGGCGATCGAAGGGCAGCTGGGTTCCGACGGTCAGCAGGATCACAGGACGCTCCCGTAGTATTTCGGACCCTTGGCGGTGGCCAGCTGGCTCCACTGGGTGATCCAGAGATTGGCGACGTAGCCGGCCATCTTGCCGCTCATCGACAGCCGCTCGGAGTTGGCGATGCTGTCGACCCAGATCCCCCGCGCGCCGAAGAACCGGCCGATGACAATGGCCAGCAGACCCGGCGCGGCGCCGGTCGAGATGATCACGCTGGGCCGTTCGGTGCGGATGATGGAAAGCAGATCCCTCATACAGCGAAGATTGGCCCCAATATTGTCCCGGTTACAGTCCGGCACGACATAGGCTTTCTCGACGCCCGACTTCTCAGCCAAACCGGGCAAAGTCGTGACGAAGACCGGATCGGCGCTTTTGAAGGCGTCGCGGATCATCATCATCTGCTCCCAGTGGCCGCCGCTGGAGCAGACCGCCAGAACCTTGGGCCGCTTGACGCTACGCTGTGCTGTCATGACTTCGGATCCATTGTGCAGTTCGCAAGGCCGCATTCACGCGCGCGCTCGGCCGACGACGCTCGCCGCCGCCCTGGCGCTCCGGATGCGTTTCCCCCCTGGGTATTTTCTGGATCGCCAGCCCGGCCCCGCCGCCGTCGAGACGGCGGAAGCACGGGCCTTCCCGCCTAGTTCGGGACGGCGTCCACCTGGCGTTCGCCGGCCTTGAGGGCCGCGGCGTCGCCGCCGTCCGAGGCCGCCCCGCGCCCCACGGAGGCGTAGGTGAAGCCGTGGCGGACCATTTCGTGGGGCTTGTAGACGTTGCGCAGGTCGACGATGACCGGAGCGGCCAGGAGGCCCTTGAGGCGGTCCAGGTCGAGGGCGCGGAACTGGTCCCACTCGGTGAGCAGCAGCAGCACGTCGGCCTTGTCGGCGGCTTCGTAGGGGCCCGAGACGAAGGTGACGCCCGGCAGCAGGGCCTCGGCCTCGTGGCGGCCTTCAGGGTCGAAGGCCTGGACCTTGGCGCCCCTGGCCTGCAGGGCCGGCAGGATGTCGAGGCTGGGGGCGTCGCGCATGTCGTCGGTGTTGGGCTTGAAGGTCACGCCCAGCACGCCGACGGTCTTGCCGGCCAGGTCCTCGGTCCCGAGCACGGCGGCGACCTTGTCGGCCATGGCCTTCTTGCGGGCGCTGTTGACCTCGACCGTGGTCTCGATCAGCCGGGTCGGCGCGCCGTAGTCGGCGGCGGTCTTGACCAGGGCGATGGTGTCCTTGGGGAAGCACGAGCCGCCGTAGCCGGGGCCGGCGTTGAGGAACTTCGAGCCGATCCGCTTGTCCAGGCCGATGCCCTTGGCCACCTGCTGGACGTCGGCCCCGACCTTCTCGCACAGGTCGGCCATCTCGTTGATGAAGGTGATCTTCATCGCCAGGAAGGCGTTGGCGGCGTACTTGATCAGTTCGCTGGTGCGGCGGCCGGTGAAGACGATCGGGGTCTCGTTGAGGGAGAGCGGGCGATAGAGCTCGCGCATCACCGCCTGGGCCCGCTCGTCCTCGGCGCCAACCACCACGCGGTCGGGGCGCTTGAAGTCCTCGATGGCCGCGCCCTCGCGCAGGAACTCCGGATTGGAGACCACGGCGAACTGGGCCTCGGGATTGACCCGCTTGATGATCGCCTCGACCTCGTCGCCGGTGCCCACCGGCACGGTCGACTTGGTGACCACGACAGTGAAGCCGTCGATCAGGCCGGCGATCTCCTCGGCGGCGGCGTAGACGTAGGAGAGGTCGGCGTGGCCGTCGCCGCGGCGCGTGGGCGTGCCCACGGCGATGAACACCGCGTCGGCGTCCTTGATCGCCTGGGCGCCGTCCAGCGTGAACGACAGCCGGCCCTCGCGCACGTTACGGGCCACCAGGTCGTCCAGACCCGGCTCGAAGATCGGGATCTCGCCGGCCAGCAGCCGCGAAATCTTGCGCGGATCCTTGTCGATGCACGTCACCACGTGACCGAAGTCCGCAAAGCACGCCCCGGACACCAGGCCCACATAGCCCGTGCCAATCATCGCTACGCGCATGTCATCCCCTGCTCAATAAGAGCCCCGCCCAGCCGGCGGCACAAAAACACCGAGTGATCGTAATTCGACATTCCGTGCCGAAGCGCAATCACCAACTGATGACTATTCAAAAGAAATTTTTATGTGGCCAAAGTTTGTGGCGCCGGATGTCGGAACCGTGCAAACACGCGAGCGACCGTCCGGGATCGGATCGGAAATCAAACTTGGCCATAAAGGGCGTTAATCACCTTGGAGGCGAAAAGAGCGGGGTTCGAGCAAGAAATATACTTACCGTGACCGCATTTTCGGCGATCACATCGCAACAGCGCCGTTCACCGCATTCAAACGGGCATTCGGACGGCCCGGAATATAATTAATCGCCCATCCATGAGCCCTCTCGCCGCCTATCTGCACGACCTGGCACGCTCCCGGTTCTTCCTTCCCGGCGTGGGCGTCGGAGCGCTGATCGGCTTTGGCCTGGCCGCCGCCTGGTTCCAGACCACCCTGCCCCAGTGGCGGCCGACCGGCAGCGCCGCGGCCCGCACCGTCGTCAGGCTGGCGACCGCGCCCGCCGCGCCGATCCGCCTGAAACCTGGGGCCGTGATCGTCTGCGAGGGCGACAGCCTGACCTACGGCTTCAAGCGCTGGGGCGAATCGATTCCCGGCATCAACGGCTCGCCCTCGCCGCGCAGCCCCACGCCCTATCCCGAGACGCTGCGCGGCCTGCTGGGCGACAAGGTCACGGTGGTCAATCACGGCAAGCCCGGCGACCAGACGCTGGACGGCCTGACGCGCTGGGCCCGCGAGCCGACCGGCGACCTGACGATCATCATGTACGGCTCCAACGACGCCAAGGTGCGCGGCAAGCCCGGCGCCCTCGACGTCAAGGTCTACGCCAGCCTGCTGGAGGCCCTGGTGCGCCGACGGCTCGACGACGGCGGCCAAGTGATGGTTCTGCTGCCGCCGCCGGCCTCGGCCCGCGACACCCAAGCCAGGCTCGACCCGTTCCGCGAGGCCGCCGCCCAGGTCGCCGCCCGCACCGGCGTCAAGGCCGTCGACGCCGGAGAGGCCATGGCCGCGATCGGCGCGCCGCTGCAGTACGACGGCCTGCACCTGAACGACTCGGCCAACCTGGCCATCGCCCGCGCCGTGGCCGGGCAGATCCGCGTCGAATAGCCCCGCACGGCGGCCCGCGATGCATCCTCAGGATGCTTGCGCGGCGCCCCGGCCGGACCCAGTCTCGCCCGGCCAAGCTGGACGTCCCGTCATGCCCGCCCTGCCGACGCCGCTTCCCGCGACCGACGGCGCCGCCCGACCCAAGAGGCCGAAGCGACGGACGGGGCCCCTGCGCATCCTGGTCGTCGACGACACCCCCGCCAACCTGACCCTCGCCCGGGCCGTGCTCGACGCGGCGGGCCACGCGACGACCGGCGTCGGCGACGGCGCGGCCGGGGTGGCGGCGGTGCGCGACGGGACCTTCGACCTCGTGCTGATGGACGTTCGCATGCCGGTAATGGACGGCCTGGCCGCCGCCCGCGCGATCCGCGCCCTTCCCCCGCCGGCCGGCGCCGTGCCGATCCTGGCCATGACCGCCGACACCATGCCCTCGGAAATCGCGAACTTCCTGGCCGCTGGCATGGACGGCCACGTGGACAAGCCGATCGATATCGCCGCCCTGCTGGCGCGCGTGAAGGAGGCGGCGGCGATCCGCAGGGGGCAGTAAGACTCGCCTCAATCCCCGATGAAGCGGTAGCCCACCCCGGGCTCGGTGAGCAGGATCTTCGGGTGGGCAGGGTCGGCCTCGAGCTTCTGGCGCAGCTGGCCGACGAACACCCGCAGGTACTGGGTGTCGTGCATGTGGGCCGGGCCCCAGACCGAGGTCAGCAGCTCCTTGTGAGTCAGCACCTTGCCGCGTCCCATGGCGAGGCGGGCCAGCACCTCGTATTCGCGCGGCGAGACCTTCACCACCGCCCCGTCGCGGGTGACCAGGCGCTTGTCGAGATCCAGCTCCACGGCCCCGGCGCGGATCGGCCCGACCGGCGCCTGGGTGGCCGCCTTCTGGCGCAGGGCCACGCGCAGGCGAGCCAGCAGCTCGCCGACCCCGAACGGCTTTTCCACATAGTCGTTGGCGCCTCGGTCCAGGGCCTCGATCTTCTCGATCTCGCGGTCCCGGGCCGACAGGATCAGGATCGGGCCGTCGTAGAAGGCGCGGGCCTTCTCCAGCACCTCCTTGCCGTCCATGTCGGGCAGGCCAAGGTCGAGCACCACCGCGTCGGGCGACCACAGGGCGATGCCGCGCAGACCCTCCTGGCCGCCGTCGGCGCGCAGCGGGTCGTAGCCGGCCGCGTCGAGCGCGGGGGCCAGGAACCGGTGGATCTGCGGTTCGTCGTCGATCACCAGGATGCGGGGGCGAAGCGCGCTCATGATCGGCTCATAGCAGATGATGGGGCGTAGGCACGCCCTTGGGCAGGCTGATCAGCATGCGCGTGCCCTTGCCGTCGTGGATCGGGCTGGCGGCGGCGATGCGCCCGCCCATGGCCTCGACGAAGCCCTTGGCGATCGCCAGCCCCAGCCCCACGCCCTGGCTGGCGTTCGGCGAGCGGTCGCTGGGGTCCTGCAGGCGGCGGAACTTCTCGAACACGCGCAGGAGGTCGGCCGGCGGGATGCCCCGCCCCTCGTCCTCGATGCTGATCACCACGTGGGCGCGGTCCTCGTAGGCGGCGACCTCGATCCGCGCGCCGGCGGGGCTGTAGGCGATGGCGTTCTCCAGTATGTTGACCGCCACCTGCTCCAGCAGGCTGGGGTCGGCCTGGACCAGGCTGAGGGTCTCGGGGAAGTCGCGCACCAGCACGCGCCCCTCGAGGCGACGGGTCACCCGGTCGGCGGCGGCGGCCAGCACGTCGCGCACGTCGATCCAGTCGGTGCGCAGCTTCAGGCCTCCGCCCTCGATGCGGGTCATGTCCAGCAGGTTGGCGACGTAGCCGTTGAGCCGCTCGGCCTCCTCCTTGATGCCGACGGCGAGGTCGGCGCGGGCCGGGGGCGCGAGCTTTTCGCCGTAGTCGATCAGGGTGGTGGCTGCGCCCAGCACCGTGGTCAGCGGCGTGCGCAGGTCGTGGCTGATCGAGTTCAGCAGGGCGTTGCGGAAGCGGTCGGAGCGGCGCAGGGCCTCGGCCTCGACCGCGCCGGCCGCCAGTTCGGCCCGCTGCAGCGCCACCGCGCCCTGGTCGAGCAGGGCCAGCAGCAGGCGCTCCTCGTCCGATCCGCCGGCCAGCGCCCCGGCCTCGATCCCGGCCACGCCGGCCCGTGCGCCCAGCCCTTCCAGCGGCCAGAAGGTCCAGGCCGCCTGCGGCAGGGTGCCGGTTCCAGCGCCGGCCGGCTCGCCCTTCTCCCAGGCCCAGCGGGCGGCGGCCATGGGGGCGGTTCCGAGGTCGACCCAAGGGGACTGCATGTCGGGCGCGCCGGCGGCGGGGGCCAGCTCGCCGTCGACCGGCAGGAACACCACCGCCCGCGCGCCAGAGGCGGCCGCGGCCTGCTCGGCCAGGGCCTGGGCCACCGCCGCCTTGCCCGAGGCGGCCGACAGGGTGCGGCTGGCGGCCAGCAGGCTGGTGACGCTGGCCGCGCGCCGCTGCGAGCCCAGGGCCTGGTCGCGCACCCGGCCGGCCAGCCCGCCGGTGGCCAGGGCCACGGCCCAGAACACGATCAGGGTCAGCACGTCGGTCGGCGAGCCGATGGCCAGGCTGTAGCGCGGGGCCAGGAAGAAATAGTTGTAGACGAGGAAGGCCGCCGTCGCCGCCGCCAGCGCCGGGCGCAGGCCGTGCATCACCCCGGCCGCCAGCACGGCCGCCAGGTAGATCATCCCCAGTTCGACGCGGTCGAAGGCGGTGTCCAGCGCCCAGGCCACCAGGCTGGCGGCCGCCACGAAGCCGCCGCCGGTCAGGTAGGCGGGCCAGTCGAAACGGCGCGGCTTGGGCGCGGACGGCTCGGACGTCCCCTCCCCGCCGGCCCCGGTGACCACGTGGATCGCCTGGCCCCGCGCCTCGCGCAGCAGGGCGGCGGCCAGCGAGCGGCCGGTCAGTTCGCGCCAGCGGGAGTCCTTCGACTTGCCGATCACGATCTGGGTGACGTTGTTGCGCCGCGCCCAGGCCATGACCGTGGCCACCACGTCGGTTCCGGTCAGCACGACGGTGGAGCCGCCCAGCTGCTCGGCCAGCTTCAGGGCCTCGCGGGTGCGCGCCGCGGCGGCCTCGGGCGGCGGCGGACGGTCGGGGCGCTCGACGTGGGCCACGGTCCACGGCGCGTCCATCATCATGTCCGACAACCGCCGGCCGGCGCGCACGAGACCCGCCGCCATGCCGTCGCCGCCGGCCAGGACGAGAATCCGCTCGCCCGCCGCCCACGGCCCCTCGACGCCCTTCTCGCGCATGGCCGCGACCAGCTGGTCGTCGACCGTCTGGGCCGCGCGGCGCAGGGCCAGCTCGCGCAGGGCGGTGAGGTTCTCGATCCTGAAGAAGTTCTCCGAGGCCAGCCTCGCGGTCTCGGGCACGTAGACCTTGCCCGCCGCCATCCGCTCGCGCAGCTCGTCGGGGGTGATGTCGATCAGCTCGATGTCGTCGGCCCTGGCCAGGGCGCTGTCGGGCACCGTCTCGCGCTGGCGGGCGCCGGTGATGCGCAGGACGACGTCGACCAGGCTTTCCAGGTGCTGGACGTTCAGGGTGGTCCAGACGTCGATCCCGGCCGCCAGGATCTCCTCGACGTCCTGCCAGCGCTTGGGATGGCGCGAGCCGGGGGCGTTGGAGTGGGCGTACTCGTCGACCAGCAGCAGCCTGGGCCTGCGCTCCAGCGCCGCGTCGAGGTCGAACTCCAGATAGCTGCGGCCCCGGCTGTCGACCGGACGGCGCGGCAGCACGTCGAGCCCGCGCAGCAGGCTCTCGGTCTCGCGGCGGCCGTGGGTCTCGACCACCCCGACCAGCACGTCCAGGCCTTCCGCCTTGCGGCGGCGGGCGGCGCGCAGCATCTCGTAGGTCTTGCCCACGCCCGGCGCCATGCCCAGGAACACCTTGAGGCGCCCCCGGCGGGCCTTGTTGGCGGCCGCCAGAAGCGCCTCGGGGTCGGGGCGGCCCCTTTCGGGGTATGAGGAGGGGTCGCCCGCCAACGACTAGCCGACCATCGGGAAGCGCGCGTCGAGCGCCCGGTTGACGTCCAGAACGTTGACCCGCGGCTGGCCGATGAAGCCCAGCAGCGGCGGCTTCACGGCCGCGTCGATCATGGCCAGCACCTCGCCGCGCGGCGCGTTGCGGGCGGCGGCGATGCGGGGCGCCTGCAGGCGGGCATAGGCCGGCGAGATGTCCGGATCCAGGCCCGAGCCGGACGTCGTGACCGCGTCGGCCGGAATGACCGCGCCGGGAAACTGCGCCCTCAGGGCGGTCGCGCCGGTCTTCTCGCGCTCGATCAGTTTTTCGTTCAGCGGACCCATGTTGGAGCCGCTGGAGGCCGAGGCGTCATAGCCGTTCCCCGCCGCCGACGGGCGGCCGTGCAGATAGGCCGGCTTGGCGAAGACCTGGCCGATCAGTTCCGAGCCGACCACCTGGCCGCGGGCGTCGCGGACCAGCGAGCCGTTGGCCTTGTCCGGGAACGCCGCCTGGGCGACGCCGGTAATGGCCAGCGGATAGGCCAGGCCCAGAAGGATGGTGAAGAGGCCCATCGAAACGAGGGCCGGGCGAAGGTGCGAGATCATGACCTTCAAGCTCCTTTCCTAGAACCGCTTCGAGACGCCGACGTACAGTTGCGCGTCGGGGGTGTCGCGGTTCAATCCGAAATTGGCGCCGGCGTCCAGTTGCAGGGTCGGCGCGACGAGATAGGCGGCGGCGACGTCGGCCGAGACCTGGGTCACCGTGTCGGCGGGGTCGAAGTTGGTGCTGGTCCACAGCTCGCCGACCAGGCTCAGCTTGTCGGTGACCGGTCGGGCCAGGTTGACGACGTTGGTCACCGCCGCGTGGCGGCCGTCGCCGTCGGCGTCGAGCAGCAGGTCGACCTGCGGCCCGAAGGTCAGGGTGGCGCCGTCGAGCGCGATGCTGATCGGCACGGCCACGCCGCCCTCCACCTCGTCGTTGCCCAGGCCCTTGGCCGCCGTCGGGATCTTCACGTAGGGCAGCAGGGCGACGCTCACCTTGTCGCCGGCGTGGACGCGGGTCTTGTACCGGATCCACACGTCGCCGACGCCGTCGGTCTTGTCGTCGACGCCCGGCCCCTTCACGCGGGCCTGCAGATAGGGCGTCCAGGTCACCTGCAGGTCGCTGGAGTCGGTCAGGCCGTACTTCAGGGTCGCCGCGGCCACGGCGGTCGTCTCGGCCTTGAGGCCCGAGGCCTTCACCTGGGTCCAGTTCACCCCGTCAGCTTCGACCTGCCAGGCGCCCTTGGGCACGGTGCAGGTGCTGTTGGCCTTGGTCGGGCGGTCGGTGCAGATCGGAGCCTCGTCCGCCCAGGCGGCGGTCGCGGCGAGGGTCGAGGCGGTGAGCACGAGAAACGCGAACTTGCGCATTGGAATTCTTCGTCTTTCGAGGAGGAGGAGTAAGATCACTGGCCGCCGAGATTGGCCGCCAGGCAGACGAGCCCGATCGCCACGACGCCGAAGAGGAGGTCCCTCAGGATCGGACCCAGGACGATCGGGCGTTTCATCAGGCCAGCCCCAGGGCGGAGACGGCCATGTCGATGAGCTTGATGCCGACGAACGGGGCGACGAGGCCGCCGACGCCGTAGATCAGCAGGTTGCGCGAGAGCAGCTTGCCGGCGCCGATGGCGCGGTACTTGACGCCCTTCAGGGCCAGCGGGATCAGGGCCACGATCACCAGGGCGTTGAAGATCACCGCCGACAGGATCGCGCTCTGCGGGCTGTGCAGATTCATGATGTTCAGCGCGCCCAGCGCCGGCAGCGAGACCACGAACATCGCCGGGATGATGGCGAAGTACTTGGCCACGTCGTTGGCGATCGAGAAGGTGGTCAGCGCGCCGCGGGTGATCAGCATCTGCTTTCCGACCTCGACGATCTCGATGACCTTGGTCGGGTCGCTGTCGAGGTCGACCATGTTGCCGGCCTCGCGGGCGGCTTGGGCGCCGGTCTGCATGGCCACGCCGACGTCGGCCTGGGCGAGCGCGGGGGCGTCGTTGGCGCCGTCGCCGCACATGGCCACCAGCCGGCCCTTGGCCTGCTCGGCCCGGATCAGGCGCAGCTTGTCCTCGGGCGTGGCTTCGGCGAGGAAGTCGTCGACGCCGGCCTCCGAGGCGATCGCGGCGGCGGTCACCGGGTTGTCGCCGGTGATCATCACCGTGCGCAGGCCCATGCGGCGCAGGTCGGCGAAGCGAGCCTTCACCCCGGGCTTGACCACGTCCTTGAGGTGGATGACGCCGACCAGGACGCCGTCCTCGCTGACCGCCAGCGGCGTGCCGCCAGAGCGGGCGATGCGGTCGACGGCGGCCATCACCTCGGGGGCGATCCGCTTGGGATCGATGGCCAGGCTGCGATAGACCGCGTCCACCGCGCCCTTGCGCCAGGAGCGGCCGTCGACGTCCAGGCCCGACTGGCGGGTCGTGGCGCTGAACGCGATGGCCGTCGCGCCGGCCGGGACCTCCAGGGAGAGGCCGGCCTGGCGGCCCAGCTCGACGATCGAGCGGCCTTCCGGCGTCTCGTCGGCCAGCGAGGCCATGACGGCCGCGCGCAGCGCCGCGTCGGGGCGCACGCCGGGGGCGGCGATGACTTCCGTCGCCATGCGGTTGCCGAAGGTGATGGTGCCGGTCTTGTCGAGCAGCAGGGTGTCGACGTCGCCCGCCGCTTCCACGGCGCGGCCCGAGGTGGCCAGGACGTTGACCTTCAGCAGCCGGTCCATGCCGGCGATGCCGACGGCCGACAGCAGGCCGCCGATGGTCGTGGGAATGAGCGTGATGAACAGCGCGCCCAGCACCAGCGGATCCAGGGCCACGCCCGAGAACTTGCCCAGGCCCAGCAGGGTGACCACGGCGATCAGGAAGATCAGGGTCAGGCCCGCCAGCAGCACGGCCAGGGCGATCTCGTTGGGCGTCTTGCGGCGGTCGGCGCCCTCGACCATGGCGATCATGCGGTCGAGGAAAGTCGAGCCCGGCGCGGCGGTGACCCGCACCTTGATCCAGTCGGAGACGACCGTGGTGCCGCCGGTCACCGCCGAGCGGTCGCCGCCGCTCTCGCGGATCACCGGCGCGCTCTCGCCGGTGATGGCGGCCTCGTTGACGCTGGCCATGCCCTCGACGATCTCGCCGTCGGTGGGGACCACGTCGCCGGCCTCGACCAGAACGAGCTCGCCGGGAACCAGCTTGTGGGCCGGGGTCGGGATGATCGTGCCGGCCTGCTCGTCGATGATCAGCTTGGCCTTGGTGGTGACGCGGGCGGCCCGCAGGCTGTCGGCGGCGGCCTTGCCGCGGCCCTCGGCCACGCTCTCGGCCAGGTTGGCGAACAGCACGGTGGCCCAGAGCCACAGCGAGACCTGCACGGCGAAACCGGCCGACTGCTGGGCTGCGATGGCCGCGACGGCCGAGACCGTCGACAGCAGCGCCACGATCCAGGTCGCGAAGATCACCGGATTGCCGGTCAGCTTGCGCGGGTCCAGCTTGAGGAAGGCGTCCTTGGCCGCGCGGGCCAGGATCGGGGTCGACAGGCCGCCGGCCAGGCTGGCCGGCTTGCGCCGGCCCTCCTCGCCCGCAGCGTTTTCATAGGTGGTCATGGAAGTTCGCTTTCGATCAGCGGATGCGATCAGCGGCTGGAGGCGACGAAGGCGAGCGCCTGGAAGTGCTCGACGATCGGTCCCAGCGCCAGAGCGGGGAAGAACTGCAGGCCGCCGAGGATCAGGATCACCCCGATCAGCAGGCCGACGAAGAGGCCGCCGTGGGTCGGCATGGCGCCGGCCGTGGGGGCGAGCTTGGGCTTGGCCGCGAGGGCGCCGGCGATGGCCAGCACCGCGACGATGGGAGCAAAGCGCCCGAACATCATCGCCAGGCCCAGGGTGGTGTTCCACCAGGGGGCGTTGGCGGTCAGGCCGCCGAAGGCCGAACCGTTGTTGGCCGTCGTCGAGACGTAGGCGTAGAGGATCTCCGACAGGCCGTGCGGCCCGGCGTGCATGAGGCCCTTCAGGGCTTCCGGCAGGATCGCGGCCAGAGCGGCGAAGCCCAACATGAACAGCGGGATGACCAGCACGGCCAACATGGCGAACTGGATCTCGCGGGCCTCGATCTTCTTGCCCAGGTACTCGGGCGTGCGGCCCACCATCAGGCCGGCGACGAACACCGCCAGCAGGGCCATGACGACCATGATGGCCACGCCCGAGCCGATGCCGCCGGGCAGGATCTCGCCCAGCTGCATCAGGAACATGGTCATGCCCCCGCCCAGCGGCATCAGGCTGGAATGCATGCCGTTGACCGAGCCGTTGGAGGCGCCGGTGGTCATGGCGGCCCAGGCGGCGGTCGAAGGCGCGCCGAAGCGGACCTCCTTGCCTTCCATGTTCACGCTGGCGTCGACATGGGCCGCGACCTGGGCCGGCGGGGCCCGCGTCTCGGTCACGTAGATCGCGCCGGCGCCGGCGCTCAGCAGCACAGCGGCGGCGACCACCAGGGCGCGGACGTCCTTCTTGGCCAGCACGCTGCGGCCGAAGGCGAAGAAGGCCGCCCAGCCCAGCACGTTGATCGAGACGGCCGTGATCAGGTTGGTCAGCGGGGTCGGGTTCTCGAACGGGTGGGCCGAGTTGACGTTGAAGATGCCGCCGCCGTTGATGCCCAGCTGCTTGACGGCCAGCTGGCTGGCGGTGGCGAAGAGGGAAATCTTCTGCTCGCCGCCCTCCAGCGTGTGGGCGGTGACGCCGGCGGCCAGGGTCTGGGGCACGCCCAGGGCCACGAGCACGATCGCCACGACCGCGCACAGCGGCAGCAGCACCCACAGGGTGGTGCGGATCACGTCGCTCCAGAAGTTGCCGACGTCCTCGCCCTTGCTGGCCACAAAGCCGCGCGCCAGGGCCGCGGCGATCGCCGCGCCGGTGGCGGCCGAGACGAAGTTCTGCACCGTCAGCACGAGCATCTGGCTGAGCGTCGACATGGTGGTCTCGCCGCCATAGCTCTGCCAGTTGGTGTTGGTCACGAAGCTGACGGCGGTGTTGAACGCCAGGTGCGGCGACAGCCCCGAGAAGCCCTGCGGGTTCAGCGGCAGCACGCCCTGCAGGCGCAGCACGCCATAGACGAGAAAGAAGCCCACCGCGTTGAAGGCCAGCAGCGCGCCGGCATAGCCGATCCAGCTCTGGCCCTTGCGCGGGTCGATCCCGCCCGCGGCGTAGAACAGCCGCTCGACCGGCGCCATCAGCGGGTCGAGCCAGGTGCGCTCGCCGTTCCAGACGCGCGACATGTATACGCCCAGCGGCCAGCCCAAGCCGACCGCCAGGCCAAGCGTCAGGGCGATTTCCGCCCATCCTTGCCAGTTCATTTGAGGTTATCCGAGGATCGTCAGAACCGGTCCGGCCGCATCAGGGCCGTGACCATGTAGGCCGCGACGACGATCGCCCCGGCCCCCCACAGCGCGTTCACGAACAGGGTCATGCGCGCCTCAATGCGACGGCGAACAGGCCGAAGAGCAGGAACAGCCCTCCGCCCAGCGCCAGGAATGCGATGTCAGCCATGCCGGCCTCCTTCCGAGTTGGCGCGGAAGGGACCACGGAGCCGCGTAAGGGCTCCATTCGGGAGACGTATGGGCGGCATAAGGGCCGCATAAAGATCGCCGGCCGCAAATATTTGCTGCAATGCAGCGCGAGAATAGGCCGCCTTCGGCGCCGCCAAGCTTCACCGGTAACTGTGCCGCCAGCCTTGCGAACAAGGCGCTTTCGTGACCAGCGAAGGGCTATGCAAGGATTATCGCCGCGACGAAACTTTGTCCTTGTTTGCAGCGCAAAATCGGGAAACGGTGGAAGCCTTCACACATCGAACGCGTTCTTGGGTCATGTCGCCGCTGTTCCCCACCTTGGTCATTCTGGGCCTGCTGGCGCTGCTGGCCTGGCCCAGCATCGAGCCCCATGTGCGCCGCCGCCTGCGCGGCCGCGCCAAGCGCCGCGGCTATTTCCGGGATTAGGATTTGGGTCCTCTCCCTCCGGGGCCCACGGCCATCAGAGCAGGTGGCCCAGAAGGCCGAAGGGGGACGCCTTCAGCTTCCGATGCGTAGCCGACTATGTCTGGCTCTGATCCGGTATTTCCCCCGTAAAATCCCCGCGAAAGCAGGGACCCAGGCTTTTTCCGCCACCCACCAACACTGCCTCCCTCGCCCTTGTGGCGAGGGTCCATGCCAGCCGCTGCTCAGACAGCACCAAGCTCGAAAGGTCTGAGCAGGCTGAACCATGGATCCTCGCCACAAGGGCGAGGAAAGCGAGCCTAGAAATCCTCCCCCACAGGGGAGGTTCCTCGCGCCGCCTCTACGACTCCAGTTCGATGTCCCAGTACAGATAGTCGAGCCAGCTGGCGTGCAGGTGCCCCGGCGGGAACTTGCGGCCGCGGTCCTGGAGTTCGTGCATCGAGGGCCGGCGGGCGGTGTGGAAGGGGTGCATGCCCGCCTCGCGCGGGGTGCGCCCGCCCTTGGTCAGGTTGCAGGGCGCGCAGGCGGTGACGATGTTCTCCCACGTCGTGCGCCCGCCTCGCGAGCGCGGGATCACATGGTCGAAGGTCAGCTCGTCGGGCGAGCCGCAGTACTGGCAGGAAAAGCTGTCGCGCAGGAAGAGGTTGAAGCGGGTGAAGGCCGGCGGCCGCTCCTGCGGCACGTACTGCTTCAGCGACACCACGCTGGGCAGCTTCATCTCGAACGACGGCGAATGGACCACGTGATCGTAGGTCGACACGACGTCGACGCGGTCGAGGAACACCGCCTTGATCACCTCCTGCCATGGCCAGAGGGACAGCGGATAGTAGCTCAAGGGCCGATAGTCGGCGTTGAGCACGAGCGCCGGCATGCCGGACGGGGGACGGGTCAGCACCTGCATCAGGGCCTCCCGAATTCGGGACCGAACAGGTCCCTATGGGGCTGGTACGCGGTCGGACTGAAGACGGGCCTCCTTCCTACGCAAATCAGGGAATCGCCATTCATTCCCGGACGCACCGAAAGGATGATCCCAATCAGCGACAGAACCAAGACGAAGCTTGCGAAATTGGGGCTTGCGAAATTAGGGCCCGCGAAAGCTCAGCCCGCGGGCCGCAGCTCTATCTCGCCGCGCCGCACGCCGCCGTAGCAGGCCCAGAGAAGATGCGCCGCCACGCCGCGATAGGGCTGCCAGGCCTCGGCGCGGACATAGGCCGCCTTCTCGTTGGGTCGAACCTCCAGCCCGTCGGCCCAGCGCATGGCCTCCTGCAGGGCGATGTCGCCGCCGGGGAAGACGTCGATGCGGCCCTCGCAGAACATCAGGAAGGTCTCGGCGGTCCACCGCCCTATCCCCTTGATCGCCACCAGGGCCGCGACGGCCTGCGCGTCGGGCATGGCCTTGAGCGCGTCGAAGTCGCAGGCGCCCGACAGGTGCGCGCCGGCGATCTCGCGCAGATAGCGCACCTTGGGCCGCGACAGGCCCAGGCCCTGCAGGGCGGGATCGTCCAGGGCCATGACGGCGTGCGGCGTCAGGTCGGGAAGCCCCGCCTGCACCCGCGCCCAGATCGCCGCCGCGGCGGCGACCGAGATCTGCTGCTCGACGATCATCCGGGCCAGGCCCGGAAAGCCGCCGGGGCGCAGGCGCCATTCGAACACCGGCGTCACCGCCTCGAGCCGGGCGAACATCGGATCGGCGGCGGCCAGGTGGGCGCGGGCGGCGGCGATCAGGTCGGGGGTGGGAGCGGAAGCGGAGATCACGCCGGCGAGGAAGCCCTCGCCGGAGCCTGACAGCAACCCGAAACTTGCGGCGGGCGCAGTGCGTCCTTCGAGGAGGCTACGCCTCGCACGTCAGGATGAGGACGCTGGTTGCACAGACTTCCTCATCCTGGGGCGCCCGCGCAGCGGGCCTCGAAGGACGCAAAGCCTCAGCCGATGGCGACGATCTCGACCTCGCCGCCGGCCACCATGGCCGTGTCGCCGACGCCCTTGCCCATCAGGGCGCGGGCCAGCGGCGAGACGTAGGACACCGAGCCCTTGGCCGGGTCGGCCTCGTCCTCGCCGACGATGCGGAAGGTCTGGGTGCGGCCGTCCTCGCGGTCGAAGGTCACCGCGTCGCCGAATTGCACGCTGGTGCGGCTCTCGTCGCGCTCGACCAGCTGGGCGGTGGCGCGGCGCGCCGACCAGTAGCGCAGGTCGCGGGTGGCGCGAGCCATGGCCGTGCGATCGTCGGCCACGCCGCCTGCCGCCTGGGCCGCGGCGTAGGCGGCGCGCGCGTCGGCGAACTCGGCCTCGATCATCGCCATGCCTTGCGGCGTGACGAGATTGGGATGCTGCGAAATCGGACGGTCGGGAAGGTCGGCGGCGAACGCTTCGGCGTCGCCTTCCTTGGTGAAGGCCACGCTCATCGGGCGTCTCGCGGGAAAGGGGAACAGGCGGTCATCAGACGGAAACCCGAGGTGTCGCGGGTCGTTCCGCCGGCCCGGCTATGGCCGAGCCCAGCCTTCGGATCAAGGCGCCGGGGATCAGGTCGGGCGGCGCACCCCGGCGGCCATCCCTGGTTCAGGCCGGGACGGCCGCGTCGGACATTCTGGTCCTTACAGCGCGATCGCCAGCACGGCCCCGGCGACGCCGACGGCGGCCACCAGGAAGTAACCGATGGCGACACGGTCGAAGAGGCCTTCGAAGGCTTCGAAGCTACGGTTGGTCATGACACACATCCTTGAAGTTGGTGCGCGCCGACCCCCTCGGCCGGCGTGGTCCGATGGCGGTCTCTTGATGGCCGATTCATCTGAACAACGCTTAGATAGCATGGATCTTATCGTCGTCAAGATATCTTGACATTGTTTGGATGAATTTTCGCTACGTAAGGGATAGAGTGCCCGGCGATGACTCTCGCCCAGACCGAAGCCCGCCCCTATCACCACGGCGATCTCAGCCGCGCCCTCGTCGAGGCCGCCCGCAGGATTCTGGAGACCGACGGCCCGGCCGCCCTGTCGCTACGCGCCGTGGCGCGCGAGGCCGGCGTCAGCCCGGCCGCGCCGTACCACCACTTCAAGGACAAGGGCCAGCTGCTCGACGCGGTGGCGCACGAGGGCTGGGTGGCGCTCGACGCGGCCCTGATGAAGGCCCGCCAGGACAGCGACGACGACCGGCGGCGGATGACCAACCTGGGCGTCGCCTACGTCACCTTCGCCCGCGACAACCCCGCCCTCTACCGCGTGATGTACGACTGCTCGCGCGACAAGGACGCCCTCCCCGACCAGATGAAGGAGGAAGGCGCCTACTGCCAAGTGCGCAACACCATCGCCCACGCCGCCGGCGAGGGCGTCTCGGAGATCGACCTCGAACTGGCCACGATCGCGGCCTGGTGCGCGGGCCACGGCCTGGCGGAAATGAGCGGCTTCAAGCAGTTCGAAAGCCTGAAGGCCCTGCTCGGCGGCGAGGAGGCCTTCCTCAAGGCCGTGTTCGACCACCTGGGCATGTTCGCCAAGTTCGACCGGGGATGAGGTCGTCCCCCTTTCTCCTCCCCCGTGTAACGGGGGAGGGGGACCACGAAGTGGTGGAGGGGGCGAGACTGGGCTCCGCGCTTGACCTCGCCCCCTCCGTCGCGCCGCGTATCCGCAGCGCGCCACCTCCCCCGCTTCGCGAGGGAGGAGCATGAAGGCGTTCGCCACCCGCTTCGCCCCCTCGCCCACCGGCTACCTGCATCGCGGCCACGCCTTCTCGGCGCTGACGGCGTTCGCCGCCGCCCGCGACGCCGGCGGCCGCTTCGTGCTGCGCATCGAGGACATCGACGCCACCCGCAGCCGACCCGAATACGAAGCGGCGATCCTCGAGGACCTGGCCTGGCTGGGCCTTGCCTGGGAACAGCCCGTCCGCCGCCAGTCCGAGCATCTGGCCGACTACCACGCCGCCATCGAGACCCTGCGGATGCGCGGCCTCGTCTATCGCTGCTTCAAGACCCGCAAGGAGCTGGACATCGGCCGCGCCCCGCACGAGCCGGCCGCGCCCTATCGCGGCGCGCCGCCGCCGGCGGCCGAGGAAGCCGAGCGCCTCTCACGCGGCGAGGCCTTCGCATGGCGCCTGTCGCTCGACGCGGCGCAGGCGGCGCTGGGCGGTTTTTCGGACCTGGCCTTCGTCGAGGAAGGCGCCGGTCCCGAGGGCGAGACCGGCCTGATCCGGGCGCGCCCCGAAACCGCCGGCGACATCGTCCTGGCCCGCAAGGACGTCGGCGTCGCCTACCATCTCGCGGTCGTCCTGGACGACGCCCTGCAGGGGATCACCCACGTGATCCGGGGCGTCGACCTGTTCGAGGCCGCCCATATCCAGCGGCTGCTGCAGGCCCTGCTTGGCCTGCCCACGCCGGTCTACCGCCACCACCGCCTGCTGGCTGGTCCCGACGGCAAACGCTACGCCAAGCGCGACAAAGCCCAGACCCTGCGCGAGCTGCGCGCGGCGGGGATGACGCCGCAAGCGCTGCGGGCCGAGATGGGCCTCTAGCCGGGGCCGCCGGCCTGCTCGACCAGCTGGCCCATCGCCCGCAGATAGCCGGCGAAGGCCGCCCGACCGGTCTCGGTCAGGCGCACGCGGGTCAGGGGCTTGCGGCCGACGAAGCTCTTGTCGATCGACACGTAGCCGGCCTCCTCCAGCTTGCGCAGGTGGATGGAGAGGTTGCCCTGCGTGACCTCGAGCAGGGTCTTCAGCTCGGTGAACTCGGCCACCTCGGCGCTGGCCAGATAGGCCACCACGCCCAGCCGCACGCGGCCGTGGATGACGTCGTCTAGACCACTGATGTCGAACCTTGGCGTCACGATGGTCAGGCGGTCCGGCCCATGGCCTGGCGCATCATGAAAAAGCCGGGCGCGGCCATGAAGGCGAACAGGCCGAAGGCGGCGATCAGCAGATAAAGATCCGCGCGGTCGACGAGCAGGCCCATGCCCACGCCGCAAGCCAGCCAGCCCAGCGAGACCGCCAGCATCCAGGCCCGTTTGCGCAGGGCGAAGACCGCGTACCAGACCGCCCCCTGCAGCACGAAGACTACCGCCGGATGGTACAGCCAGTAGCGGAAGTCGTGGTTCTTCACGGCCGCCACGGCGAAGACGATGATCAGCGCCAGATTGGCCAGGCCCGCGCCCGAGAAGGCGGCGTTGATGGCGCGATGGGTCACCCCGCCCTTGGGCTTGCGACGCTCGACGACGATGACGATGGTCATCAGCATCACGAAGATCACCGTCGGCAGCCAGGCCAGGATCAGGTTGCCCAGCCCGCCCAGGCTCACCACGCCCTGCTCCTGGACGACGTAGACCAGGCACTGGACGCCATACAGCAGGCCGGCCGAGCCGTAGAGCGCGCCGCCGGCCACGCCGAGACCCGCCCGCTCGGCCCCGCCCTCGGCCAGGCCACGCAGGAAGGCCAGGTCGTCCTGCACCGTCTTCAGCTTGTCGTTCATGGGCGCGGCTCCGTCGGCGACATCATGCAGGGTCAAAGGATTCGCCCCAACAGCGGCATGCGGCGCAGGACCATGGTCGACAGCCAGCTCAGTGCGGTCGCCAGGACGAACACCGCCGCGCCCTTGGCCAGGCCGCCCCATGGCTGCGGCAGCAGCGTCCAGGCCAGCCACGAGGTGAAGACGTAGTGCAGCAGGTACATGCCGTAGGCGTTGGCCTGCAGGCTCGCCCCTGCCGGACCGGTCCTGCGCGCGAACCGCAGGAAGGTCGCCAGGGCGGCGAACGACAGACTCGCGCAGGCCAGGGTGAACATCACGCCGCCGAACAGGTCGAGGAAGGGCTTCGGCGGCGGGTTCGGCGAGAAGGCGACGATCAGGGTCGCCACCCCGCCGATGATCGGCAGCACCGGCGCCAGCTGCCAGAGCATCCAGCGCCTGGCCAGCTTGCCGTCGGGATCGGTCAGGCCCCGCCCGACGCCGGCCGCGCCGACGGCGACGCCGGCCAGGAAGTAGACGAGGTAGTGGCCGATGCGGGCAGTCTGCACCGTGAACGGGCCGACCATGGTCCAGTGGCCGAACGGCGTGGTCATCGACAGCGGCAGATAGGCCAGGGTGCTGACCAGCACGAGCCCCCAGAAGAACCGGGCCGGCCTGCGCTCGGCCCCTTCGCCCAGGCGCGCCAGGCGGTCGAGGACGCCCGGCGCGACGGCGTAGGTCGCCGCCATGATCGCCCCGAAGGCCAGCAGCACCCACAGGAACCAGGCCGGGCCGGCGGGCCAGAACGGCAGCCGCACCCAGGCCTCGGCGAAGGCCGTCACCGACGGCGCGCCGCCCGACTGCAGCCAGGCTGGATAGTAGGCCAGGGGCGCCAGCAGGGCGGCGGCGACCACGAACGGGATGCCCAGCCGCAGGGCGCGCCCCTTGAGGAAGCCGCCCGCCCCCTTGGCCTTCAGGCCGCCCGCGACGAACAGGCCGGAGACGAAGAACATCAGCGACATGAAGAACATGTCGTTGACCAGGGTCAGGATCCCGAACGCCCCCGCCTTCTGCGCGTCCACCACAGGGAACGCGGTCCACAGGATCGGCGGGGCGTCGAACGCCTTCGGGGCCGGCGCATAGGGATGATAGGTCATGGCCGTGTGGTGAAAGATCACCAGCAGGGTGACGAAGGCGCGCAAGGCGCCGACCGGAGCGTTGCGACCGTCGGGGACTACGGTCGGCTTTTCCAGAGTCTTGAACGGCGCGTGCATGGCTTCCTCCCCACCCGTATCGGTGACGAGGCGCACACTGTATCAACTAGTTTATTTTGTAAACTAGTTAGAGAACGACGATCTTCGGCAGGCAGCGCGGGAATGAAGGAAGGCGACGTCTCTGCACATTCGCGGCTTCGATGGCGCGAACCGTCGCCGACAGCCCGGATCGAAGCGTATGGGCTGGGCGTCGGCGATGGGTGGCAAGCGGGCGCGACCTCTCAAACCTCCCGTCATTCCCGCCTTGTGGCGGGAACCCCTGGTTCAGCTGACAGGTGAGACGCTAGCGAACCGCCTGCGGTTCGCCCCACCTGCCCTTGCGGCGGACAGAGAGGTTCCCGCCACAGGGGCGGGAATGACGGGAGCATGGGGAAGGTCCGCAAAGGGTCGTGAAGCGAACTCGGCGTCCTGGCCCGCTCAGGCTGCCTGATCGTCGCCGTGGGCGAGGCTCGCTTCAGGCCGCCTGGACCGCCTTCGCCGCGCGAGCCTCGCGCAGCAGGCCGATGGCCCGCAGCGTCATCTCAAGGCGCGACACGCCGAACAGGCCAACGCCCAGCACCACGAAGCCGTCGGTCAGCAGAACGGCGCTGATGTGCCAGGCTTCGGCCTCGGCCTCGAACACCGTCTTCAGGGCGAAGCGCACGACGAAGATGCCCAGCAGGAACAGGATCGCCGCCGGCGAGGGCCTGGTGTTCAGCTCGTGGGTATCGGGATCGATGGTGATCGGGATCAGCCGGCCGCGCCACCAGCCGATCGTCGCGCCCACGGCGAAGATCGCCGCCAGCCACAGCCAGTCGGTTCCGTGCGGCGTGAACTGCATGAACAGGAAGACCGTCGCGGCGACCATGATCGCCGGCAGAATCCACATGAATTCGAGCTTCAGCCGACGCGCCTTGCTCATCGACCGTAGGCGCAGCGCGAAGACGATGGCCACGATCACCGCGGTGACGCCGTAGCCGATCAGTTTCTGGTTGCCGTGATCCACGACGTTTCCCCCAAATCGCGCCGCAACACTCGCCGCGCCCCCGAACGGGATGAGCAACCGAAAAGCCGGTCGCCGTCAATCGCGGGCCAGCCTGCTCCAGTAGCGATAGCGGTAGGCCGTCGAAAAACCGCGCGCCGAGTAGAGCGCGACGGCCGGCGCGTTGACGTCCTCGACCTGCAGATAGGCCGTGCGCGCGCCCAGTGACGCCGCCTCGGCCAGCAAGGCGTCGAGCACGCGGCGCGCCAGGCCCCGGCGACGGAAGTCCGGATCGGTGCGCATGCCGAAGATCCCCACGGCCTGGCCGTCGACGGCGCAGGCGCCGAGGGCGGCGGTGCGGCCCTCCAGCGTCAGGCGCGCGAACCGGGCCGGCGCGGGAATGCGGCCCAGCGCCTGCAGGCGCTCGTTGGCGTCGGCGGCGTTGCCCTTGGCGGACGCGACCAGCAAGGCTTCGAAGGCCGGATCGGGTTCGGACGAGATCACGACCTCGGCGTCGCCGGCCCCGACGACCGGGCCGGTCATCAGCAGGGTCTCGCCGTGCAGCGCGTAGCCGCGACGCGCCAGGCGGTCGGCCAGATCGGCGGGCGACGTCGCCCCGTCGGTCAGCTTGAAGCGGACCGGCAGGCCGCGCGCGCCATAGAAGGCCTCGACGGCGTCGATGGCGGCTTCCGGTTCGCGGTCGGCCTCGCCCAGCGGCCAGCAGGCGTTGATCCGCAGCGAGAAGCCGTCGGTCGCGTTCAGCCGCCAGCCGCCCAGCCGCTCGCGCTCGCGGGCCGGCCAGGCGGCGTCGGCGATGGGTTCGAGGACGGAAGGGCTCATTTCTCGGCCAGCAGGGCTTCGACAAGGCCGCGGGCCTCGGGGCTGGACCAGTCGGCCTCGCCGGAGACGCGGGCGCGCTCGCGCCCCTGCTTGTCGTAGATCACCGTGGTCGGGTAGCCGGCGGCGCGCGGCTCGAGGTCGAACGACATCTTGTAGCTCTTGTCGCGGAACGAGACGAGCGGCCGGTTGGCGGCCATCTCGGCCTGGATCAGGTTGACGTCGCTGTCGCGGTCGACGCTGATCGGCAGCACCTTCAGCGGCTGGGCGGCGTAGGCGCCGGCCAGCTTGGCCAGGGTGGGCATCTCCTTCTTGCAGGGCGCGCACCAGGTGGCCCACAGGTTCATGACCACGACCTGGCCCTTGAAGTCGGCCAGGGTGTGGGGCTGGTTGTCCATGTCGGTGAAGACCGTGGCCGGCGCGGCGCGCGGCTGGGCCGGCACGTCCAGCTTGGCTAAAGACCCCTTCTTGAATTCCTTGAGGTCGGCGAGCTCTGCGGGTTTGAACGAAGCCTGGGCGATGACGTATACGACCGCGACGACGCCGACGAGCATGACGGCGCCGATCGCCCACTTCAGACCGCCGCGCTTAGGCGCCCCACCCGACTGGACTTCGCTCATATGACCGACAACGCCTCCAAATCGCCCGCCGCGAACGGCCAGGGCCAAGCCATGTGGGGCGGCAGGTTCTCGGCCAAGCCGGCCGAACTGATGCAGGCGATCAACGTCTCCATCGGCTTCGACAAGCGCCTGTGGGCGCAGGACCTGGCGGGCAGCCGCGCCCACGCGCGGATGTTGATCAGCCAGGGCGTCATTGCAAGCAGCGACGGCGAGGAAATCCTCGAAGGCCTGGCCAAGATCGAGGACGAACTGGCCACCGGGACCTTCCCGTTCCGCGACGAGTACGAAGACATCCACATGAACATCGAGGCGCGGCTGCGCGAGCTGATCGGCCCGACGGCCGGCCGGCTGCACACCGCCCGCTCGCGCAACGACCAGGTGGCCGTCGACTTCCGCCTGTGGGTGCGCGACGCCGCCGACCGTTCTGCAGCGCAGCTCGAAGCTCTGCAAAAGGCACTGCTGGCCCAGGCCGAGACCTATGCCGACGCCCTGATGCCGGGCTTCACCCACCTGCAGCCGGCCCAGCCGGTGACCTTCGGCCACCACCTGATGGCCTATGTCGAGATGTTCGGCCGCGACGCGTCCCGCTTCAAGGACGCCCGCGCCCGCATGAACGAATGCCCGCTGGGCGCCGCGGCCCTGGCCGGCTCGCCCTTCCCGATCGACCGCCACCAGACGGCCGCCTCGCTGGGCTTCGACCGCCCGACCGCCAACTCGCTGGACAGCGTCTCCTCGCGCGACTTCGCCCTGGAAGCCCTGTCGGCCGCGTCGATCACCGCCACGCACCTGTCGCGCCTGGCCGAGGAGATCGTGCTGTGGACGACGCCGATGTTCGGCTTCATCAAGCTGACCGACGCCTTCACGACCGGCAGCTCGATCATGCCGCAGAAGAAGAATCCCGACGCGGCCGAGCTGATCCGCGCCAAGGTCGGTCGCATCCTGGGCAGCCTGACCACCCTGACCGTGGTCATGAAGGGCCTGCCGCTGGCCTATTCCAAGGATATGCAGGAAGACAAGGTCCCGACCTTCGAGGCCTTCGACGCGCTGGAACTGAGCCTGCTCGCCATGGCCGGCATGATCGCCGACCTGACCCCCAACACCGAGAAGATGGCCGCCGCCGCCGGCGCGGGCTTCTCGACCGCCACGGATCTGGCCGACTGGCTGGTGCGCGAGCTGAACATGCCTTTCCGTGACGCCCACCACGTGACAGGCTCGGCCGTGAAAGCCGCCGAGACCAAGGGCGTCGATCTTTCGGACCTGTCGCTGGCCGAGTTCCAGGCGATCGAGCCGCGGATCACCGACGGGGTCTACGCCGTCCTCACCCCGGCCGCCTCGGCGGCCAGCCGCATGAGCTATGGCGGGACCGCCCCCGCCCAGGTGCGCGCCCAGATCGCGCGTTGGAAGGAAACCCTGGCATGATCCGCCCCGCCACGCTGCTCGCCGTCGCCGCCCTGGGCCTGACCGGCGCCGCCCTCTCCGCCTGCGGCAAGCAGGCCGAGCTGGAGCGCCCCGCGCCGCTGTGGGGTCCGGAAAAGAAGGCCGCCGAAGCCTCCAAGCGCCGCGAAGCCTCGGCCCGCGCCAACCAGCCGGCCCGCCCCAACGGCGTGCAGGAGAACGCCGATCCGGCGTCGAGCAACCGCACGACCCGCGCCGCCCCGCTGCGCGGCGCGCCGTCCGACCCGTTCGGCGGCCCGTCCGCCGCCGGCTTCCCGTCCTCGACGCCGAACTGACAATCCCTGCGTCCTTCGAGGCCCGCTGACGCGGGCGCCTCAGGATGAGGAGGGTCTGTGCTGAGTTCCTCATCCTGAGGTGCGAGGCGCAGCCGAGCCTCGAAGGACGCACGACCGACACCGAAAGCACCTCAGTGAACCACTTCGAATACGGCCCCGAGGGCCTGGCCTGCGAAGGCGTCCCCCTGGCCAGGATCGCGGCCGAGGTCGGCACGCCGGTCTACGTCTATTCCCGCGCCACGCTGGAGCGGCACTTCACGGTGTTCCACAGCGCCCTGGTCGACGCCGGCGTCGTCGATCCGCTGGTGGCCTATGCGGTGAAGGCCAATTCGAACGTGGCCGTGCTGAAGGTGCTGGGCGACCTGGGCGCCGGCGCCGACACGGTGTCCGAAGGCGAGGTCCGTCGCGCCCTCGCCGCCGGCATTCCGGGTGAACGCATCGTGTTCTCGGGCGTCGGCAAGAAGCGCGAGGAGATCGCCTTCGCCCTGAAGGCCGGCGTCGCCGAGATCAACGTCGAGTCCGAGCCGGAGATGGAGCTGATCGCCAGCGTCGCCGCCGAGCTGGGCGTGCGGGCCAAGATCGCCTTCCGGGTCAATCCCGACGTCGCCGCCGGCGGTCACGCCAAGATCGCCACCGGCAAGTCGGAGAACAAGTTCGGGGTCTCGTTCGCCGAGGCCGCGCGCCTGTATGCGAACGCCAGCAACAACGCCGCCCTGCAGCCGATCGGCGTGGCCTGCCACATCGGCAGCCAGATCACCGACCTGGAGCCGATGCGCGCGGCCTTCACCAAGATGCGGGGCCTGGTCGAGCAGCTGATCGGCGAGGGTCTGTCGGTCGAGCGCCTGGACCTGGGCGGCGGCCTGGGCGTGCCCTACTTCAACCACCCCGAGCCCCCGCCCCCGGCCGCCTTCGCCGCAATGGTCGCCGAGGTCACCAAGGGCTTGCCGGTGAAGCTGGCCTTCGAGCCGGGTCGCGTCATCGCCGCCAACGCCGGGGTGATGGTCAGCGAAGTCATCCACGTCCACGAGCGCCCCGAAGGCCGCAAGTTCCTGGTCATCGACGCGGCCATGAACGACCTGGTGCGCCCGGCCATGTACGACGCCTTCCACGACATCCGCCCGGTCCAAGGCGAAAAGTCCGGCGAGGCCGTCTACGACGTGGTCGGCCCGGTCTGCGAGACCGGCGACACCTTCACCCGCGACCGCGCCCTGCCGGTGTTCGGGCCGGGCGATCTGGTGGCCTTCATGTCGGCCGGCGCCTACGGCTCGGCCATGGCCAGCGAGTACAACACCCGCCCGCTGGTCCCCGAGGTGCTGGTCGACGGCGACCGCTATGCCGTGATCCGCAAGCGCCCGACCTATGACGAGATGCTGGCCCGCGACCTGGTTCCGGACTGGGTCTGATCGCGACGGGCGGCGGCAAATTCTTGCGCGCCGCTTCGCCTTCCCCTCACCGCCCGCAAAGTCTCGCCCCCAAACGCCCTTTGGGCTAGAAGCCACGCCATGTCGCACAACACCTTCGGTCACCTGTTCCGCGTCACCACCTGGGGCGAGAGCCACGGGCCCGCCCTCGGCTGCGTCGTCGACGGCGTGCCGCCGGGCATCCTGCTGACGGCCGAAATGATCCAGGGCTTCCTCGACAAGCGCCGGCCGGGCAACGGCAAGTTCGTCACCCAGCGCCAGGAGCCGGACGCCGTACGCATCCTGTCGGGCGTGTTCGAGGACGAGCGCACCGGCGGCCAGCGCACGACCGGCACGCCGATCAGCCTGATGATCGAGAACACTGACCAGCGCAGCAAGGACTACGGCGAGATCGCCCAGGCCTTCCGCCCCGGTCACGCCGACTATCCCTATTTCGCCAAGTACGGCGTGCGCGACTATCGCGGCGGCGGCCGCAGCTCGGCCCGCGAGACCGCCGCGCGGGTGGCCGCCGGCGCCGTGGCGCGGCTGGTGATCCCGGGCGTCACGGTGCGCGCGGCGCTGGTGCAGATCGGTCCGCACAAGATCGACCGGGCGAACTGGGACTGGGCGCAGACCGAAGAGAACCCCTATTGGTCGCCGGACGCCGCGATCATTCCGGTGTGGGAAGAGCACCTGGAAAAGATCCGTAAAGCCGGCTCCTCGACCGGCGCCGTGGTCGAAGTGGAAGCGACGGGCGTGCCGGCCGGCTGGGGCGCGCCGCTGTACGGCAAGCTCGACGCCGAACTGGCCGCGGCCCTGATGTCGATCAACGCCGCCAAGGGCGTCGAGATCGGCGAGGGCTTCGACAGCGCCGCCCTGACCGGCGAGGACAACGCCGACATGATGCGCCTGGGCCCCAACGGCGAGCCTGAGTTCCTGTCCAACCACGCCGGCGGCGTGCTTGGCGGCCTGTCGACCGGCCAGCCGGTGGTCGCGCGCGTCGCCTTCAAGCCGACCTCGTCGATCCTGATCCCGCGCCAGACCCTCAACGAGGCCGGCGAGGAGATCGACCTGCGCACCAAGGGTCGCCACGATCCGTGCGTGGGCATTCGCGGCGTGCCGGTGGTCGAAGCGATGACCGCCTGCGTCCTTGCCGACGCCTTCCTGCGCCACCGCGCCCAGACCGGCGGCGGCGCCTTCCTGCCGGGCGGCGGCGGCGAGCGGGTCTGAGCGGGAATTGATCGCTGGCGTAGGTCTCTGACCCTCCAGCCCTCCGGGCCACCTCCCTCAGAGGGGGCTGGGTTCTCCCTGGGAGATTGGGCGGCGATCCAGGTCAGCCGCGCCCTTGCCGTTCGCGCCAGTCCTCGGGGCGGGTGATCATCGACGATCTGAGGAACGGCGACTGGACCCGGTCGTACTCGGCGACGCCAAGATTTCGACATATTTGGTCAAGCAGTTCCGAGCCGCCGATGTCCGGAACCGGCTCGCCGTGCAGCTCTCGCCACAGGGCCTGAGCCTCCTGTTTGATGATGTCTTCGCGGCGGGGCATCGTCTTAAGTCTCGACCATTCGACACACCAACAGTCGAACTTTCAGACTCGTTCCTGATTTTTTCGTTTACAATCGTTAAGAGAACTGCGCCGGGCATCTATGCTTGTATTATGTGTCGGCACGGCGACCCGCCAAAGTCGGCCACACGACAGCGTCCTCTGGTCGCGGAGATCGTAAACCTTTGATCGGCTAGAACGGCGCACCGTCGTTCCACGAGTTCATCACCCATGCGCGCTTCCCGCCTGCTTCTCGTTCCCGTCCTGCTGGCGACCGCCGTCGGCGCCCAGGGATGCCTGGCCGTGGCGGCCGGCGGCGCCGTCGTCGGCGCGACCGGGGCCGTGGTCGGCACGGCCGGCAAGGTCGCCGTGGGCACCGGCAAGGCCATCATCCCCGGCGAAAGCAAGAAAGACCGTGAAAAGCGCGAGTTCCGCGAGTGGAAGAAGGCTCAGCGGAACGACTGACGCCCCCTACTCCGCCGCCTGCGGGATCTGGTCGCCGACGGCGACGCCCTGCAGGTAGAGCGACAGCGGACGGATCTCGTAGGCGCCCGTGGGATTGGCCTCGCCCAGCGCGCGCGACGTCGAGGGCCTCGTCCATCGAGGCGCAGTCGACGACGTAGAAGCCCAGCATGGCCTCCTTGGTCTCGGCATAGGGGCCGTCCATCACCACCGGCGGCTCCTGGCCCTTGACCAGCGTCTTGGCCGAGCCGGTGAAGCCCAGACGCCCGGCCGGACCCAGCTTGCCCTCGGCATAGAGCCGGTCGTGGACCACCGACAGGTTGGCCATCACCGCCGCGTCCTCGGCCGGGGTCCAATTGGCGACCAGATCCTGGTCGTTGTAGCAGAGGATGGCGTAGAGCACGGCGGGGCCTCCCGGGTCATTCGGTGACGAGAGGGGTATCGCGACCGCCGTTCTCTGGAAAGAGGCCTCAGGCCTCGGGCGCCCCCTCTACGACCGTTTCCGACGCAGGCTCCTCCTCCGCGGCGACCGGATCGGGCGACGGCGGACGCGGCCGGCCCAGCCGCACGATCTTCTCCTCGGCGTTGCGGACCATGCGGGTCTGGTCGTTGAACTGCAGCAGGTGGCCGCAGACGGCGAAGAAGCCGCCGGGCATGCGGGTGTCGATCCCCTCGGCCAGGGTCATCAGATAGAGGCCGGCGGCCTGCAGCCGGCCCAGGACCTGCAGCAGGTCGACGATGTGGGCGGCGAAGGCGTGCAGACTAGGAACCACCAGCAGGTCGCCGGGCCGGGCCGAGACGATCGCCGCGTCCAGCCCGGGCTTGTGCACCGCCAGGGCGTAGCAGGCGTCGTGGTGCAGCGTCTCGCAACCGGCGGCGGTCAGCTTGTCCGCCAGCGGTCCGTCGAAGGTCGCCCCCCGAACGGGCGGGACCCGGAAGTAGCCGATCATGCGCATAGGCGCTGTGTGACGAACTCCGCGCCGCCGCGAAAGGGGCGACGGCCTCAAAGTCGGGGATAAGCTGCCCTACAGGCTGAGCGCGCAGCTCTCGCCGATGGTCGGGCGCGACAGCACCACGCGCGACAGGCCGGGGAACTGCGGCTTCAGGCGCTCGGCGAAATAGAGGCAGATGCGCTCCAGGGTCGGGCTCTCCAGCCCCGGGCGGTCGTTGAGCAGGCCGTGGTCGAGCTCGGTGGCGACGGCCTTGAGGGCGACGTCCAGGCTTTCCAGGTCGGCGACCCAGCCGGCCGCCTGCATGGCGCCCTTCACGCTGGCCTCGACGCGGAACGAGTGGCCGTGCAGCCGACGATAGCGGTGATCGCCGGGGCCTTGCTCAATATAGTGGGCCGCATCGAAATGCGCGGCCTTCGTGATCTCGAAGACGGGTTCGGACATGGACTTCTTTTATGACTAGGCCTGGGAGGCTCTAGCGCGCGGTCCTGTCACCAAACCGAGCGCCCTATCCGTCAGGGCAGGCCGAGATACTTGTGTGTCTGGACGCTTAAACGCCATTTGGGGTGGGCAAGGCAATAGGCGACGGCCAATTGCGTGTTCCTGTCGCGGTCCGGACCGTCCATCGGCTGCAGGTAGAAGCGCTCGAAATCCATGTCCGCGAAGCGTTCCGGCATGGCCTTGTCCTGCGGAAAGACCAGCTTCAGCTCCTGGCCCGAGGTCTGCACGACCGGGGCGTCGGCCTTGGGGCTGACGCAGATCCAGTCGATGCCGTCGATGGCCGGCAGGGTACCGTTGCTTTCCATGGCGATCTGGAAGCCGCGCGCGTGCAGGGCCTCGACGATCGCCGCGTCCAGTTGCAGCAGCGGCTCGCCGCCGGTGCAGACCACCAGGCGGTCGTCCGGACCGCCGGTCCAGGCGGCCTCGACCGCGTCGGCCAGGGCGTCGGCCGTGGCGAACTTGCCCCCGCCCTCGCCGTCCGTGCCCACGAAGTCGGTGTCGCAGAAGGTGCAGACGGCCTTGTGGCGGTCCTGCTCGCGGCCGGTCCACAGGTTGCAGCCCGAGAAGCGGCAGAACACGGCGGCCTTGCCCGCCTGGCCGCCTTCGCCCTGCAGGGTCAGGAAGATCTCTTTGACGGAATAGGTCACGGAACCAGGGCCTCGCGACCGGCCGCGTCCCATTCGGCGTAGCCCTTCTCGCGCAGCTCGCAGGCCGGGCATTCGCCGCAGCCATGGCCCCACGGGTGAAGCTGCCCCCGTTCGCCCTGGTAGCAGGTGTGGCTCTCGACCACGATCAGGTCCACCAGGTCCTCGCCGCCCAGTTGCTTGGCCAGGGCCCAGGTCTCCGCCTTCGTCAGGTACATCAGCGGGGTCTCGACGCGGAAATCGCGGTCCATGCCCAGGTTCATGGCGCTCTGCATGGCGTCCAGCGTGTCGCGGCGGCAGTCGGGATAGCCCGAAAAGTCGGTCTCGCACATGCCGCCGACCAGGGCGTCGATGCCCCGGCGGTCGGCCAGGGCCGCGGCGTAGATCAGGAACACCAGGTTGCGGCCGGGCACGAAGGTCGACGGCAGGCCGCGCTCGGTCATCTCGATGGCGCGGTCGGCGGTCAGGGCCGACTGGGCGACGGCGCCGAAGCTCTTGATGTCGAGCACGTGGTCCTCGCCCAGGCGCTGCGCCCAATGCGGAAAGCGGGCGGCGACCTGATGACGGACGGCCTGGCGGGCCTCCATCTCGACCGAGTGACGCTGGCCGTAGTCGAAGCCCAGGGTCTCGACGCGGGCATAGCGCTCGAGCGCCCAGGCCAGGCAGACGCTGGAGTCCTGGCCGCCGGAGAACAGCACCAGGGCGGCGCCCGAGGGCGCGGAAGGCGTGAGTGATGCGGACATGCCCGCTCCTCTACACGACCTTGCCCCCCGCCGAAACGGCGGCGCGCGGACCGGTCTCGCGCGTCACCGTCGGAAGACGTCGTTTTGCGCTGTACCTTTTACGGGAATGATCCAAGATACCCGTCCTTGGGGAGCGGATTTTCCTCGCTGTATCGGGCACGTCTTCACGCTTGACGCTGCGTCAGGCGGTAGACCCGTTTTTCTAATTTTTGCGAAAACGCGAGCTTTCAACAATTAGATGACGTTACGGAAAGTGAAAAGCCGTAACCTATCGCTGTTTACTTACAGCACCGCCAGTTGACAGCCAAAGAACGCAAGTATGCAATCTCGCAAAGTCGAAGCAGGTCTGCCGGACACCTGCGCGCCGGTCTCCGCAATGGAGATACGACAATGAAAACGTGCGGCGACGAGGAAACAACGGGACGCGGATAGGGGCCGCCAACAAGGCGTCATCGCGTCCAGGGAGGGATTTCGAATGACGCAGACCCCGCGCTTGCGGCGCCTCTTGGCCATGGGCGCTTCCGCCGCCGTGCTGACCGCCGTGGCCGCCCCGGCCGCCTTCGCCCAGACTCAGGTTCCGGCAAAGCCAGCCTCCGACAACGTCATCGAGGAACTGGTCGTCACCGCCCAGAAGAAGGAGGAAGCCCTCCAGGACGTGCCGATCGCGGTCTCGGCCTTCAGCCAGGACAGCCTGGAAGCCCAGAAGATCGACGGCGGCCCGAACCTGCAGCAGGCCATTCCGAACGTCAGCTTCGGCAAGAGCAACTTCACCAACAGCTTCAACTTCCAGATCCGCGGCATCGGCTCCAAAGGCGTCGGCGTCTCGGCCGACAACGGCGTCGGCGTGCACGTCAACAACGCGCCGCTCCAGGCCTCCAACCTGTTCGAGGCCGAGTTCTACGACGTCGAGCGGGTGGAAGTGCTGCGCGGCCCGCAGGGCACGCTGTACGGCCGCAACGCCACCGGCGGCGTCGTCAACATCATCACCGCCAAGCCGGCCGACCGCTTCGAGGCCCTGGGCCGCGTCGAGTACGGCAACTACGACACCAAGAAGGTGCGCGGGATGGTCAACATCCCGATCGTCGAGGAGAAGATGGCGCTGCGCATCGCCGGCGCCCTCGTCCAGCGCGACGGTTTCGTCACCAACACCTTCAACAACAAGAAGGTCGACGACCGCGATCTCTACTCCACGCGCGTCAGCCTGGCGGTGAACCCGAACGAACGCCTGCGCGTCAACCTGATGTGGGAGCACTTCAAGGAAGACGACAACCGCGCCCGCATCGGCAAGCAACTGTGCACCAAGGACGACGGCCCGGCCACGGTCGGCGGCGTCGCCACCGGCACGTCGCGCCGCTACCTGACCCAGGGCTGCGCCTCGGCCAGCCTTTACAGCAACGCCGCCTACGGCACGGTCAACACCTCGGGCACGCTCTATGGCGTGCTGGGCAACCTGGTGGGCTTCACCAGCGGCGACCTCAACGCTGGCGACACGGTCACCCGCGACCTGCGCGAGATCGAGACCCGCTTCGACCCGATCTATCGGTCGACCTCGGACGTCTACCAGTTCAACTTCGCCTACGACCTGACCGACCAGCTGACCTTCACGTCGCTGAGCTCGATCAGCGTCAACGAGGTCTATTCCAAGCAGGACTACTTCCGGAACATCTCGCCGGGTACGTTCAACAGCACGGCCCTGACGCCGGGCGGCAACTTCACCGACCCGCAGACCGGCACGGCCAACACCTTCCTGACCTATGACATCTCGTCTTCGGACGCCAAGCAGATCAGCCAGGAGTTCCGCCTGCAGTCGGCCTTCGACGGGCCGATCAACTTCAACGTCGGCGGCATCTACTTCGACTACAAGGGCACGACCGACTACTACGTGGTGTCGAACGGTCTGACGATCTCGGCCCTGGCGCTGAACTTCCAGAACACCGGCAATCCGAACTGCAACCCGGCCACCACTGCCAACTGCATCGGCATCGACACCTCGCCGACGCCCAATGGCCAGGGTCACAACTACTTCGACAACCGCACGCCCTATCACCTGAAGGCCACGGCGCTGTTCGGCGAGGTCTACTGGCAGGCCAGCGAAGACCTGAAGTTCACCCTGGGCCTGCGCCAGACCCACGACCGCAAGACCACCGACAACATCTCGACCGCGCTGCTGGCCCCGGGCTACGGCCTTGTCACCGGCACCCCGGCCAAGCAGGTCTCGGACTTCAAGGAACTGACCGGACGCCTGGGCTTCGACTACAAGGCCAACCTGCCGTTCACCGACGAGACCCTGCTCTACGCCTTCTATTCCAAGGGGTACAAGGGCGGCGGCGCCAACCCGCCGGGGGCCATCGGCGTGGCCGGCGTGGCGGCGACCTACCAGCCGGAATTCGTCAACGCCTACGAGATCGGGGCCAAGAACACCCTGCTGGGCGGCAGCCTGATGCTGAACGCCACCGGCTTCTACTACGACTACAAGGGCTACCAGATCTCGAAGATCGTCAACCGCACCTCGGTCAACGAGAACATCGACGCCAAGGTCTGGGGCGTCGAGCTGGAAACCCTGTGGCAGCCGGTCAAGGGCCTGCGCCTGAACGCCAACGTCGGCTACCTGAACACCCAGATCAAGGACGGCGTGTCGTCGATCGACGTCATGAACCGCACCCAGGGCGACCCCGCCCTGACCCTGGTCAAGGCCGCCCGGCCGACCGCGGCCCTGGGCAGCAACTGCGTGCTGACCACCGCGGGCGTCGCCACGATCATCGGGTCGGGCCTGGGCGGCACCCTGCCGCTGGCCTGCGCCGGTCCCGGCACCGGGGCCAGCAGCTACTACAGCAACCTGGCCAACACCCTCTACACCCTGCCCACCGCCAGCGGCGGCGCGGGCCTGACCGCGGCGCAGGCCACGGCGGTCCAGACCATCCTGGCGGCGGCCGGCGGACCGGCGGCCGGGGCCTCGACCCTGGCTGGCGCGCTGATCTCGCAGGGCTTCACCCCCGCCCAGGCCACCGGCCTGGTCACCGTGGCGCTGACGGCCAACACCCTGGCCAACGGCGTGGGCCTCTACAACTACGCCGCCGGGGCCTCGATCGACGGCCGCGCGGCCGACCTGTCGGGCAACGAGCTGCCCAACTCGCCGCACTGGACCCTGTCGCTCGGCGCCCAGTACAGCTGGGACCTGCCGGCCGGCTGGGGCGCCACCCTTCGCGGCGACTACTATCGCCAGAGCGAGCAGTACGCCCGCATCTACAACACCGAGTACGACCGGCTGAAATCCTGGGAGAACGTCAACCTGACGCTCAAGATCGAGAAGCCGGAGCTGGGCCTGTCGATCGACGCCTATGTGAAGAACCTGCTGAACAAGACGCCGATCACCGACGCCTACACCACCGACGACACCTCGGGCCTGTTCACCAACGTCTACACGCTGGAACCACGCCTCTACGGGGTCAGCCTGACCAAGACCTGGTGAGCCTGATCGGGCCGGATCGGCTCGAGACGGGGGCGGCGGATGCAAATCCGCCGCCCCTTTTGCTTTCGGCGTCGTGACTTAACGACTCTGCAAGGCCAAGTCGTCCAATCTGTGAATTCCCCGACGACCAGCCCCCGGCCGCATGGAAACGCTCGCCCGCCTCATCGATCGCCGCGATCCGGTCGATCCCCGCACCGCCTGCAGGGCGGTGCTGGAGATCTTCGCGAGCGAGCCCGCCCTCGCGGCCCTGGCGGTGACGCTGGACGGCGCGCCGGTCGGCCTCGTCTATCGCGACGTCTTCGTCGGCCAGATGCTGGTCGCCGCCGAACACCTCAACGAGCGCCCCGTGTCGGAGGTCATGGACCCCGAGCCGCGCAGCGTGCGCGTGGCGATGGAGCCCGGCGTGTTCGTCGACGCCCTGGCCCAGAGCGCCACCCCCGTCTTCCGCACCGCCTTCGTCGCCACCGACGAGGACGGCCTCTATGTCGGCGTCGGCGGCCTGGCCTCGCTGCTGGCCTCGCACCGCCGCAAGCAGCGCGAGGCCCGCGAGGCCATGGGCCTGGTCGAGCGCATGGCGCACGACATCGGCCTGCACCTGGACGGCGTCCAGGCCTTCACCGACCGGCTGGAACAGCAGCGCCTGGCGCCCGACGCGGCCGCCTGCGTGCGCGCCATCAGCGACACCAGCCGCGACATGAGCGAGATCCTGGGCCGGGCCATGGACCTGCACCGGGCCGCGACCGGCGGCCTGTCGCTGTCGCCCGAACCGACCCGCCTGCGCGACCTGGCCGACGCCGTCGAGGCCCGCTGGGGCCCGCGCGCCGCCGAGGGCGGCTCGACCCTGCTGTTCTCCTACGACGGCGACCCCGAGGCCGCCGCCCTGGTCGATCCCTCGCGCCTGCTGCAGGTGTTTGACGCCCTGATCGACGGCGCCCTGGCCCACGGCCGCGGCGTGATCGAGGCCAGCCTGCGCGCCCGCCTCGACGGCGAAACCCTCCGCCTGGAAGGCGACGTGCGCGACAACGCCGCCGCCGTCACCGCCGAGGAGCGCCTGGCCCGCGTGTTCGACCCGCTGGGCGAAGGCCGCATGGACGACCGCGCCGAGATGGCCCTGGGCGTGGGCATGGCGCTGGCCCACCGCGTGCTGCGCGAGATGGGCGGCCAGGTGCGCGCCGAGCCCAACCGCGGCGCCGGCCTGACCCTGCGCTTCGCCCTCACCGCCCCGGTCGCCGAGGTCGAGACCGGCCAGGACGAGGACCTCAGCGTCTCGGCCCGCCCCGCCCACATCCTGATCGTCGACGACAACGCCACCAACCGCATGGTCGCCGAGGCGCTGTGCGAGATGTTCGACTGCACCTCCGAACAGGTGGCCGACGGCGTCGAGGCGGTCGAGGCCGCCCGCACCGGCCGCTTCGACCTGATCCTGATGGACATCAAGATGCCGCGCATGGACGGGGTGGCCGCCACCCGCGCCATCCGCGAGCTGCCCGGCGCGGCCGGCGCGGCGCCCATCGTCGCCCTGACCGCCAACGCCGGTCCCGAGGACGTGGCCGTCTACCTGGCCGCGGGCATGCAGGACGTGGTCGAAAAGCCGATCAAGCCCGAGCGTCTGGCCATCGTGCTCAGCGCCCTGCTGAACGGCGAGGACGAGCAGGAAGCCGCCTGACCGACAGGCCAGTATTGCCGCCTCAACCTTGACGAAAGCTACGCTACGGAAAGTTGTCCAAAGTGTTGGCTTGAGTAAAGTCCGCGACACATCGCCGCCGCTACTGGCGCCGTCGTTACACCACCTCTAAGTTGATGGGGGAGCGGGAGACGATAGCGTCGTGTTGAATTCGGCCGAACAGCAGGCTTGGGAGTTCCTGAGCAAGGCGCCGCACTACGGCGCGCCGGCCGAGGTCGAAGCTCATTTCGGGCGCGCCCTGGCCGCCTTCGGCTACGACCGCTTCGCCGCCACCCTGGTCAACGCCGAGCGCTACGGCAAGGAGCCCCCGGCCCTGTCGCGCCAGGACTTCGAGTCCTGGGACGCGCGCTATTGGGGTGAGCGCTACGTGGTGCACGATCCCTGCGTGAAGCTGCTGCTGAAGTCGAGCAAGTCGTTCGCCTGGAGCGACGCCAAGCCCCTGGGCGACCAGCGGGCTCACGCCATGTGGGGCGAGGCTTCCGAGTTCGGCATGAACGACGGCTACGTGGTGCGGGTTTTCGGTCCCGCCGGCCACGAGGTGCTGATCCGCATGTCGACGGCGTCGCCCGACACCGATCCGGCCCAGCGCGCCGTGGTCGAGAGCCTGGCCACGGTGTTTGGCACCATCATGCTCAAGCACTGGGAACTGCAGGACGACAATCCCGACTACGGGGTGATCTCCGAGCGACAGGCCCAGTGCCTGTACTGGGCCAGCCGCGGCAAGACCGACTGGGAGATCGGGGCCATCCTCGAACTGTCGCCCCGCACCGTCCACCACCACGTCGAGGCGGCCAAGAAGCGCCTGGGGGTGGTCAAGCGGCAGGAGGCGGTGATGAAGGCCGGCGAACTGGGCCTGCTGAAGGCCGAATGAGCCTTCCCGCCCCGCGGATCGCCACGGCCACGCTGCGCGCGTAACGCTGGAATATGAAATTTCACAACCTTGAATGATCATCGAACATCTGTTAGGTGTTCGACATATCGCTTCGCGCGTGCATCGGCTCGCTGAACGAAGCCCTTTCGTGGCAAGGTGTGCGTCAGCGCACAGAAGCCCCCTCCCCGATCATTGGTAATGGCCGCACGGACTGGGGCGGCGCGTCACATAGGCCGTTTGGCCTATCGGCGATTGGGCGGATCATGCCGCCTAATGCGGGCTGTCCAGAACGGGGGACAGCCATGATCCACATCATCACCTGCGAAAACCGCCACCTCTACGGGCCCCAGTTGTGGGCGATGCACGAGGAACGCCGCAAGCAGTGCGTCGAGAAGAACGGCTGGGTCGACCTGGTCGTGCTCGACGGCGGCGAAGTCGACGACTACGACGACTCCCGCGCCATCTACCTCCTGGGCTTCGACGACGAGATGCGGCTGGAGGTCGGCCTGCGCCTGCGGCCCACCGACGACCGCTGCATGCTGGCCGACAAGTTCGCCCACCTGATCGCGCCGGACGAGACCCCCAAGAAGGGTCATGACGTCTGGGAAGCCAGCCGCCTGTTCACCACCGAGGCCTATCGCGCCAAGAAGGGTCCGGGTCGGGGGACCCGGGTGTTCGAGGCCTGGGCCGCGGCCATGGAGCTGGCGCTGGTCAACAACGTCACCCGCTTCGTGGGCATGATCGACATGGCGCTGTACCCCGGCATCATGAACTCGCCGATCGACACCCGGCTGGTCGGCCTGCCGCGCCCCTACGAGTTCGGAATCGTCGCCGGCTCGGAAATTCCCCTGTCGCAAGAACTGTTGCAACGGGTGAGGGAATCGATCGCCATCGAATCGACGGTCGGCTATCACGTCGACGAACTCGACCTGCGGGCCTTCGGCGATCTCGCCGCCGTGCAGCGTCAGGTGCTGCGGGCGATGACGCCCCAGATTCTTCCGGGTTCGGAGCGCGACGAAACCCTTTCCGCAGAAGCGCTCTACCGCTTGCACGACGCCAGCGGCCAGGCGCGGCGGATCTGGAACGATCGCAGTCGGAAATCGGAGTTTCAGCTTAACGCTTAGGCGGAGCCCAAGCTCCACCTCAGCGACGTAGCGCCGCACCTGTCCTAGCTCGGCTTTCGCCAACGCCCCGGTCGTGTCATTTTACACAAACAACCGTTGGAGGCGAAAAAGTTGAGTGAAGAAACCGAAGGCCGGCGACCCAACCCGGTCGATCTGCACGTCGGCGGTCGAGTCCGTATGCGTCGCAAGCTGTTGGGCGTGAGCCAGGAGCAACTGGCCGATTCCCTGGGCCTGACGTTCCAGCAGGTCCAAAAGTACGAGCGTGGCGCCAACCGCGTCAGCGCTTCGAAACTGTACGAGATCGCCCGCACCCTGCAGGTGCCGGTGTCCTTCTTCTTCGACGGCCTGGCCGACCCGATGAGCGGCGCCGAAGAGGACGAAGTCGGCCACCACGCCGAACGCGTCGTTCAGGAATTCCTGACCACGCCGGAAGGCCTGGAACTGGCCGAGGTGTTCCCGAAGATCAACCGCGGCCGCGTCCGCCGCCAGGTGCTGGACCTCGTCCGCGCCATGGCCGAGGAAGCCGCCCGCGCCGACGCCTGATCCTTCGCGGTCACCGAGTAAAAGCTTAGAAAAGCCTCGCCTCCCCCCAGGCGAGGCTTTTTCTTTGGGGGAACGGGTTCAGCCCGTGCTGGCCCGGCTCTGGGCCGCCAGCCAGATCCGCTTGGCCGTCTGCAGGCTGGCCGGCGCCAGGCCCCGCAGGTCGTGACTGCGCAGGAAGGTCAGGCCCAGCTCGCGGTCCTTGCGCCAGGCCACCTTCACGTCGTGCGCGAAGCCGCCGACCAGGTCGACCAGCTGCACGTTGGCGGGGGGCGTGGAGCCCGACAGCATCAGCACGCGCGCGCCGCCGTCCGAGACGTCCTTGATCACGCAGTCCCAGGCGAAGGCGCCGCACAGCACCTTGCCCGACCTGTTGGTGTTCAGGCGCGGCGCAGCGCGACGATCGGCCCCCGTGCCTGAATCAAACCTCGACATGACCTCAACAACGCACGGCGCGGTTAATCGGTCGTCGTTTTAGACGGTTTTTCCGACGTTTACCTAAGCTTGGCCGTGGATGGATCGGTGGACGGGTCAGGCCGCGTCGCGCCCGGGCTCGGGCCGCCAGCCGTTGTCGAGCAGGTCCAGCGCCATCAGATGGGCCAGCTCCAGCACCTGGCCCTCGAGGCTGTCGAGCAGCTCCAGGCGGCGGGCCGGCGACGGCGTGTGGGCGTAGAGCGCGCACAGCACGTGCAGGCGCGCGCGGATGCTGGGCGGCTGGAAGTCCGAGTGCAGCACCGACGGCGTCGACAGCTCGGCGTCGGACACGCCGCGGCGGCCGAACGGCCCCGAGGGCGCGTCGTCGGGCGCGTCCCCGAGCCCGGGCCAGGACGACCCGCGCCCCTGACCCGAGACCTGGACGGGCGCCTGGATCTGCACTTGCTGCTGCGACGACTTCCTGGACATGACTGAACTACGCTTTCCTTCCTCGGGGTTAGAACTCATCAGGCCACAAGGGCCGGGGCGCCGCAGCGCATGCCGTTGGCCCGCACGTCGGCCTCGCCCAGGCCCACGCCGACCAGGGCGGTCAGGCGGTTGATCGCCAGGTCCAGGGGCGAGGCGGCGGCGGCCAGCAGCGGCTTCAGGGCCGCCAGGATCGCCGACTCGCCCAGGCCCAGCTGCAGGCCCAGCAGATGGACGTCCAGCGACAGGTTGCCCAGCAGGGTGGCCACCGTGGTCGACACCAGGTCGTTGGTCTTCACGGTCTTGACCGTGCCGGCCGCCACGTCGGCGCTGCTGAACACGACGTTGCGGAAGCTGGCCCCGCCCAGGTCGACCTTGGCCGCGCCGTCCACCGTGAACAGCGGGGCCTGGACGATCCGGCCCTTGGTCGGGGTCAGGCCGACCTTGAAGTTGGACAGCTTGCTGGTGTCGACCTGGCCGATGGTCAGCGAGCCGACGCTGGGCTTGACCGCCAGGGTGGTCGTGCGGGTCTTGCAGTCCAGCGCGGCCAGCTTGGCCTCGCCCGAGGCCAGCTCCACCAGCAGCGGCACCTTGACCTGGGCCAGGCCGCCCAGGATCCCCGATCCCAGCAGCTTGGCCTCGACATACAGCCGCGTCTGGGCCGTGCGGACCACCACCGATTTGTCCTGGGTGACGGTCATGTAGGACGAGTTGTTCATCGGCTCGCCGATGGCCAGCCAGGCGTCGACGTCGGCCAGGCCCGGAATGGCCGCGCCCAGGTCCAGCTGCACCTGCCGCGCGCCGTTGCTGAGCATCAGCATGGCGTTGGCCAGCTGCATGGCGTCCGTGCCGATCCCGGCGCTGGAGCCGCCGGCCACGTGGTCCTGGCCGCCGTAGGGGCCGAGGTTGACCAGCGTGCTGAGCTTGACTTGCTGGCTTGAGGCGGTGGCCGAGGCCAGCACCGTGGCGGCGCTGGCGGCGCGGCTGTCGCCGGCGGCGTTCAGCACGTCGGCCAGCACCGACAGGGCCTTGCCGGTCTTCACGTCGGTGGCCAGCAGGTCGTCGTAGCTGGCGGCGTTGATCCCCAGCTTGGTGTCCAGCGCGTCGAGATAGTCGAACAGGTCCACGTCGGCGTCGGCCAGGGCGTTGTAGTCCATGACCGACAGGCTGACCTTGCTGCCGGTCAGGCCGGTCAGCAGGGCGTTGGCGACGCCCGCGTCGAGGCTGGCCAGCCGGGTGCCGATCGAGAAGCTGGCCAGGTCGGCGCGCGTGGCCGTCGCCTGGCGGCGGATCGGGATCGTCTTCTTGCCCAGCAGGGCCTGGCCGAAGAACAGCGGCGCCTCGCCCTGCAGGACGACGCGGGCGGCGTCGGGATCGACCTCGCCGGCCTGGAAGCGCTGGCTGGGCCCGCCGACGGCGCGAGGGTCGTAGCGGCCGCGCGCGACCTGCGCCGTCACCGCGCCGCCGACCGGGTTGATCTCGACCGTGGCGTTGGCGGCGGCTTGGGCGTGGGCGATGTCGCTGGCGGCCGCCATGGCCGCCAGGTCGGCCACGCCCTGCAGCCGGCGCGACTGCAGGTAGACCGAACCGACGTCGACGGCCAGGGCCGCCAGGCCGACGCCGCCCGTCAGGGTGGCCGCGGCGATGATCGCCACGCCGCCCTTATCGTCGCGAAGCCAGCGGCGCATCATTCAGTAGCCCCCCAGACGGACCGAGGCCTGGCGCGTGATCATGCTCGAGGGCATCGGGGCGATCTTGGAGAAGGCGAAGACGACGGTCTTGGAGGCGTCGTAGGAGACCGACACCACGGTGCGGTCGGAACGCTCGGTGACGGTGGTCTTCACCAGGGAGCCGTCGAGGCCGGAATAGTCGGCCATGCCCTCGGTCACCGCGGCCTTGGCCAGCGAAGCCCGCTCGGCCCCGTTCAGCCCGGCCACGGCCGCCCGCGCGGCGTCGTTGGCCACCTGCTGCACCGAGTGGGCCATCCAGAAGTACGCGCCCCAGCCGAGCATCCCCACCACGAGCATGATGAGCATCGGACAAACCAGGGCGAACTCGACCAGGGCCGTCCCTGTCCGGTCCGCGCCGAACTTCTGGAAGAACTGCTTTCTGCACATAGGCGCCTCCGCATATCCTTTCGGTTGCGGCATGAGCGTAAGTCGACCTTGGCTGTCAGCGAGTTCTCACGGAAAATCCGCGTTATTTGAAGTTCGCGGACTTCGAACTTTGCCGTAGTGCGACGTTGTGCCGCTGGGATAACACCGTTGTCCCCAGACTCGCGTGGCGGTAACTTTAAGTGGCAACCAGCCAACCATTCCGAGAGTTTGTTTCGGCGATTGCGGAGCGTCCGGATTTTGCGTGGATCTGGAGAGGGTGACATGAAGTCGCGCGACATGGCGCCGGCGCGGGTGACCGCCGGGGAAATCAGCAGGAATTTCGGCCAGTGGCAGGACGTGGCCCTGTCCGGACCGGTCATCGTGACTCACCACGGCCGACCCCGGGTGGTGATGATCTCGGCCGAGCACTACGCGGCCGCGGGCTTGGCCGAGGGGCCGGCCGGCTTCGACAACGACTCGGCCCTGCAGACGGCCGAGACGGCGAGGTCGGCGATCCTGGGCCATATGAACGAGGCGTTCGTGGCCCTTGATCCGGACCTGCGGATCATCGCCGTCAACGCGGTCTTCGAGGATCTGAAGGGCGCCAGCGCGGCCCAGTTGGTCGGCCTGGCCTGGACCGAGGTGTTCAGCGCCCCGGTGCAGGCCCTGATCGGCGAGCAGTTCCGCCGCGTGCTGCGAACGGGCGAGACGCTGGAGTTCGAGTCGGAATCGACCGTGCAGTCGGGCCGCTGCTTCGGCGTGCGCGTGTTCCCCTATCCCGGCGGCGTGGCGGCCGTGTTCGTCAACCGCACCGAGGAGCGCGACCTGCGCGCCCGCCTCGATCGCGCCGCGGCGCTGGAGACGGCCCTGTCGGTGCTGCCGGGCGTGGCCACCGCGCGCCTCAACATCCGCGGCGTACTGGCCTCGATGGACGCCGACTTCCTGCGGCTGACCGGCTTCTCCGAGGCCGAGCTGCGCGACTGCCGGCTCAGCGACATCGTCCGTCCGGCCGAGCGCCGCTCCCTGACTCAGGCCGTCGAGCACGCCCTGCAGGGCGACGCGCCCGCGCGCCTGCCCGTGACCCTGCTGGTCAAGGACGGCGCCGAGCGCACGGTCGAGCTGGCCCTGGCCACCGTCCGCCGCGACGGCGTACCCGAAGGGGTGCTGGCGGTGCTGTCGACCTGACGCGATCAAGACCGCGCCGGAATCGAACTTGACCGGACGGAATATTCGCGCGCGGGCGCCGCGCTGGGCGCTTGTCTTTTCGCCGCCCGCGAGGCAAAGCCAAAACGTTGATTTTCGTATACGGAAATGACGTCATGGCGACCCCGCCTCCCGCGCACCCGATCGACCGGCACGTCGGCGCGATGATCCGCGCCCATCGTCGCGCGGCCGGCGTCTCGCAGGAGGAACTGGGCGCGGCGCTGGGCCTGACCTTCCAGCAGATTCAGAAGTACGAGACCGGCGAGAACCGCATCAGCGCCTCGAAGCTGGTCGAGGTCGCCCGGGTGCTGTCGCTGCCCGTCGGCGCCCTGTTCGAGGGGGTCGACGTCGTCGCCAGCGGCGGCGAGAGCCTGATCGCCCGCTTCATGAGCCTGCGCGAGGCCGCCCCGTTCATGGAGGCGGCCGTCGCCCTGCCCGAGCCGGTGCGTAACGAGATCTTCCGCCTGGCGACGGTGTACGCCGCCGAGGACGCCGCGGCCTCCTGATCGCGCCGACCGTCAGATGATGGTCACCGAATGCGAGGCGGTGACCGTGCCGAACAGGGTGCAGCCCGGAGACCCGGGAAGGCTCGCGCTTGAGAAGGTGGCCGCGCTGGGCGATCCGTTCGTCCAGCTGGCGGTCGTGGCGCCGCTGCAGATCGAGGGCGCGGCGAATCCCATCCAGATCATGACCGACGAGGTGCTGGTCGGCAGGACGATCCACGGCGTGCCGCTGGCCGTCACATACCAGCCGCAATGCCAGCTGCCGGGATCCACCGACACATTGGTGATCGTCGCGGTCGCGCCGCCGCTGGCGATGTCGCCCGTCATCGTGACGCTGCAGTCGACCGTCGTGGTTTGAGAGATGTTCAGCATTCCGCTCATCGTGAAGCCCGAGACGGGGTTCGGCGTGAACGAGGCGGCCGAGGCGGACCCAGCGGCGGTCGCCATGAGAACGGCGGCGGACAGAGCAGCGGCGGATTTCATCAGGCTCGTCTCCCCAAGCGCAATTTATCGTTTATCAGCGATATTTACATTGCTTTAAGTTGAAGCGCAACGAGGGGTCGGCGTCGAACTGGTTGTCACGGTTGGACACTTTGTCCACGACACCTGGGCCAACAAAATTGGTAGGCTGATCACGCCTTATCAGACGATACGCGTCGACTTTTGACGCCACTTCTGGAGTAATCTCGTGTCTTCGGCAGATTGGTTCCCTTTGGTTTTCTTCCCGCTCAAGATCATGGTCCTCGGCGTCGGCATGTTCTTCTCCATCAAATGGCACTACGACCAGGGAAAGAAGAAAAAGAAGGAAACCGAGACCGACTGACGTGATAGGGCAGCCCCCACCCTCACGACCGACGTTCAAGGCGGGCCGCCGGTGCTTTCGGGGCGGCTTCCCCCTCTGGAACTTTCGGAGTCGGCTGGACGCGCTCGGCGGGCCTGACGCGCGATCATGCAAAAGCCTGCATGAATTCAATATTTTGCGGGAAATCCGCTTGGTGGCTGGGGGCGGGATCGAACCGCCGACCTGTGGGTTATGAATCCACCGCTCTAACCATCTGAGCTACCCAGCCGCCGAAGCGGAGCGGGCTTATAAGCGCAAACCGGGGCGGGCTTCAAGCCCGGTTTGCGATCTCATCCACAACTGCGCTCAGACGCCTGCCCAGACTGTCGGGACCATAGTCGGCCAGCACGGCCGCGCGGGCCTTCCGGCCAAAGCCGCGCGCGGCGTCAGGGGCGGCGATCAGGGCGGCCAGGGCGTCGGCCAGGGCGATCGCGTCGCCGGGCGGCAGCAGGCGGCCGCTGTCGCCGTCGACGATCATCTCGTCCGGACCCGGAATGGAACTGGACGCCACGGGCAGCCCCACGGCCATGGCCTCCAGCAGCACGAGCGGGAAGCCCTCCTGGTAGGACGGGAAGGCGAAGACGTCGCCCGTGGCCAGGAAGGCCGAGGCGTCACGCCAGCCGGCCAGACGCACGCGGTCGGCCAGGCCGTGCTCGGCGATCAGGCCTTCCAGCTTGCCGCGCTCGTCGCCCTCGCCGGCGATCTCGACCTCGAAGGCAAGGCCCCTGTCGCGCAAGATCGCCGCGGCGGCGATCAGCACGTCGAAGCCCTTCTTGGGATGCAGACGCCCGGCGGCCACGATGCGCGGCGGCCGCCCGGCCTGGGCGAACGGATCGGCCAGCACCGTCGGGATATTCACGGCGTTGGGCACGAAGTGGACGCGCTCGGCCGGGATCCCCCGCTCGACCGCCAGTTCGGCCAGGTGACGACCGACGCAGATGTAGTCGGTGCGGGTGGTCTCGACGTCGAACACCGGCTTGTGGACGCAGATGGCCAGGCGGGTCGACGCCGGCGCGGCCTTCTCGAACAGGCGGGCCGGACGCTGGCCGTGGCTGAGGATGATCGACGGCCTGACCGCCCGCACCAGGCGCCGGGCCGCGCCCAGGGCCAGGGGATCCCAGTCGGTATGGGCGGGCATCGACAGCAGCGGCGGCGTGCGGCCGCCCTGAGCCTTGGCCACCGCGCCGCCGGCCCGGACCACGCCCGCGCAGATCCCGCCCCGGCGCGCGGCCCAGGTCTCGAGGATCGGCTGGTAGTCGAGGAACACCTGCTCGAGGCCGCCCAGGCCCTTGCCCAGCATGGCGTGCAGGATGGCGGTCAAGGGCGGGCTCCGGGAAGACGGCTGGGGGAAGGGCCGGAAACTTCCCCGCGCCGCCGCCGGTGTCAATGCACTGGGCGGATCGGGGCCCGACGGAAAATGGGCGGCCTCCCCTCGCCCGCCGGACGAAAAGGCGGTTATGGTCGCCGCATGCGCTCCTCCCTGATCTTCGCCGCCTCCGCCCTGCTCGCCATCGCCGCCTGCGGCCCCGGCGAGGCCCAAGACAGCAGCGCCCCGGCCGTGGCCGCCGACGGCGGTCCGGTCGAGACCCGCCCGGCCAACGCCCCGGACCAGAAACCGGCCTTCGCCGGCCAGACCCGCGCGCCGCTCAAGGCCGCCGGCGTCGAATACCAAGTGCAGGTCGTGGCCAAGGGGCTGGACCATCCGTGGGCCATCGCCTTCCTGCCCGACGGTTCGGCCCTGGTGACCGAGAAGGGCGCCGGCCGGCTGCGGATCCTGGCCAAGGACGGCAAGCTGTCGCCCGCCGTGGCCGGCGTGCCGGCCGTGGACACCAACGGCCAGGGCGGCCTGCTGGGCCTGGCGATCGATCCCAACTACGCCCAGAACGGCCTCGTCTACTGGAGCTACGCCGAGCCGCGCGACGGCGGCAACGGCACGGCCGTGGCCCGCGGTCGCCTGGTCCCGGGCGCCGCGCCGAAGCTGGAGAACGTCCAGGTCATCTGGCGCCAGACCCCGACCCTGGCCTCGGCGCTGCACTTCGGCGGCCGGCTGGTGTTCGCCCGCGACGGAAACCTGTTCGTCACCACCGGCGAGCGCTCGATCCTCGAAGGCCGGCGCCAGGCCCAGAACCTCGACGGCACGCTGGGCAAGGTGGTGCGGATCAAGCCGGACGGCTCGATCCCCGACGGCAATCCCTATGCCGGCCAGGCCGGCGCCAAGCCCGAGATCTGGTCGATCGGCCACCGCAACCTGCAGGCCGCCGCCATCAATCCCAAGACCGGCGAGCTTTGGACCGTCGAGCATGGCGCCAAGGGCGGCGACGAGCTGAACATCCCGCGCGCCGGCAAGAACTACGGCTGGCCGTCGATCACCTACGGCGAGGAATATTCGGGCAAGCCGATCGGCGACGGGATCACCGCCAAGGAAGGCCTGGAGCAGCCGATCTACTACTGGGATCCGGTGATCGCGCCCTCGGGCATGGCCTTCTACGAGGGCGACCTGTTCCCGGCCTGGAAGGGCAGCCTGCTGGTCGGCTCGCTGAAGGAGCACCACATCGCCCGCCTGACGCTGGACGGCGACAAGGTGGTTGGCGAGGAGCGCATCGCCGCCGAGTTCGGCGAGCGCATCCGCGACGTCGTGGTCGGCCCCGACAGCGCCGTCTGGGCGGTGACCGACGAGGACGACGGCAAGGTGATCAGGATCGCGCCGAAGGGCTGACGCTGGAGCGCGTCAGTCCACCTCGCGTCGGGCCCGCCAGGCCTTGCGGGCCTCCGACGGCTTGCCCTTGACCAGGGCGCCGGCGGCCAGGCCGGCCAGGAACGAGGCGGTGGGGTGGGCCAGGATGATGTCGGCCACCCGCTCCTCGATCGGGGCCTTGCGCTCCTTGGCCTGCTGGTTGGACTGGGCCAGGGCCCAGACCGCCACCACCGCCGCGGCGATGGCCGCCACGATGGCGTGGGCCCAGGCCGCGCCGACCAGGGCGGCCAGGAAGGCGAACACCGCCATGGCTCCTGAGACCGCCGCGATCGCCGCGGCCATGACCAGACCCGCGCCGCGCACCAGGCGCGAAGTCAGCCTGTCGATGAAATCGTCCACCATCGCCCTCTCCGTCGAACAGCCTTCGGAGCTAACGCGCGAGGGCGGGATTGGTGTCAGCCAGCCGACTCAAGCAGATCCGCGACGGCCTCGCCGATCGCGAGGCTGCTGGTCAGGCCCGGACTCTCGATGCCGAAAAGGGCTGCGAGGCCCGGCAGGCCGTGGGTGTCGGCGCCGCGCAGCTGGAAGTCCGGCTGGGGCTCGCCCGCGCCGTGCAGCTTGGGCCGCACGCCGGCGTAGTCGGGGCTGAGCGCGCCGTCAGGCAGGCCCGGCCAGAACTTGCGGATATAGGCCGCGAAGGGCTCGGCGCGGGCCGGATCGACCGAATAGTCGGGCGCGGGCACGTACTCCAGGTCGGGGCCGAACACCGCCTGGCCGCCCATGTCGTTGCGGTAGTGGGTGCCCAGCGCGCCGTGTATCGGCGGCGGATAGATGAGGCGCTGGAACGGCGCCTTGCCGGTCAGGCGGAAATAGATCCCCTTGCCATAGCGGGCGGCCGGGATCTGGTCCTTGGGAAAGCCCTCTATGCTCGCCGCCACGTCCTGGGCCGACAGGCCCGGCGCGGTGACCAGCAGCCGGCAGGTCAGGGTCGTGGGCTCGGCGCCGCCGGCCCGCACGGTGAAGCCGCCGCCGTCCAGCGGGGTCGCGCCCTCGAAGGGCGTGGCGATCACCACCGCGCCCCCGGCGGCCTCGACTTCGCCCTGCAGGGCCAGCATGTAGTCGTGGCTGGCGAAGACGCCGCTCTCGGGCGACAGCAGGGCCGCATGGGCGTTGAGGCCCGGCTCCAGCGCCACGGCCTGCGCGCCCGTCAGCCGCTCCATGCCCTCGACTTCGTTGGCCAGGGCCTGGTCCCAGATGGCGTCGAGGCGGACGATCTCGTCGTCGCTGGTGGCCACCACCAGCTTGCCGCACTTCTTGTAGGCGATCTTGTGCTGGTCGAGGAACGCATAGAGCCGCCGCCGTCCCTGCACGCACAGCCGGGCCTTCAGCGAGCCGGTGGGATAGTAGAGCCCGCCGTGGATCACCTCGGAATTGCGCGACGACACGCCCTGGCCGATGTGGCCCTCGGCCTCCAGCACGGCCACCACCAGCCCCCGCCGCGACAGGGCATGGCCGCAGGCAAGCCCCACGGCGCCCGCGCCCACCACGACGGCGTCGAAATCGAAATTCTGGGTCATGTGACGTTCTTCGGCAGGCGCGCGCCGTGGATGACGCGTTCGACGAGCACGGCCTCCTCGGAAACGCGGTATAGGATGATGTAGGGCCGAACAGAGAGGCCGCGAACGCCCGCGCCGTAGACCGGCATGAGCGGCGCCATGTCTGGCGTCGCGCGCAGGGCCTCGGCGCTTTCGATCAGCCGGGCGACGAAACGGCGCGCGGCGATGGGACGATCGGCGGCGATCCAGTCGCCGATGCCGATGAGATCGAGTTCCGCGCGTCGCGAGAACCGTAAACGCCTCAATCCTCGCCCTCGCCATAGCGCTGGCGCAGCCTGGCGAACACCGTCTCGGCGTCCTGGTAGTCGTCCTCGGCGATCGTTTTCTCGATGGAACGACGGATCGCCTCGACGTCGTCCGCAGCGCCGAACTCCAGGCGATCGGCGATGGCCTGGGTCGTGACCAGCACCGCCTCGCCGACGCTTTCGAAGCGCCCGTCCTCGACGGCAGGGCGCAACCGCTCGGCCAGGGTCGGCGGGATGAAGTGCCTGTCGGGGTGTCGAACCGGCTTGTTCATGCCCCGAGCCTAGCACGCCGCGCCGCTCGCGCCACCGCCCCGGCCCGGCAGAACCGCCGCCGCCGTCCTCGCGTTGGCTCAGGGACGAAGGAGGATGCGCCGCCCGATGACCGACCAGACCGCCACTCCGCCCAAGCAGGAACTCGTCCGCGCCATCGGCCCGATGCAGATGACCCTGTACGCGGCCGGCAGCATGATGGGCGCGGGGATCTACGGCCTGGTCGGCAAGGCGGCCGGGCAGGTCGGGGCGATGGTCTGGGCCTCGTTCCTGGTCGCCCTGGTCGCTGCCCTGCTGACGGGCCTGTCCTATGCGTGCCTGGCCTCGCGCTATCCCCGGGCCGGCGGGGCGGCCTATGTCGCCCACCGGGCCTTCGACCGAGGCCTGCTGACCCATCTGGTCGGCATGGCCACGGCCTGTTCGGGCCTGACCTCGATCGCCGCCGGCGCCTGGGTGATCGGCGAGAACCTGGGCAGCTTCGCGCCGCTGGCGGCCGTGCCGCCGGTGGTCATCGCCCTGGCCTACGCCCTACTGATGGCCGGCATCGTCTTTCGCGGCATTCGAGAGTCGATCTGGGCCAACCTGGTCTGCACCGTGATCGAGGCCGGCGGCCTGCTGTTGGTCATCGTCGTCGGCGCCAGGTTCTGGGGCGCGCAGGACCTGCTCGCCGTCCCCTCTCCGTCCGAAGGCGCGGCGACCGGCCTCGTGCCGCTGCTGATCGTGCAGGGTGCGGCCCTGACCTTCTTCGCCTTCGTCGGCTTCGAGGACTCGATCAATGTCGGCGAGGAGGTCAAGAACCCGCGCCGCGACCTGCCGCTGGGCATACTGACCGTCATGGGGATCACCGCCCTCCTCTATATCGGCGTCGCGGTCACCGCCGTCTCGGTGGTTCCATGGCGCGAGCTGGCCGAGGCCAAGGCGCCGCTGGCCCACGTGATGACAACCGCCGCGCCATGGCTGCCCGGCTGGACCTTCGTAGTCATCACGGTCTTCGCCGTCGCCAACAGCGCGCTCGTCAACTACGTCACCGCCTCGCGGCTGCTCTACGGCATGGCCCGCGACGGCCGCCTGCCCGCTCCGCTGTCGAAGGTCCACGCCGGCCGCCGTACGCCGCACGTGGCCATCCTCGTGCTGCTGGCGGTCATCGCGGTGCTGGTGCTGTCGGGCGGCGTCGCCCAGCTGGGCGAGGCCACGACCCTGCTGCTGCTGGCGGTGTTCACCGTCGTCAACCTGGCCCTGCTGGTGCTGCGCCGACGCCCCGGCGAGAAGAAGGGCGCCTTCGAGCCGCCGGCCTTCGTGCCGGCCCTGGGCGCGCTCGTCTGCCTGGGACTGATCGTCGTGCGGGTGAGCACCGGCGCGCTCGCGGCGCCGCTGACGGCGGGGGTGCTGCTGCTGGCGGCGCTGGCGCTCTATGCCCTCATGCCCGGAACGGCGGCAAACGAGGCCCGCTCGCCCGAGCCTTGAGCCTCCCTGTCGCCCCGGGAGGGGATCACCCCTCCCACTGCCCCCACAGCTTGGCGGCCGTCGCCTTGGCCTTCTCCACCGCGGCTTCCTTGACGTGGCCGTAGCCGCGGATCTCGGAGGGAACCTGGGCCAGCTTGACCGCCAGGGCCTTGTTCTCGGGGCGCAGGCCGGCGGCCAGGCGATCCAGGGTCACCTCGTAGTCGGCGATCAGCCCGCGCTCCATGCGGCGCTCCTCGGTCTTGCCGAAGATGTCGAACGTCCCGCCGCGCAGGCCCTTCATCCGCGCGATCATCGGGAAGGCCAGGTCCAGCATCCAGCCGCCGAAGGCGATCTTCCTGGGCTTGCCGTCCTTGCCCTTGGGCGCGATCAGCGGCGGCGACAGCCAGACCTTGGCCTTGCCGCCCTTGAAGGTTCCCGCCAGTTCCTTGGCGAAACGGCCGTCGGTATAGAGGCGGGCGACCTCGTACTCGTCCTTGTAGGCCATCAGCTTGTAGAGGTTGGTCGCCGCCGCGCGGGTCAGCGGCAGGTCCGCCCCCTCGCCGACCACCGCCACCTCGGCATGACGCAGCTTGGCGACGCGCTCGGCGTAGCGGGCGGCGTAGCGGGCGTCCTGGTAGGCGGCCAGATCCTCGACGCGGCGGGCGATCAGGGCGTCCAGCGGCTCGGTCTCCGGCGTCGGGACGTCGGTCGGCTTGTCGCCGGCCGCGGCCGGGTCGAAGGCGACCTGGCGACCCAGTTCGAAGGCCTGCAGGTTGGCCTCGGCGTCCACCCCGTTCAGCTTGATCGCGCGATAGAGGGCGCGGCTGGAGACCGGGATCACCCCGCGCTGCCAGGCAAAGCCGACCATGATCATGTTGGCGTAGATGGCGTCGCCGAAGCGAGCCTCGGCCAGGCGCTGGGCCGGGCAGGCGTCGAAGGCCTTGGTGGCGGCCTTGACCCGGCGGGCCATGGCGCCGCCGTCGAACTTCACGTCGCGGCTGGTGACGAAGTCGGCCGTGGGCGCGAAATCGCTGTTGCCGAAGGCCATGGTGCGGTCCTTGGCGTAGAGCGCCAGGGCCTCGGGACTGGCGGCGACCAGCAGGTCGCAGGCGATCAGCACGTCGGCGCTGGCGGCGGGCACGCGGCCGCCGACCACCGTCTCCTCGGTCTCGCCGATCTTGACGTGGCTGAACACCGAGCCGCCCTTCTGGGCCAGACCCGTCATGTCGACCACGCTGCCGGCGCGGCCGTCGACGTGGGCGGCCATGGCCAGGATCGAGGCCACCGTCGTCACCCCGGTGCCGCCGACGCCGGTGAAGATGATCCGGCGTACGCCGTGGAACTCCTCGAAGGCCGGCAGCGGCGTGGAGTCCGCCGACAGCGGCGCGGGCTTGGCCTTCTCGCCGGCCTTCTCGGCGCCTTCCAGGGTCACGAACGACGGGCAGAAGCCCTCCAGGCACGAATAGTCCTGGTTGCAGCTGGACTGGTTGATCTTGCGCTTGCGGCCAAAGGCGGTGTCGAGCGGTTCGACCGACACGCAGTTGGACTTCACCGAGCAATCGCCGCAACCCTCGCAGACCAGCGGGTTGATGAAGACCTTCTGGGTCGCCTTGGCCATGGTCCCGCGCTTGCGGCGGCGGCGCTTCTCGGTGGCGCAGGTCTGGTCGTAGAGCAGCACCGTGGTCCCGGGCGTGTCGCGCAGCATCTCCTGCACGCTCATCAGCTCGGAACGCGGAAACACCTCGACGCCGGGCGCCAGGTCGGCGACGCCCTCGTAGCGCGCCAGATCGTCGACCACCACCACGGTGCGGGTCACGCCCTCGCTGGCCAGCTGGCGGGTGATCTGGGCGGGGGTGAAGCCGCTTTCGGCCCGCTGGCCGCCGGTCATGGCCACCGCGTCGTTGAACAGCAGCTTGTAGGTGATGTTGGCGCCGGCCGCGACGGCGGCGCGGATCGCCAGGGATCCGGAGTGGTTGTAGGTGCCGTCGCCCAGGTTCTGGAAGACGTGCTTCTCGGTGGTGAAGGGCGCCGCGCCCACCCAGGTCAGGCCCTCGCCGCCCATGTGGGTGTTGAGGTCGGTCGAGGGATCGTTGAAGCCGGCCATGTAGTGGCAGCCGATGCCCGCCAGCGCCCGGCTGCCTTCCGGCAGCTTGGTCGAGGTGTTGTGCGGGCAGCCCGAGCAGAAGAACGGCTTGCGGGCCTGGTCGGAGGCCAGGCTGACGGCGGCGACGCCGGCGGCCGAGACGCGGTTCAGATAGGCGCGGGCCCGTTCCATGTGCGGGCCGTCGGGCAGACGGTCGTAGATGGCCAGGGCGATTTCGGCCACCGACAGCGAGCCTAGCTCCGACAGCAGCGGATGGCCCTTCTCGTCGGTCTTGCCGATGATGCGCGGACGGGCCTGGGCGGGCAGGTCATAGAGCGCGGCCCGGGCCTGGGGCTCGATCAGGGCCCGCTTGTGCTCGATGACCATCAGGGTTTCGAGACCGGCGGCGAAGGCGCGCAGGCCCAGCGGCTCCAGCGGCCAGGGCATGCCGACCTTGTAGACCGAGACGCCCAGGTCGGCGGCTTCCTGCAGGCTGACGCCCATGGCCGAGAAGGCTTCGAGCACGTCTTTGTAGGCTTGCCCTTGGCAGACGATGCCCAGGCGGGCCTTGCCGACCTTCACATGCGAGGCGCCCAGCACCACCCGGTCGATCTGGTTGGCGCGGGCGAAGGCCAGGGCGGCGGGGATCTTGTGGAGGCGGAGGCGGCGCTCCTTCTCCATCGGCTGGTCCTTCAGCCGGATGCCCAGGCCGCCGGGCGGCATGGCGAAGTCGGGAATGACGGCCTGGTGGCGGCCCAGCGACACGTCGATGGTGACGCCGCTGTCCATGGTGTCGGCCAGGGCGATCAGGCCGGTCCACAGGCCCGAGAACCGCGACATGGCGATGCCGAGGATGCCGTAGTCCAGCACCTCCTGAACGTCGGCGGGCGACAGGACCGGAATCTCGAAGTCCTGGAACGCGAACTCCGACTGTGAGGGCAGGGTCGAGCTCTTGCAGGCATGGTCGTCGCCGGCCACGGCCAGGACGCCGCCCGTCGGGAAGGTTCCGGCGAAGTTGGCGTGCTTGAAGACGTCGCCGGTGCGGTCGACGCCCGGCGCCTTGCCGTACCACATGCCGTAGACGCCATCGTGCGTCGCGCCGGGGAACAGGTTGGCCTGCTGGCTGCCCCAGACGGCCGTGGCGGCCAGATCCTCGTTCAGGCCTTCCTTGAAGACCACGTCGTGCGCGGTCAGCAGCTTGCGGATGCGAGCGGCCTGCTGGTCCAGCCCGCCGAGCGGCGAGCCGCGATAGCCCGACATGAAGCCGGCGGTGTTCAGGCCGGCGAGTCGATCCAGGCGCTTTCTGTCCAGCAGCACACGGAGCAGCGCCTGCACGCCAGTGATGAAGGCGCGACCATCTTCGAGCACATATTTGTCGTCGAGCGTGACTTCCGAGTGCCGCATGGCAAAAATTTTCCTCCCGGGTCTTTTCGCCCGTAAGGCAATATCTTATAGAAGCGCGGAAATTGTTTGCCCAAGGCGTGCCCGACTCGGGCGGGCTTTGCGCAAAATCGACGCGTCAAACACCCTCTGGGGGGAGGAATTCTTGTCCGAACAACTCGACGCCGTGGATGCCAAGATCCTGGATCTCATCCAACACGACGCCGGACTGTCCGTCGCCGAGATCGCCGAGCGAGTCGGACTGTCGTCCAGCCCGTGCTGGCGGCGGATCAAGCGCCTGGAAGACGCGGGCGTCATCCAGCGCCGCGTGACCATCCTGGACCGCGAAAAGCTGGGCCTGGGCTTCGAGGTCTACTGCACGGTGAAGCTGTCGCTGCCGACCAAGGAAAACCTCGAGACGTTCGAGCACGCCGTGGCCAAGTGGGCCGAGGTCGTGCAGTGCGCCACCGTGACCGGCGCAGCCGACTACGAGATGCGCATCGTCACCCGCGACATGCACGCCTTCGACGAGTTCCTGCGCGACAAGATCCTGTCGCTGGGCCTGGTGTCGAACATCGAGAGCCGCATCGTCATCCGCGGCGTCAAGAACTCGACCGCCGTGCCGCTGGGCCTGGTCAGCCCCTACGTCAGCCCGCTGGGCTGAAGGACCGGTTCGAGGGCGGCGGGGGCCGCTCTCGACGAGACCTCTTGCGTCCGGGCGCGGAGAGTCCTCCATTAGAAGACAAGGTCGGGCCATATCGACCGGGAGGACACGCCCCATGGGCCAGCATCGCGCCGAGCACGCGTCGGGCGAAGAGCGCTATCGCTCGTTCGCCGCCTTCTATCCCTTCTATCTCTCCGAACATCTCAATCGCACCAGCCGCCGCCTGCACGTCGTCGGCACCAGCCTGGTGATCGTCAGCCTGGTCATGGGCTTCACGATCAGCCCCTGGTTCTTCCTGGCCGCGCCGCTGGTCGGCTACGGCTTCGCCTGGGTGGGGCACTTCGTGTTCGAGAAGAACCGCCCGGCCACCTTCAGCTATCCGCTCTACAGCCTGATGGGCGATTTCCGCCTGTTCTTCGAAACTGTGGCGGGCCGTCGCCCCTGGTGACGGCATAAAGCCGAGACGGGGCTTTCCGACTGGCGCCGCGCTTGCTGCTCAAGCTGGCAAGCGACCCATTTCGAGAAAGCCGCCGATCGATGTTCCAGAAGAAGAAAGACGCTCCCGCCCCGCTGGCCCTGGAGCCCCTGGCGGCCGCTCCGGCGCCCGCGCCTCAGGTCCAGGCCGCCCCGCAGGCCCCGCCGCGTCCCAAGCCCGCCTCTCTGATCGCCCAGGGCCTGACCATCCGCGGCGACGTCTCGGGCGACGGCGAACTGCACCTGGACTGCATCGTCCAGGGCGACATCAAGGTCGGCAAGCTGGTGCTGGGCCCCAACGGGCGCGTGGAGGGCTCGATCGCCGCCCAGGCCGTCGAGATCCACGGCAAGGTCATCGGCGCCGTCGCCGCCCGGCAGGTGCGCCTCTACGGCACGGCCAAGGTCGAGGGCGACATCGCCCACGAACAGCTGGCCATGGAGAGCGGCGCCGACTTCCAGGGCCGCAGCGTCAAGTTCACCCGTCCGACGCCGCAGCCGGCGCCCGCCCCCGCTCCTGCCCCGGTGGCGACAGCGCCTGCTGCTTACGCGCCCGCCGTCGGCTGACCCCTGGCAACCGGGCGGCGCGTCCGCGTATTGTTCGGATCGAGGTGCTTCGCCGCACCGCGCTTTTCGGGACAGTAGCCGATGACGACCACCGCCCGCCTCGCCTGCCTGATCCTCGCCCTGTCGGCGGCGACGGCCGGCTGTTCGCGAAACGACGACAAGGCCGCCGCGTCGGCCGCCGGCGCGGACGCCCCCTCGGCCCAGAGCGAAGCCGCGCCGGCCGCCGGCGGCCCGCCCAGGCCGCTGCGCCCCGGTCTCTGGAAGACCACCGCCAGCACGCCCAGCGGCGAGCAGAGCACCACCCAGTGCGTCGGCGAGGGCCAGGACCCCGCCGCCGAGGCCGCCAAGGCCGCGCCCTGCGGAACCCCGCAGGTCACCCCGGTCATCGACGGCTTCACGCTAGAGCTGACCTGCCGCAAGGACGCCATCACCTACACCCTGGCCGGCGTGGTGAAGGGCGACTTCCAGACCCGCACCACCACCGACCTCGAGATGAAGGTGCAGGCCTACGGCGCGTCCAAGACGATGCGGCTTCACAGCGAGAGCGTCTATGTCGGTCCCTGCGAGGCCGGCGGCGAAAAGGCGCCGTCCCAGCCCAAGGAATAGGCGCCGAGCCTAGCCAAAACACCTTATGTGGCCCGCCCGCCACAAACGCCGAGCTTCGCAAGGAACGTCGCTTTTTTACAGGAACGGCAAGGCTTGTAGGTTCATTGTCATCGCATGGGGGTTCCGTGAGTTCGAGGAGCCGATGACGATGAACGGTCCGCATCTGACCGTCGTGCCGGAAGAAACCGCCGGCGCCGAAGTCTACAACCTGACCCGCGGGCCGGAGACGACGGCCCAGCGCCTGCAACGCCTGCAACAAGAAGCCCGCCAGCTGGCCCGCGAGGAAATCGAGGCCCTGGAACGGGACCTGATCGCCCTGGGCGAGCGGGCCCACCAGATCGCCGAAGGCGGCGAGGCCTACGCCGTAGGCCTGCGGGAGATGGCCTCGCGGCTGTCGTCCGACCTGCCGATGAAGGCGCAATCGCTGCGGGCCATCCTGGAACGCACGTCCCGCGACTGATCCTGCCCAAAACAAACGGCCCGGAAGCAAAGCCTCCGGGCCGTCGAATTCTCTAAAAGCGTGATCGCTCCGAGCCTTAGAGGCCCGGCAGCTTGATCTTGCCCTGCTTGTCGCGGCTGATGATGATCGCGCCGCCGCCGGTCAGGGTCTTCAGGCGGGCCTCTTCGGCGGCCGCGTCGACCGGAACCGGAGCCGTGGCGCCGGCTTCCGCCGCCGTCACCGCGCCGGCGGACTTGTCGTCCTTGCGCCAGAACATGACCTTCTTGGCGAAGCTCTCGTCCTTGTGGGCCAGATCGCCGTTCTCGTCGTCGACGACGAAGCGGATCAGCGGATCGGCCTTGTCGACGCCGGCGCGCGAGACCAGCAGCTTTTCGCCGTCGGTGCGGTTGGCGGCCATGCTCTGACCCAGCAGCGCCTGACGGGCGGCGCTTTCCGGCTGCAGTTCCTGCGGACGCGGCTCGCCGGGCGCCGGCGGACGCAGGCTGTAGTCGGGCGGAACGACGAGCGGAGCCTTGGTGACGACGCGGAACTCGTCGGGGACCACCTTGCTCATGCCCAGGGCCTTCGAGGCCGACTGGCAGCCGGCCAGACCGGTGGCGGCCACGGCGGCCAGCACGCTCAGGGTCGCAACCCGGTTGAACTTCATGAACCCATGCTCCAGCGGCCGCCCCCGGGGCCGAAAATCGGACGCCCTCGATACGACATCCGAAGGCGGGCGCCAATGTCCTTCGGATTTGTGGCCTTGCTTGGGCGCTTGGCCCCCGTTCAGCCCCTATTCCGTCTGGTGCGAGAGCTTCTTCTCTTCACCGATGAAACTGTCCAGCAACAGGAACGCCACGCCGACGGTGATGCCCGAGTCGGCCACGTTGAACACCCAGGGGAAATAGAGTCGCGACACGTCGATGAAGTCGACGACGTAGCCGTAGATCACGCGGTCGATCAGATTGTTGCCGATCGCCCCGCCGATGATCATGCCCAGGCCCAGCGCCGTCAGCGGCCGGACCGCCTTGCGCGCCCAGACGCCCAGGCCGATCACCACCGCCGTCGAGAACACCGTCAGCAGCCAGCGGCCCCATTCGGCGTGGTCACGCAGCAGGCCAAAGCTCATGCCGTAATTGTGGACCATGGTCAGCTTGACCGGACCCAGCAGCGAGGCGCTGGAGCCCTGGGCCGAGCCCAGCAAGCCCAGCACCCAGAGCTTGGAGATCTGGTCGAGCACCACCGTGGCGACGGCGACGGCGTAGGCGGTCCAGCCCAGGCGGGTGATCTTCAAGTCATTCTCCGAAAATGGTCCACCTCTCCCATAGGGAGAGGAAGGGGCCCGACGCGAAGCGTTGGGAAGGTGAGGGGCTTCACCGGCAACCGTTTTACCCCCTCACCCTCCCACGCCATTGGCGTGGGCCCCTCCCTCTCCCCTTGGGAGAGGTTTTATTATTTGCGCGCCGCGTCCCAGAAGGCCACGGCTTCGGCGTCGCGAAGGCTAAGCTCCGGATAGCGGGGGTCGGTTCCCACTTCCGGCAGGATGCGCCACGAGCGGGCGCACTTGGCGCCTTCGGCCTTGGCCGGGTCCACCGACACGCCCTTGACCTCGTCGGTCGCGAACGCGCCGCCCTCGCCGGCGACCAGGGTCGCGGCGCTGGTGCGGAACACCTCGGCGGCGTCCAGGCCCTCGAAGGCGGCCAGCAGGTCGGGATCGGCGACGTGGACGATCGGCGCGGCCTCCAGGGCCGAACCGATGCGCTTTTCGCGGCGCTCGACTTCCAGGGCGCCGGTGACGACGCCGGTGACGGTCTCGACCTTGGCCCAGCGCGCGGCCTCGGCCTGGTTTTCCCAGGCCGCCGGGGTCTCCGGAATCACCCGCAGGGCCACGGGGCCGGCGTCGGGGAAGCGCGTGACCCAGGCCTCTTCCATCGTGAAGCTGGCCAGCGGGGCCAGCCAGATGGTCAGGCGGTCGAACACGTGGTCCAGCACCGTGCGATAGGCGCGGCGGCGCAGGGCCGTCGGCGCGTCGCAGTAGAGGCTGTCCTTGCGGATGTCGAAGAACACCGCCGACAGGTCGCTCTGGCAGAACTCGACCAACGGACGGATGACGTCCGAGAAGCGATAGCTCTCGTAGGCGGCCTTCACCTGGCCATCCAGCTCCCACAGGCGGTGCAGGATGAACTTCTCCAGCGGCGGGAACTCGGCATAGTCGGTGACCCGCTCGGCCTCGTCGAAGCCGGCCAGGGCGCCCAGCAGGTAGCGCATGGTGTTGCGCAGCTTGCGATAGGCGTCGGTGGTGGTGGCCAGGATCGTCTTGCCGATCCGTTGGTCTTCCGAATAGTCGACCATCGCCGCCCACAGGCGCAGGATCTCGGCGCCGGACTCCTTGGTGATCGCCTGCGGCTCGATCGTGTTGCCCTTGGACTTGGACATCTTCTCGCCGTTCTCGTCCATGGTGAAGCCATGGGTCAGGACGGCCTTGTAGGGCGCGCGGCCGCGCGAGCCGCAGCCTTCGAGAAGCGACGACTGGAACCAGCCGCGGTGCTGGTCGGAGCCTTCCAGATAGAGGTCGGCCGGCCAGGCGCTGTCGTCGCGGCCCTCGATTGTGAAGGCGTGGGTGCAGCCGCTGTCGAACCAGACGTCGAGGATGTCGACGACCTTCTCGTACTGGGCCGGATCGTGGGCGCCCAGGAAGTCGGCGTCGGGACGGGTGAACCAGGCGTCGGCCCCGCCCTCCTTGATCGCCGCCAGGATGCGGGCGTTGACCTCGGCGTCGACCAGCGGATGGCCGGTGTGCTTGTCGACGAACATCGCCAGCGGCGTGCCCCAGTTGCGCTGGCGGCTGATCAGCCAGTCGGGACGGGTCTCGACCATCGAGCCGATGCGGTTGCGGCCGGCGTCGGGGTGGAAGGCGGTGTCGGCGATGGCCTGGACGGCGGTCTCGCGCAGGGTCTTGCCGCCCAGGGCCTCGACCTCGTGGTCCATGCGGATGAACCACTGGGGCGTGTTGCGGAAGATCACCGGGGCCTTGGAGCGCCAGCTGTGCGGATAGCTGTGCTCGACGCGGCCGCGCGCTAGCAGGTTTCCGGCCTCGATCAGCTTGTCCATGACCGCGCCGTTGGCCGGACCGAACTTGCCGATCTTCTTGCCTTCGGTCTCCAGCACCTTGAGGCCGGCGAACAGGGCCACCGACGGATAGTAGGCGCCGTCCGGATCGACGGTGTCGGGGATCTCGCGATGGCCGTGGGCCAGCCAGACCTGATAGTCGTCGGCGCCGTGGCCCGGCGCGGTGTGCACGAAGCCGGTGCCGGCGTCGTCGGTGACGTGGTCGCCGGCCAGCAGCGGCACGGCGAAGCCGTAGTGGCTGTCCAGGTCGGCCAGCGGGTGGGCCAGCACCATGCCTTCACAGTCGACGCTCTCGATCTTCTCGAAGGCCGACACCTTGGCGGCCTTGAAGACCTCCTCGGCCAGCTTCTCGGCCACGATCAGGCGATCGCCCGGCTTGGACCAGGGCGCGAACTCGAGACCCTCCTCCAGCGCCTTCACCTCGAAGACGGCGTAGGGGATGTCGGGATTGTAGGAGACCGCACGGTTGGCCGGGATGGTCCAGGGCGTGGTCGTCCAGATGACGAGCTTGGCGCCCTGGGTCGCGTCCGAGCCCTCGACGACCGGGAACTTGACCCAGATCGTCGGCGAGACGTGGTCGTGATACTCGATCTCGGCCTCGGCCAGGGCCGTGCGCTCGACCGGGCTCCACATCACCGGCTTGGAGCCGCGATAGAGCTGGCCGCTGGTGGCGAAGCGGTGGAATTCCTCGACGATCTTGGCTTCCGAGGTGAAGTCCATGGTGGCGTAGCGGTTCCACCAGTCGCCCAGCACGCCCAGGCGCTGGAACTCGACCTTCTGGGCCTCGATCCAGCCGGCGGCGTAGGCGCGGCATTCGCGACGGAACTCCTCGGCCGGGACCTCGTCCTTGCGGCGGCCCTTGGCGCGGAACTGTTCTTCGATCTTCCACTCGATCGGCAGGCCGTGGCAGTCCCAGCCGGGCACGTAGTCGACGTCGTAGCCCAAGGCGAAGCGCGACCGGATCACGAAGTCCTTCAGCGTCTTGTTCAGGGCGTGGCCGATGTGGATCGCGCCGTTGGCGTAGGGCGGGCCGTCGTGCAGCACGAACAGCGGCGCGCCGTCGGCCTGGCGCCTGGCGCGCACGGCGCCGTAGAGGCCCTTGTCGGACAGGGCCGCCCAGCCCGCCAGGATCTCGGGCTCCTTCTTGGGCAGGCCCGCGCGCATCGGGAACGGCGTGTCGGGAAGAAAGACGGTTTCGCGGTAGTCGCGGGCGGGCGCGGCGTCGTCGGCCATGGGAAGGCTATCCAGCTCTGGAATGTCGGAAGAAGGGCGGGTGAACCCGGCGCGCGCTGGAGCTCTCGTCCGGCGGCGTCACGCCGGGCGGATAATTCGCGCGATCTTCCGAACGAAACTCATGGAGCGACGGGATAGCAGAGCGGTCGCCGCCCGCAAAGCAAAACGGCCGCCCCGGTTGCCCGGAGCGGCCGCTTTGTCGTCGATCGGGAAGGATCAGCCCAGCTTGGCCAGGTCTTCTTCGCTGATGTCGGCGCTGGAATAGACGTTCTGGACGTCGTCGTCCTCGTCCAGGCCGTCGAGCAGCTTCATCAGGGTGGCCACGGCGTCGCCGGTGACCTCGTTCAGCAGCTTGGGCTTCCAGACGATCTTGGTCGACGAGGCCTCGCCGAACTTGGCTTCCAGCGCGGCCGAGACTTCGTTGAGGTCCTCGAAGGCGGTGTAGACGGTGTGACCGCCGTCCTCGCCCATGTCGCTCTCGACGTCCTGGGCGCCGGCCTCGATGGCGGCCTCCATCATGTCGTCTTCGCTGGCCTTGGCGGCCGGATACTCGATCTGGCCAAGGCGGTCGAAGTTGAAGGTCACCGAGCCGGTGGCGCCCAGGGCGCCGCCGTGCTTGGAGAACAGCGAGCGCACGTTGCTGGCGGCGCGGTTCTTGTTGTCGGTCAGCACCTCGACGATCACGCCGACGCCGCCCGGGCCCATGCCCTCGTAGCGGATCTCGGTGTAGTCGCCCGCGTCGCCCATCTGCGACTTCTTGATGGCGCGCTCGATGACGTCCTTGGGCAGGCTTTCGGCCTTGGCGTTGTTCACGGCCAGGCGCAGGCGCGGATTCATGGCCGGGTCGGGCAGACCCGTCTTGGCCGCCACGGTGATTTCGCGCGACAGCTTGGAGAACAGCTTGGAGCGCGCGGCGTCCGCGCGGCCCTTGCGGTGCATGATGTTCTTGAATTTCGAGTGGCCGGCCATTCGGAGGCTCTTCTCTGATCTGACGATGAAACGGGTTGGCGGCGCTTCTACCGCCTGGAGACGCATCTTGTCACCCCAGGCGGCGCTCGCGGCCTTCCCATTCCATCGCCGGTCGCGATCAGGTCAGGCGACCTTCAGCTCCACCACCACGTTGCCGCGGGTGGCCTTGGAGTACGGGCACACCTGGTGGGCCTTGTGCAGCAGGTCCTCGGCCACCGCGCGGTCGACCTCGGGGGCGTTGAGGGTCAGGCGCACGCCGATGTGGAAGCTGACCTCGTCCTTGATCAGGTCGACCTCGCTGTCGAGGCTATGCTCGCCCAGCTTGACGCCCTGGCCGCGGGCCACCAGCCCGAGCGCGCCGAGGAAGCAGGCCGCATAGCCGGCCGCGAACAGCTGCTCGGGATTGGTCCCCTGCCCGTCGCCGCCCATCGACTTGGGATAGCCCAGCTTGACGTCCAGGTGGCCGTCGTCGGTCTTGGCGGTTCCCTGGCGTCCGCCCACGGCGTGGGCCTTGGCGGTGTAGACGGCGGCGTCGGTCATGGAGGACTCCTGTGCTTGCCTCGACGTCGAGGATGAGCCGCCGATCGTGACGGATGCAAGCGGGAGTGGATTGAAGGTTCTTGATCCCTCTCCCGGAAGGGAGAGATCTCCAGACTTCAAACGGCCGGCACGCTCTGGCTCAGGCGTCCGCCCACCCGGATCGGCTCGACGCGGACCGCCAGGCCCGTGCGGTCGTCGGTCTCGACGAACACGCCGCAGACCGTGGCCGGGCCGCTGGCGGGCTGGTAGCGGCCGCCGCTGATCTTGGTGGTGAAGCGCCGCAGGGGCTCTTCCTTCTGGTTGCCGATGACGCTGTCGTAGTCGGCGCAGGCGCCGGCGTCGGTCTGGTAAGCGGTGCCGCCGGTCAGGATCTGGCAGTCGGCGGTCGGCACGTGGGTGTGGGTGCCCACCACCAGGCTGGCGCGGCCGTCGCAATAGTGGCCCATGGCCATCTTCTCGGACGTGGCCTCGCAGTGCATGTCGACGATCACCGCATCGGCGACCTGGCCCAGCGGCGCCTTGTCGAGCTCGCGGTCGGCGGCGGCGAACGGGTCGTCCATGGCGTCCATGTGCACCCGGCCCAGCAGGTTGACGACGAACACGGTCTTGCCCGAGTCGGTCTGGAACAGGTGGCTGCCCCGGCCAGGCGCGTCGGACAGCACCGGATAGTTGGCCGGACGGATCAGGCGCGGCTCGCGCACGATGTAGGTCAGCGCCTCGCGCTGGTCCCAGCTGTGATTGCCCAGGGTCAGGCAGTCCGCCCCGGCGTCGAACAGCTCGCGAGCGGTGTTCTCGGTGATGCCGAAGCCGGCGGCGGCGTTCTCGGCGTTGATGATGACGAACTCGAGGCCCAGCTGGCGACGAAGGCCCGGCAGGTGGTCGGCCAGGCCGTCGCGGCCCGACTTGCCGACGACGTCGCCGAAGAAAGCAAAACGCATGATCGATCAGTCCTTTCGGACCTCGATATACTCGTTTTCGGTCAAGATCGCGTCCAATCGTTGATCGTGACGCTCGTCGGGCAGGTTGTGGGTCTCCTGCCCCTGGTAGCCGAGGCCGACGACGAAGGCCGGCTTGCGCCGCCGCAGGTCTTCCAGAGCCCGGTCGTAGTAGCCTCCGCCCTGCCCCAGGCGCCGCCCCTCGCGGTCCCAGCCCAGCAGCGGCGCGAACACCAGATCGGGCTGGACGACGGGATTGCCGGCGACCGGCGCGACCAGGCCGATGGCGTCGCGGGCCAGGGGCTCGCCCGGGGTCCAGGCGCGGAACACCATGTGGCCGCCCTTGCCGCGCGGATCGGCGCCCTCGACGCTGGGCAGGGCCAGGCTCCAGCCCTGCTCGGCCAGCCAGTCGGCCAGCGCCCGCGCCGAAACCTCCGAGCCGAGGCCGTGATAGAGCGCCGCGACCTTGCCGCGCGGATCGGGAAAGCGCGCCGACAGCGGCTCGCTGGCCACGTCGACCAGCTTCCAGTCGGCTTCGGGATGCTCCAGGGCCAGCTGCTTGCGGCGATTGCGCACGAAGACGCGCAGGGCGGCCTTGGCGGCGGCGGGGTCGGCGATGGTCATGCCGGTGTCATCCAATAAACGCGCGGTCGGCGCAGAACTCGATCCAGTCATGGATGGAGTAGACGAAGTCGCTATGTGTCAGCGTCTGCGGTTCCAGGCGTCGCCGAGGCAGAAGTTCGGCGAATTCCACGTTGAACAGCCGGTAGTCGTCTCGCATTGCGCCCGCACCGGCCAAGGGAGGCGCATCGCGGGGGCGATGGTCCGACAGCCAGTCCCGGACGCAGCGAATGGCTTCATCCGGATCGTTGCGATGCGCCTCAATATCCTGACCGTTAATGTCCGAGAGGGCCGCATCGTAGCGATGGCGATCGGCGTCGAGGATCAGAGCGCGCTTGCGGCGGTGGCGCCCCTCGCCGAGCAGGCGGGCGCCCAGGTGAATGCCCAGCTCCATCGGCATGTTGAACCGCGGCAGGCCGCCCGGCTCGACCTCGACCCGCGACAGGTCATGGATGTCCCAGTCGCATTCGCCGATCAGCCGGGCGATCTTGTCGACCCGGACCTCGGCGCCGTCCGTCGAGTCCAGTGCGCAGCGGGGGTGGTAGCCGCACATGACGATGGTGAACACCATCGCCCGAAAGATCGGCTGAAAATCGCGATCGAACGGGCAGTTTATGAAGACCGAGCGGGCCGCCGGAAATCTAGTCTTCGGTCGCGGGGGCACGCGTCGTATCGCTCATGGCGCGGAAGCCTTCCCGAATGGACTTGGCGAGCGGCGACCGCTCGCCCAGCATCGGCTGGATCTTGATCCCGCGATACACGATCGGACGCTCCCGCTGGGTCGAACCCGCCTTGCGCGTCGTCGATTTCTTCTGCGGCGTGGCCATGTCGAGGATTATGGCACGAACCAAAAGGTGAACAAGAGGGGAAAGGGTGGCGGCGCCGCGAAGAACCGTGAAGACGTTTCAATCCACTCGAACCTGTTAGATACAGGTGGGCTCCGTGTTCCCGCAGCCACGGCCACGGGAGGGAACAGATCCCGATAGAGAGATTAAGGTCCCTGGGAATAGAAATCTTCGACGAGAGCCGCAGCACGACCCGCCGCTGAACAAGATAGGGGTTCGGGAGCGTCGGCGCCAGCGCCGCGTTGACGCGGCGCCCCGTTTTACCCCGCCGCCAGCTTCTCGATGCGCTCGGCGGCGGCGTCGATGGCCTTGATGGCGCGGATTTCGACGCGGGTCTGTTCGTTCTGCAGGCGGGCCAGTTCCGACTGGTTGTGGGCCAGGCGCAGTTTCAGGTCAGACAGCTCGTCGGCCAGCAGCAGGGCGCCCATCAGGAACAGGCGGGTCTCGCCCAGCTGGCCGACCTCCTGGCTGACCTGGCGGACCTGGCGGTCGAACAGGCGCGCGATCTCCAGGAGGTGGGCCTCCTGGCCGTCTTCGCAGCCGACGCTGTAGGGACGGCCGTTCACGTGGATGGTCAGTTGCGCCATGGGCTCAGGCCTTCGCGGGCGGGTCGGGGTCGAACGGCGGGTCGTCCTCGTCGTACAACGCTTCAGGTTCGTCTTCGGCTTCGTCCGCGACGAAACCGGCGGGCGCAGCGCCCTCCTCCTCGTCGTCGTGGACGCCTTCGCCGATCAGGCTCTCGTCGCCCAGGGCGGCGCGGATCTCGGCGATGGCGCGGCCCAGGGCCTCGCTGGCCTGCTCGCCGGCTTCTTCCAGGGCGCGCTCGCGCACGCGGGCCGCCTCCAGGTCGGCGGCCAGCTGGGCGGCCTTCTCGACCACCGCGGCGTCGGCGACGGCGGCCGGCGTCTCGAACAGGTCGCCCGACGCCGGCAGGGCGGCGGCGCGCTCGCGCTCGGCCCGTTCGGCGGCGATCTTCTGCTCCAGGTTCGCGACGGCGCGCTCGAGCCGCCGCGCGGCCAGGTCGAGGGCGCTTCCTTCGCCCGGTGTCATCGGCAAGTTCCCATCATGCGGCGCAACATATAGATCGTCGCCGACTTCGCCACCCGGCGTGACCACAATTGGGCGATGTAACGAGCGTCACAACAATAGCTAATGTGTTGTGAGCGTTCCTGGGCTTGACTTCGCCGCTTTCGACCGCGAAACCCCCTGCAAAATCAAGGAACGCCGCTCGCTTCCGAGCGGGTCCGATCGTGAGGAGAAAGACCACATGGCCCTTCGCGTCGCCATCAACGGCTTCGGCCGCATCGGCCGCCTCGTGCTGCGCTCCATCGCCGAGCACGGCCGCCGTGACATCGAGGTGGTGGCGATCAACGATCTGGGCCCGGTCGAGACCAACGCGCACCTGCTGCGCTACGACAGCGTGCACGGCCGCTTCCCGGGCGTCGTCACCTCGGGCGAGGACTGGATCGACGTCGGCACGGGCAAGATCAAGGTCACCGCGATCCGCAACCCCGACGAGCTGCCGCACGGCGACCTGGGCGTCGACATCGCCTTCGAGTGCACCGGCATCTTCACCGCCAAGGACAAGGCCGCCCTGCACCTGAAGGCCGGCGCCAAGCGCGTGCTGGTCTCGGCTCCCGCCGACGGCGCCGACAAGACCATCGTCTACAAGGTCAACCACGAGACCCTGACCGCCGACGACATCGTCGTCTCGAACGGCTCGTGCACCACCAACGCCCTGGCCCCGGTGGCCAAGGTCCTGCACGACCTGGTCGGCATCGAGCGTGGCTACATGACCACGATCCACAGCTACACCGGCGACCAGCCGACGCTGGACACCATGCACAAGGACCTCTACCGCGCCCGCGCCGCGGCCCTGAGCATGATCCCCACCTCGACCGGCGCCGCCAAGGCCCTGGGCCTGGTCCTGCCGGAACTGAAGGGCAAGCTCGACGGCTCGTCGATCCGCGTCCCGACCCCGAACGTCTCGGTCATCGACCTGAAGGTCGTCACCGGCCGCGAGACCACGATCGCCGAGATCAACGCCGCCCTGCAGGCGGCCGCCGACGGCCCGATGAAGGGCGTCCTGGCCGTGACCACCGACCCGCTGGTCTCGAGCGACCTCAACCACATCGCCGCCAGCTCGACGGCCGCCCTGCCCCAGACGCAGGTCATCGAGGGCAAGCTGGCCCGCGTGCTCAGCTGGTACGACAACGAATGGGGCTTCGCGACCCGCATGAGCGACACCGCTCTGGAAATGGCGAAGTTCCTCTAAGAGCCTGCAAGGGCGCCGGTCCCGAAGGATCGGCGCCCTTCGTCTTCCGGTCGCGCCGAAGCGATCGACGACTTCGAATGGGAACGCGGTGACGCCGGAGGGGCGACGGTTGCTGGGATCTTGGTTGCAACGCATCTTGGGTTTCGCTTTCGGCAAGTCCAAGCCGCCCGTGGAGCCCGCGCCGCCGTTCGACGAGGTCGTCGAGGAGCTCAGCCAGTATATCGACCAGAAGATCGCGGGGGGCTTCGCCACGCGTGACGAGGTCGTGGGGGACGCCGTCGCGGTCGTCGGCTATCCGCACTACGAGCCCGCCGTCCTGCGCCCGTTCGCGGAGCGCTGCGCCGACGCCGCCCTGGCGGCCCACGCCGCCCGCGAGGCGGAATGGACGATGCAGACCGACTGCGATCGCCTCGATGCGGCTTTCGCCGCCCTCGAAGCCGACGGCGTGATCTCGCGCCAGAACTTCTCGTGCTGCGGCACGTGCGGCTCCGGCGAGATCTGGGACGAGATGGAAGAGGCCGCGAACGCCGGCCGCCCTTCGCGGGGCTATGCGTTCTATCACATGCAGGACACCGATTCCGCGGCTGGAGGCGGTGGCCTCTACCTGAACTACGGCTCCCGCGAAGACACCAACGAGGCGGCGGTCGCCATCGGTCACGAGATCGTCGCCCACCTCAATCGCCACGGCCTTCAAACCGACTGGGACGGACGCATCGAGCGTCGCATCTGCGTCCCCCTCGATTGGAAGCGCCGACGCCAGCAAACCCAAGCCTGAAAGACGCCCATGACCTTCCGCACCCTCGACACCGCCGACCTCGCCGGCAAGCGCGCCCTGGTCCGGGTGGACTTCAACGTGCCCGTCGACGGCGGCCGGATCACGGACGACACCCGCCTGCGCGCGGCCCTGCCGACCATCGCCTTCCTGTCCAAGGCCGGCGCCAAGGTCGTCCTGCTGGCCCACTTCGACCGTCCCAAGGGCAAGGTCGTGCCGGAGATGAGCCTCGCTTTCGTGGCCGAGCCGCTGTCGGCGCTGCTGGAGCAGCCGGTGGCCTTCGCTTCGGACTGCGTCGGCCCTGAAGCCGCCAAGGTCGTCGACGGCCTCGAGAACGGCGGCGTCGCCCTGCTGGAAAACGTCCGCTTCCACGCCGGCGAAGAGAAGAACGACGCCGAGTTCGCCGCCGCCCTGGCCGCCAACGGCGACGTCTACGTCAACGACGCCTTCAGCGCCGCCCACCGCGCCCACGCCTCGACCGAAGGCCTGGCCAAGCTGCTGCCGGCCTATCCGGGCCTGGCCATGCAGCGCGAACTGGAAGCCCTGGACGCCGCCCTCGGCAACCCCAAGAAGCCGGTGATCGGCATCGTCGGCGGCTCGAAGGTCTCGACCAAGCTCGACCTGCTCAACAACCTGGTCGCCAAGCTGGACCGCCTGGCCATCGGCGGCGGCATGGCCAACACCTTCCTCTTCGCCCAGGGCCACGACGTCGGCGGCTCGCTCTGCGAAAAGGATCTGGCCGACACCGCCCGCGAGATCATGAAGAAGGCCGACGCCGCCGGCTGCGAGCTGCTGCTGCCGGTCGACGTGGTCGTGGCCAAGAAGGTCGCCCCGGGCGTCGAGACCGCCGTCCGCCAACTGGACGAAGTGCAGGCCGACGACCTGATCCTCGACGCCGGTCCGGAGAGCGCCAGGAAGCTTCTGGCGGCCATGGACCAGAGCCTCACCCTGATCTGGAACGGCCCGCTGGGCGTGTTCGAGGTGCAACCTTTCGACGAGGCGACCGTTTCGGCGGCGAAACACGCCGCGTCGCTCGCGAAATCGGGTAAGATCGTGGCGGTCGCTGGCGGCGGTGATACCGTCGCGGCGCTGAACCATGCGGGCGTGTCGGCCGACTTCACCTTCGTTTCGACGGCGGGCGGCGCGTTCCTGGAATGGATGGAGGGCAAGACGCTTCCGGGCGTCGCGGCTCTCGAAGCCTAAAGGGAGGATCCCGGCGAGCCGAAGACGGCCGCGGGTCCATCAGCCAAGTCGGAACGCCCGCTCCCGAGTCTTTCGGGGCGCGGGCCTCCGCTCTCGGGCGCCGGACGAGGAACCGGTCCCGAGACACCCGGGCAAAGAACGCAAAAGCGTCGCGCCCCAACAACAAGAACCAACCAACGACTTCAAAGCTTGCAGGAGAAATACGTGGCGAGGATCACGCTTAGGCAGTTGCTGGACCATGCGGCGGAGCATGAGTACGGGCTGCCCGCCTTCAACATCAACAACATGGAGCAGGGCCTGGCCATCATGGAGGCCGCCGACGCGGTCGACAGCCCGGTCATCATCCAGGCCTCGCGCGGCGCGCGGAACTACGCCAACGACATCATGTTGGCCAAGATGATCGACGCCCTGGTCGACATCTACCCGCACATCCCGGTGTGCATGCACCAGGACCACGGCAACGGCCCGGCGACCTGCGCCACGGCGATCCAGTACGGCTTCACCTCGGTGATGATGGACGGCTCGCTGATGGAGGACGCCAAGACCCCCGCCAGCTACGAGTACAACGTCGAGGTCACCCGCCGGGTGGTCGAGATGGCTCACGCCTGCGGCGTCTCGGTCGAGGGCGAACTGGGCGTGCTGGGCTCGCTGGAGACCGGCATGGGCGAGGCCGAGGACGGCCACGGCTTCGAAGGCAAGCTGTCGCATGACGAACTGCTGACCGATCCGGACCAGGCGGTCGACTTCGTGCAGGCCACCGGCGTCGACGCCCTGGCCATCGCCATGGGCACCAGCCACGGCGCCTACAAGTTCACGCGCAAGCCGGACGGCGACGTCCTGGCCATGAACGTGATCGAGGAGATCCACCGCCGCCTGCCCAACACCCACCTGGTGATGCACGGCTCCAGCTCGGTGCCGCAGGAACTGCAGGACATCATCAACGCCTATGGCGGCGAGATGCCCCAGACCTGGGGCGTGCCGGTGGAAGAGATCCAGCGCGGCATCAAGCACGGCGTGCGCAAGGTCAATGTCGACACCGACAACCGCCTGGCCATCACCGGCGCGGTGCGCAAGATCCTGATCGAGAAGCCGCACGAGTTCGACCCGCGCGCCTATCTGAAGCCCGCCAAGGACGCGATGCGCAAGGTCTGCCAGGACCGCTTCGAGCAGTTCGGCTCGGCCGGCCACGCCGGCAAGATCCGCGCGCTGTCGACGGCCGCCATGGCCAAGCGCTACATCTCGGGCGAACTGAACGCCAAGTTCGCCGCCGCCGCCGGCAAGGCCGCCGCCGAGTAAGCCTTTCCGCCCCGGCGGGAACGAGGGCCCTTCCGGTTCGCCGGGAGGGCCTTTTTCGTTTCCGAGCAAGACAAAGGACAGTTTCTTGCTGACCAACCCGTCGAAGGGCTGCTAGAAGCCATTCCGTCACCTGGAGACGGCATCTTCATGCCCATGGGCCTGAGCCACGTCGAAGCCTTCAGCGCCGGTCGCCCGACCGCCGCCGGCCTCGCGCTGCCCGTCTCCGCCCGCGCGCTTCTTCTCACCGTACTTATTACCGCCTGGCCTCCAGGAACGGGACGAACGCGCGCGTCTTAAGCGACCGCCGCATCGAGATCGCAGGATCCTCGAACCCCGCTCCTTCCAAGGCGCGGGGTTTTTTGTCGTGCGGTCCGTCGGCCTGACCCCTCAGGAGAAACGACCATGACCTTCCAAGCCCCCTCCCCGTCCGAGCAACCGGCGCCGCCCGTCGGCAGGATCCGCGCGGCCGCGCGCCGCTTCGTGCGCGACCTGGCGGCCGACGACCTGCTGGAGCATGTGGGCCGCATCGAATCTCTGGTCGCCGCGCCGCCGGCGCCCGAGGCTTCGCGGGCGGTGATCGTCGGGCTGGCGGGCCTGGCGCCGTTCGATCCGGCCCGCGACCTGATCTTCACCGGCGGCGAGGGCCCGGCCGTGCGGCTGACGGCCTTCGATCGCGGCGGGCGCGTGCTGCAGCGGGTCGAGCTGGCCGCGCCTTGAGGCGGGATCTCAGTGGGCGGCCAGGCGGTTGAGGGCGGCGCCGGCGAGGCCGCACAGCAGCACGCCGCCCAGATACCACAGGCCCACGAACACGAAGGTCGAGTGCGGGCAGTGCAGGCCGTAGACGCTGGCGGCCAGGCCGCCGGCGAACACCCCCCCGGCGAAGCCGGCCAGCAGCGGCCTTTCGGTCTCGACCCCGCGCAGCACCGTCAGCGCCAGCAACAGGGTCGGCAGGGCCAGGGCGGCGATGTTGAAGAAGCACGCCCCCACCGAGGCCGGCGAGAACAGGCGCGCCAGCTTGGCCGGCTCCATCTGAGTGGCTTCGGTCACGCCGCCGACGGCGAAGACCAGCAGCGCGACGACGGCCACGATGATCGCCGTGGGCGCGGGCGGCCCGCGCCGGATCAGCCGCGCCAAGCCGTCGAAGCCCGCCGCGGCCAGGGCGGCGGTATAGACCATCTTCAGCCAGAAGAACGGCTGCTGGTGCGCGGTCTCGATGTCGGGTCGCAGGTCCAGCCAGAAGAGCACCAGCAGCAGGGCCGCCAGCCCTCCGGCGACGCCGATCTCGGCCAGCCGCCAGGCCGGCCGCGTGGCCTTGGGCCGCCAGCCCGTCCCACGGGGCGTGCGGACGGCGAGCACGCCATCGTCATAGGTCGCGTCGTCGAAGGCCAACCGCTTCCCCCCGCAACAGGCTTGTTTTTTCGGCCGTCGTCCCCTGGCGGCGCGCGCTCGTGAGAGGCGATCTCAAAAGCCGGGGCGAATGCGTAAAGGTTAGGCAGCGGAAGTCAATACCGGCGTTCTGCGAGCGCTGTGGAGCGACTGTGGACGAACATCAATGCCTGGTTGAGCGGCGCCGGAAACCGTGAGCGACGCGCCCGGCGCCTCATCCGACGGCGAATGCCTGGCCCCATCAGCGGCGATCCAGCAGCACGGCCAGACCGACGCCGGCGGCGTAGCAGGCCAGGTCCCTCAGGTCGAAGACGCCGCCGAACACCACCCGCGCCCAGCGCACGCCGCCCAGGCACAGATGATCGAGCACGTGCAGGGCCTGGCCCAGTTCGATGACGAGGCCCAGGCCAAGGGCGGCGACGGCGCTTGCGGCCCGCCCCAGGGGCGTCGCCCCGCGTACGGCGAAATAGACCATGGCCGTGGCCAGCACGTCGCCCAGATAGGGCCGCACGAAGGCGTCGCGCACGAACAGCGCGATCACGACCTCCACCGCGAACAGGATCGCGGCCGCCGCCAGGTGTCCGAACCGAATCCGCATGGCCCCTCCCCGCTCGAAGACGGGGAGAAAGCCGCGCCGGGCGGACTAGTGCAAGGTGGGACGCACGGGCGACCGCCGCCACAGCTGGGCGGTCAGGGCGTTGGCAACGCCCAGCCAGCCCAGATCGGGCGCCGAGGCGCCGCCGACCTTGCGGGCCTCGACGGCATAGGCCGCCGACGCGCCCAGCGAAGCGGTGGCCACGGCCAGCTGGCCGCCGCCGCGACGTGTGCCGAAGGCCAACCACAGGGCGTTGAAGCCCTGGGTCAGGCTCCACAGGGTCAGGGCCCGGGTGCGGGCCGGGCTCGATGGCGCGTTCCAGGTCCGCAGGCCCGACAGGGTCATGGCGATGAACAGCGGCGGCAGCAGCAGGCTGGTGAGCGGCTTGGGCTGATGGGCGACCGGCTCGTGCATCTCGGCGTAGCCGACCGCATACTCTTCGTCGTCGATCACCCGCTCGTGGCGACGGCCCAGCAGCGTCGCGGCCAGGACCGCGCCGCCGGCCAGGGCCAGTCCGATGGCCAGTTGGGCGCCGGCGCTGTTGCCGCTGGTGTCCGGCTGGAACGCCTCGCGGCCAGGCAGGGCGCGGGGGGCGTACGGCTTGCCGGGGGTGATGCGCATTGACGGACTCCTCGTTAACTCGGAACCCTAAACCGTCCAGTTTCCGGCTTGGTTCCAGATGAACAGCGCCCCCGCGCCCATCCTGCTACGTCCCGCGCGCGTCGTCGAGGTTGAGACGATCCGCGCGCTCGAACGCGCCTCGGCCCAGCGTTTCCTGGGCCTGATGGACGCCATCGCCGCCGACGAGCCCACCCCGGCCCCGACCCTGGCGCGGCGAATCGTCGAAGGCGGCCTGCTGGTCGCCCAGGCCGAGGACGGGATCGTCGCCGGCTTCGTCATGTTCCGCCCGCTGGAGGGAGGACTCTATGTGGAGCAGCTGGACGTCCTGCCTGCCTTCGCCGGCCGCCGCATCGGCGCGGCCCTGCTGGACGCCGCGGGCGAACGCCTGGGCCACGGCGGCGTGCTGGTCCTGTCGACCTTCCGCGACGTACCCTGGAACGCGCCGTACTACGCGCGGCTGGGGTTCGTAGCGGTCGACGAACTGACGCCGGGCATGGCGGCGATCCGCGCCGAGCACCTGGCGCGCGGGCTGGACGAAGCCGCCCGAGTGTTCATGGCCCGGCCGCTCTAGACGCCCTCAGCGCGGCAGCAGCGAGATCGCCGTGCTGGCCACCGTGCTGACCGGCAGGGCCTTCAGGTCCGGCGACTTGATCACCGCCACATGGCCGCGCGGACCGCACAGGGCCGGGTCCGAGGCGTCGGAGAACAGGGCGATGGTCGGCGCGCCGGCCGCCGCCAGCAGGTGCGTGGGGCCGGTGTCGTTGCCGACCACCAGGGCGGCCTTGGCGCCGAGCACCGCCAGCTGGGCGAAGTCGGTGCGGCCGGTGAGGTCGCGGGCCTGGCCGGCGGCCTTCTGGATCTGGCGGGCCATGGCGCTTTCCTGCGGACCGCCGATGATGACGATGTCCAGGCCCTTGGACTTCAGGAGCGCCGCCAGCTGGGCGTAGCTCTCGACCGGCCAGCGCTTCTCGGGCCGGTGGGCCGAGCCGCCGGGCACCAGCAGCACGTAGGGCTTGGGCGTCACCGCCCCGGCCACCGGGCGGGCGTCCTTGTGCTTGCGCAGGATCCACGACAGGTCCGGCGGCGGGGCGCTGCCCGGCTCGGTCGGCGCGTCGGGCCAGATGCCGGCCTGGCGCAGCTGGTCGGCGTGCCGCTCCAGCGTGTGCATGTGATAGCGGGCCCGCCCCCGCTGGGGCAGGCTGGCGCCGTTGGCGATGCCCGACCACTGCGGCGGGAACGGCCGCAGGGCCTGGAAGTACCAGCCGGTGCGGTTGTTGGTCTGCAAGTCGTAGACCCGGTCGTACTTGGCCTTGCGGATACGGCCCAGCATCTTGAACAGGTCGCCGGCGTCGCTGGGACGGCCGTCCACCTCGACCGCGTTGAAATAGGGCGACAGGCGGGCCAAGGCCTCGAAGGGCGGGGTGGTCAGCAGGGTGATCTTGGCGCGCGGATGGGCCTCGCGGATCTTCTTCATCGCCGCCAGGGCCAGGACGAAGTCGCCCAGCGCGCCCAGTTTGATGACCAGGACCTTCTTGATCTCCTTGCTCAACCCTTCGACTCCAAAACGTCCGCCCCAGCCTTCCGGGCGGCCATGACGCGCGCATAGACCTTAAGGGTCGCCTCGACCATCGCGTCCACAGAATACAACCGTCGCGCACGCGCGCGCGCCGCCATGCCCATCGCCTGGCGCCCCGCTGCGCCGGCCTCGCAGGCGTCGTTCAGCGCCTGGGCCCAGGCCTCGACGTCGCCGGGCGCGGCCAGCCAGCCGGTCTCGCCCGGAATCACGGTCTCGCGCGTGGCGCCGTGGTCGGCGGCGATCACCGGACGGCCCATGACCTGCGGCTCCACCGCCGTGCGGCCGAAGGCTTCCGGCTCCAGCGACGGCGCGATGGCCAGGTCGGCCAGCAGGTAGGCGGCCGGCATGTCGTCGCAGTGGCCGACGAGGCGCACGCTGTCTTCCAGGCCCGCCTGGGCGATCATGTGCTCGAGCTGCGCGCGGTAGCCCTTGCGGCCCTGGTCGTCGCCGGCCAGCAGCAGCAGCACCCGCGTGTCGCTGAGCGCCTTGAGCCGCGCCACGGCCTCGATGGCCAGGCCCTGCCCCTTCCAGCGGGTCAGGCGGCCGGCCAGCAGCACCTTCAGCCGGCGCTCGTCGCTGGCCACGCCCCAGGCCTTGCGCAGGGTCTCAACCCTGTCGGCCGAGACGAAGCTGGGCTCGAAGCGCGACAGGTCCACGCCGCGCGGGATGGCCACCACCCTGTCGGGATGGACGCCGTGCTCGGCGATGACGTGGGCGCGGGTGTACTCGGAGTTGGCGATGACGAGGTCGCCCTTGGTCATCACCGCGTTGTACCAGCGCTTGAGGCTGGACTTGGCGTTGTAGACCCCGTGATAGGTGGCGATGAACGGGGTCCTGGTGGCGTGCGCCGCCCACAGGGCCGAGAAGGCCGGGGCGCGCGAGCGGGCGTGGACCAGGGTCACCTTCTCGCGGCGGATCAGGTCGATCAGTCGGGCGGCGTTGCCCAGCATCACCAGCGGGTTCTTCGACTGGGCCGGCATCTGGGCCAGGCGTCCGCCGTCTGCCTCGAGCCGCGCGGCCATGCGGCCGCCGCGCGTCGCCACCAGGGCCTTGCCGCCGAGGGCGACCACGCCGTGCGCGACGTCGATCGTGGTCTGTTCGGCGCCGCCGGTCTCCAGTTCCGGAGTCACCTGCAGCAGGGTGAAATCATCGGGAAGGATGGACACGCAGCGCTCTGAAGAGGTTAGGAGGGGTTAGTTAGCGAAACGAACAAGGCCGCGCCATGACCGAAGTCCGTGATTTCCACCCGCGCGAGGAAAATCAGCGTCTCGCCTACCGCAGGATCGACGGCGAGGGCCCGACGGTGGTGTGGCTGGGCGGTTTCCACTCCGACATGACCGGCACGAAGGCCCAGGTTCTGGCCGACCAGGCCCTGGCGACGGGCGGATCGTACGTCCGCTTCGACTATTTCGGCCACGGCGAATCGTCGGGCGCGTTCAGGGACGGCACGATCAGCCGCTGGCGCGCCGACTCGCTGGCGGTGATTGACGATGTGACCGAGGGCCCGCTGGTGCTGGTCGGCTCGTCCCTGGGCGGCTGGCTGGCCTGCCTGGCGGCCATCGCCCGGCCCGAACGGGTGAAGGCGCTGGTGCTGATCGCTCCGGCCCCGGACTTCACCGACAAGCTGATGGGCCCCGAGCTGTCGGACGAGGCCAGGGCGGCCATCGCCCGCGACGGCTTCTGGATCCGCCCTTCCGAGTACGACGACGGCGGCTACGCCATCACCCGCGACCTGCTGGAGGACGGCGCGCGCTGGTCGATCCTGCCCGGCCCCGTGCCCATCGACGCGCCGGTGCGCGTGCTGCAGGGCGGTCAGGACGAGGACGTGCCGTGGACCCACGCCCTGGAGCTGGCCAATGCGCTGAAGGGCGACGACGTCGTGTTCTCGCTGATCAAGGACGGCGACCACCGCCTGTCGCGCCCCCAGGACCTGGAACGCCTGGTCGCCGCCGTGGCCGAGGCTCGCGTGCTGGCCACGCCGGTGGACGACGACCCGGTCGCGCGCCGGCTGGCCCGCGCCGCCCGCGCCCGCTCGGCCGGCCAGGCCCCGGCGGCGGCCTGGGCCGCGGCGGATCTCGGGGACGAAGACCTGGAGGACTAGGCCAGGCTGGCGTGATCGCGCGCGATCCGCACGACGATGTTGCCCGCCACGTCCAGGCTGTCCTCGCCGAACGGCGTCGTCGGCTGGCCCGAATAGGCGTCGATGTAGAAGCCAGACAGTCCGTGCGCGCGCAGCAGCGCGACCAGCGCCGCGGGATCCTCGCCGACCCGCTCGCAGTGCTCGCGCGCATATTCGAACGCCAGAACGGTGTCGCGGCCGGCCAGCGGACCGCCGGGCGTCAGCAGGGCCGCCAGCAGCTGCGGCTCGGCGCCCTCGGCGTCGAGCTTGATCACCAGGTCGTTGTCGCCCGGTGGGATCAGCGACGCGATGGGGCGGACCTCGACCTTGATCTTTCGGAAGCGGTCGGCGTCGCGGCGGTCGCTGTAGGAATGCTGGGTCGATACGCGGCTGTCGAATTCGTAGACGTCGAACTCGACGGTTCCCGTCGCCCCCACGCCGCCGGCGCAGCAGACGTGGTGCTCGGCCGGTGTTCCCCCGCCGTTCAGGAACAGCGAGCGCCGGATGTTGTGCGCCAGCTCCGGGATCGGCTCGACCGTGACGATGCGTCCCGTCGGGCCGATTCCCCGCGCGGCGATCGCCGCCAGCGTCCCGACATTGGTCCCCACGTCGACATAGTGCACGCCGGGCCGGACGTGGCCGGCCACGAACCGGCGCATGCCGATGTCGAAGTCCGGATGCAGGTACGAGATCGCGTGGTTCAGCTGCGTGGCGGGAAACAGAAAATAGTAGCCGTCGGCGAGGATCACGATGTCCTGGTCGTTGGAGACCAGCACCTCGGGCCTGCGAGCGCTGGCCGCCAGGACGTCGAGCTTGGCGCCGAGCGCCTCCAGCGCGCCGTCGCGCCGCGCGGCCTGCTCTTCGAGGCGCGCCTCCAGCGCCGACACAGTGGCCTCCAGGCTGCGAACGCTTCGTTCCAGGGTTTCGACACGGCTGGGCACGAGGTTCAGCCTGGAAACGAAATCGCGAATACTCATGGACCCCCGCCACCGACGGCGCGACGCGCGCCGGCGGCGACCATAGGGGCGCGCACGCCCCGAATCCACTCCGGCGCCTAGCGCTCGCCGGCCAGGATCGCCGCCAGCCCCTCGCGATAGGTCGGGTAGGCGGGCCGCCAGTCCAACTCGGCCTTGGCCAGGGCGTTCGAGACGCGCTTGTTCTCGGCGTAGAAGCGGCGGGTGGCCGGCGACAGGCCCAGGGCGTTGAACGGCAGGTCCGGCGGGACCGGCGCGCCCAGCAGACGGGCGGCGTGCTCCATGACGTCCTGCGGCGGAGCCGGCTCGTCGTCGCACAGATTGTAGACCGCCCCGGCGCGAGGCCGCTCCAGCGAGGCCAGCAGGCCCGAGACGATGTCGTCGCGGTGGATGCGGCTGAACACCTGGCCCGGCTTGACGATTCGGCGGCCCTCGCCGGCCCGCAGCCGGTCGAAGGCGCTGCGGCCGGGGCCGTAGATCCCCGGCAGCCGGAAGGTGGCAATCGTCAGGCCCATGCCGCGGCACACCTGACGCCAGTCGCGCTCCGCCCCCACCCGGCGAGCGCCCTCGACCGACTGGGCCTTCAGCGGGCTCGCTTCGAACACCCAGCCGCCGTCGAAGTCGCCATAGACGCCGGTGGTCGACAGATAGCCGATCCAGTCGGGAAAGGCCTCGGCCGCGGCCAGGGCGGGAATCACCGCCTCCAGCGCCGGACAGCCCTCGCCGGTCGGCGGCGAGGTGACCAGCACGGCGTTCACGCCGCGCATGGCCTCGACCATGGCCGCCTTGTCGTCCGGGTCTACGGCGGAGAAGCCCTGGGCCTCGACGGCGGCCCGCGCCTCGGGCGTGCGCCCCGTGGCGGTGACCGACCAGCCCCGCGCGGCCAGAGATTCGGCGAAGGCGGCGCCGACATAGCCCAATCCGAACACGAACAGACGCAAACCCAGAGCCCCGCCCTCAAATCCAAGGGATCAATGAGCCGTCGAAACGGGCCGTTCCGCAAGTGCGGCATTCATCCCCAATGAAGTTGCGCGACAGTGCTTGCCAAGCGCGGAACGCTCTGCCATAAGCCGCCTCCTCGTCGCGGGGCGCTGTTTTCAGCCTCTTCGATGCGGGCGTAGCTCAGTGGTAGAGCGCCACCTTGCCAAGGTGGATGTCGAGAGTTCGAATCTCTTCGCCCGCTCCATTCCCTCCTTCTCGGAGACGGATGGACGAGACAAGAAAATCGGTGCGCGGGCGTAGCTCAGTGGTAGAGCGCCACCTTGCCAAGGTGGATGTCGAGAGTTCGAATCTCTTCGCCCGCTCCATTTTCTTTCCTTTCCTCATATTCTGATCCGGATGCGAAGCGGGGCCGTTTGGTCCGGCGCGAAATCCTGCTCTAACCTCCTCGTCGACCATTCCGGGGAGCGTCCATGCGTCACCACCTTCTTCGCCTCGCCGCCGGCGCGGCCCTGTCGGCCGTGCTGCTGGCCAGCGGCGCGCACGCCGCGACCCAGGCGGCCTCGACGCAGTTGACGCAGGCCGTGAAGGCCTACGAGTCGGTGTCGGCCGTCGACGACGAGGAAAGCGGTTCGGACGCCGCCCGCTGGCGGCTGCCGCCCGTCGGCCCCAAGGCCGACGCCGACCGCAAGGCCAAGTACGAGAAGGCCAGGGCCCTGCTGGCCGACGTCGACGCCTCGGGCCTGTCCGACGACGAGAAGCTCACCCGCCAGATCCTGGCCTGGAGCCTCGACGACAAGCTCGCCGGCCTGTCGTTCGACGAGAGCCGCATGCCGTTCAGCAGCGACGGCGGCTTCGACGTCGCCCTGCTCTATCGGGCCAGCAGCGCCCGCCTGAAGGACGAGGACGAGGCCAGGAAGTGGATCGCCCTGCTGGCCCAGGCGCCCGACTGGTACGCCGCCAACATCGCCGAGGCCCGCCGCGGGATCGCCACCGGCTTCGTCCATACCCGGATGACCGCCCAGTCGGTGCTGGAGCGCGCTCAGCGCGCCGCCGCCACGCCGGCGGCCGAAGACCCGCTGCTGGCCCCGCTGCGCGCCCTGCCCGCCAGCGTGCCGGCCGAACGCAAGGCCGCCCTGATCGCCGAGGGCGAGGCCGTGCTGAAGGCCAAGGTCGCCCCGGCCCGCGCCAGCTTCGTCGCCTTCATGCGGGACGAGTACCTGCCCAAGTCGGCCAAGAGCCTGGCGGCCGGCGACCTGCCCGACGGCAAGCGCTACTACGCCTTCCTGGTCAAGCGCTACACCACCACCGACATGACGCCCGACCAGGTGCACGAGATCGGCCAGGCCGAGGTGCGCCGCATCCGCGCCCGCATGGAGACGGTGATGAAGGAGGCCGGCTTCAAGGGCGACCTGCCGGCCTTCCTGACCTTCCTGCGCACCGATCCGCGCTTCTACGCCACCAGCCGCCAGCAACTGCTGGAAAAGGCCAGCGAAATCGCCAAGCGCGCCGACGACCAGCTGCCCGCCCACTTCGGGACCCTGCCACGCCTGACCTACGGCGTGCGTCCCGTGCCGGCCAGCATCGAGAAGGGCTACACCACAGGGCGCTATTTCGGCGGCGACCCGAAGACGGGCCGGGCCGGCGGGCTGATGATCAACACCTCCGACCTCGACCAGCGCGGCCTCTACGAACTTCCCGCCCTGGTGCTGCACGAGGGCGCGCCGGGCCACCACGTCCAGACCTCGCTGGCCCAGGAGCAGGCCGGACCCGAGTTCCGCAAGAACCTCTACTTCAGCGCCTTCGGCGAGGGCTGGGGGCTCTATTCGGAATGGCTGGGCGAGGAGATGGGGATCTATCGCGATCCCTACGAGCTGTTCGGCCGCCTGTCCTACGAGATGTGGCGCGCCTGCCGCCTGGTGGCCGACACCGGCATGCACTGGAAGGGCTGGAGCCTGGAGCAGGCCCGCGCCTGCTTTACCGAAAACAGCGCCCTGTCCTCGACCAACATCGAGGTCGAGCTCAAGCGCTACGTCTCCTGGCCGGGCCAGGCGCTGTCCTACAAGATCGGCGAGCTGAAGATCCTGGAGCTGCGCAAGCGGGCGCAGGACCAGCTGGGCCCGAAGTTCGACGAGCGGGCCTTTCATGACCTGGTGCTGCTGGGCGGCTCGACGCCGCTGGCGGTGCTGGAGGCGCGGACCGACGCCTGGATCGCCGCGCGCAAGAAGTAATGGCAAGCTGAGCCGCAGCCCGGGGTTGACCCCGCCCTCGCCCCGGGCCGAACCTCCCCGCCTTAAAAAGGGAGGTTCCATGTCCTACGCCTCGAAGTTCGCGATCGGCGGCGCCCTGCTTCTGGCCCTCGCGGCCTGCTCCGACCCGAAGACGGCCAAGACCGACGCGCCGGCCAAGCCGGCCGGCGAAACCGCCGCCGCGCCCGCCTCGGCCGCCAAGCCACCCGCCGACCTGCCGGCCGGCGAGTACACGCTGGACAAGACCCACGCCGACCTCAGCTTCAAGGTCAATCATTTGGGCTTCTCCTGGTACACGGCGCGCTTCTCCGACTTCGACGCCAAGCTGACCCTCGACCCGAAGGCGCCCGAGGCCGCTCACATCGAGGCCAGCATCAAGACCGGCTCGCTGCTGCTGCCGGCCCCGCCCAAGGGCTTCACCGAGGAACTGCTGGGGCCCCAGTGGCTGGACGCGGCCAAGTACCCGGCCATCACCTTCCGCTCGACCAAGGTGAGCAAGACCGGCGACGACACCGCGGACGTCACCGGCGACCTCACCCTGCACGGCGTAACCAAGCCGGTGACCCTGAAGGCCAGGTTCAACGGCGCCTACACCGGCTATCCGCCGATGGACCCCAACGCCCGCATCGGCTTCTCGCTGACCGGCAGCTTCAAGCGCTCGGACTTCGGCGTCTCCTACGGCGTACCGCAGCCCGGCTCGACCATGGGCGTGGGCGACGAGGTGCAGGTGGCCATCGAGGCCGAACTGCTGAAGCCCAATCCTCCGGCCGCCAACGCGCCGCCGGCGCCCGGCCAGCCCTGACGGGAACAAGCCTATCCCCGTCGGCGGACGAGGATAGGCGATCGCCGCGCACAATACAATCAGTGGTTTAGATTTT